>NZ_LNCQ01000048.1:0-9679 GCF_002831785.1 Allobosea sp. FBZP-16 | reverse complement strand
CCACGAGAGGGTTCCCCGCGCCTTACTTGGAACTGACTTACCCGCCGCAGCGCTGTGCCAGCACGGCAAAGCCCTTCTGGCCGGCGGCGAGCGGGAAGCTCTGCGTCTCACCCTCGATGCGCAGGGTGAGGCTCTTGCCCTTGCGCAGGACCGACTGGAGCGCAGGCGTCAGCGTCGTCGTCGCCTCGAAATGGTTGCCCATCTCGTCGCTGATCAGCTTCATGCCGATATCCGCCTGCCCGCCGCTCGACGAGAATTTGGCGGTCGTGACGGCGTTGTCCTTCATGCCCTCCTTGAAGAAGGGGATGCGCACGGTCAGGCTCTTGCTGGCGAAATCGCAGGAGAAGAACAGGCGCTGGTCGTCGGTCTGCGGCATCTCGTAAGCGACGACGATGCCCTCGCCATCCTGCCGGACACCCCAGGTCAGGCCGTCATCGGCCCAGGCGGCGGCCGGGAGCGCCAGAGCGGGTGCCAGGAGGAAAATCGCCTTCGACGTCATGATAGCTGTCCTCGTATCCATCGATCGCCGCGCCTTTGGGTCGAGCAGGCGATAATTCGCGCATTGCACCGTCATTGCGGATCGCTTCCCTTCGCCTGCAATCGCGACAAAACGTCAGCTGGAACAGCAAACAGGCCGCACGATGGCGGCCTGTCCTCGGTCCGATGAGGAGCGGATCGCTCAGGCCGGCATGGCAGCCGCGCCAAAACCGCCGACCTCCTGGCTCTGTTGGCTGGTCTCCGTCACCGGCACGACGCGCGAGACCGAACGGCGCTCGGCGTCGATGCGCTCGATCAGGAAGTAGGCGCGCTCCGCCGAGCCGAGCAGCGCCAGGATCGCGCCGCGCTCGACCCAGGGCAGTTCGGCGCCGAGGCGCAGGCAGCGCTCGCGGACGCTCGTCAGGGCGGCGATGCGCGGCTGCGCCTCGGCGGAAACGAGCGGAGCATCCGGCCCGGCCGGCAGGATTGCGCGCATTGCCTCGGCGACCTGGTCGACGACGCTGTCGACGATCTCGCGGCCGGGCGCGCCGAAGGGCTGCCGCTCGATGCGGCGGGCGATCTGGTAGAGCGTTTCGCCGAGACTGGCGGTGAAATCCTCTTCCTCGATCAGGCTCGCGACGAGGTCGGCGCGGGCATAGGGCATCTCGGGCGTGAACATGCCGGAGGTGTACGCGCGGATATCGCGGTTCAGGATGTCGATGGCAGCGTAGTGCTCGTCGCTCTTCTCAGGCGCATCCGGCTTGCTGCGAGCGATGTCGAGGAAGAGCTGCGCGGCCTGGAGATAGCGGCCGGTCTCCTTCTGGATGTTGGCGACGGCATGGGCATGATCGGTCGCCTTGGCGAGGAAGCGTGGCGCCGAATAGTCCTCGATCTCGTCCGTCGCCGTGGCGCCGACCTTCATCAGGACGCGCTCGAAGACGCCGACGAAGGGAAAGAGCAGGACGGTGTTGAAGATGTTGAAGAAGGTCGAATAGAGGCCGATCGCGACCGGGATGAGCGGGAAGGTTTCCTTGCCGTCCTTGACGACCGCCACGCCCGGATCGCCGCCGAACCACTGCATCGCCCAGGTCAGCACGTCCATCGAGACGAAGAACAGCGGTATCGTGATGGCGACGCCGATGATGTTGAAGGAGATATGGGCGTAAGCCGCACGCTTGGCGTTCTTGGTCAGGTTGAGCGAGGCCATCCACGAGGTGATGGTGGTGCCGAGATCGGCGCCGAGCGAGAAGGCGACGGCGGTCTTCCAGTCGAGGATGCCGGCGGCGCCGAGGCCCATGACGATGCCGATCGTCGCCGAGGAGGAGTGGATCATTGCGGTGATGCCGGCGGCGATCAGCACGCAGTAGAGCAGGCCGAGATAGGTGTCGGCCTTCAGCGAGGAGATGACGCCCATCACCTCCGGCATGTTGCGAAGCGGGCGCAGACCGCCGGTCATCAGATTGAGGCCGTAGAAGATCAGCGCGAAGCCCATGCAGGCGAGCGCGATGTTCTTGACCTTGTCGGTCTTGGCGAAGATGTGGACCAGCGCGAAGATGCCGGCGAGCAGCAGGCCGAGCGGGCCAAGGGGCAGCGCGATCAGGCCGTTGCCGAGCGTCGTGCCGATATTGGCGCCCATGATCACGCTGATCGCAGGCCGCAGGCCGATCACGCCGGCATTGACGAGGCCGACGACCATGACGGTCATCGCGGTCGAGGACTGGATGATGCCGGTGATGAAGGTGCCGGCGAGGACGCCCTTGGCCGGCGTGCCGGCGATTCTGGCGAGCAACGCCCGCATCTTGTTGACGGCGAGATTCTGGATGCCGTTGCTCATGAATTCGAGGCCGAGCATGAAGATGCCCAGGCCGCCGATCACAGGCACGATCACCTGCGTGAAGATATCGACTTGCATGCTCTCGACTCCGACAAGTGTGCGCGGTCGCGTCTGCGCCCGGGTCGAGACGTCACGGCACAGCTCTACACGCGGGCCCGGCAATGGACGCGCGCGCTTTTTCCGTGCCTGTCTCCCCACCTGGCCAGCGGAGTCCTTAGGCAGGTCGTACGACATTGGGGTGACTGTGCGTCACGAGGCCGGCGAGCGATCGACTGGCCGCCGGCGTCGACATCCGCCGGCGGCCCGTGTCTCTCGGCCGTTCAGGCGACCGCCTCGTCGAGGTCGAAATGGAAGACCTTGGCGATCAGGCGCCAGCGCCCGTCGAGCCTGATGAAGCTGAGGAGGTCGGTGAAGCGCTTTGGACCGATGGCGCATTCGACGCGGGCCAGCGCGGTGACCGGGCCGGCGAATTCGATCGAGAGGATGCGGTCGCGCCGGGGCTCGCCGCGGCTGGCCGGCGAAGGGCGCTTGGCCACCATGGGCAGGTACTGATCCATGGTGAGATGGATCAGGCTGCCTTCCGTCCCGCAGGCATAGATCGCCTGCGGGTGGAAAAGCCGGCCGAGCTTGTCGGCATCGCTGTGATGGAGGCCGTCGAAATAGTCGCCGAGCACAGCGACGATCTCTGCGAAACGCGGATCGGCGCTCATTGGAGCAGGCCCTCGGCCCGCATCGCCTCCTGCACGCTGGAGCGGGCGCCGATCCGCGCCATGAAGGCGCGCAGCTTCGGGAAGGCGTCGAGCGGCACGCCGCGGCTTTCAGACCAGTTGACGATGGTGAAGAGATAGCCGTCGGCAACGCTGAACGCTTCGCCGAGGAGATGCTCACGGCCGTCGGCGAAGATGGTCTCGATATAGCCGAGCTTCCTGGCAACGCGGGCGCGTGCGATCGTCTTGCCCTCGTCGCTGGTGTCGGGGAGGAAGAGCGGCGTGTAGGCTTTGTGCAGCTCGCTGCCGATGAAGTTCATGATCTCCTCGAGCCGGATGCGCTCGAAGCTGCCGGGCTTGGGAGCGAGAGCGGCATGCGGGGCGAGATCGGCGATATAGCGGGCGATGACCGCGCCCTCGGTGAGGACGGTGCCGTCGTCGAATTGCAGCGCCGGAACATATCCCTTCGGATTGACGGCGGCATAGTCGGCGCCGGTCTCGGTCCGGCCGGCGAGGAGATCGACCTTCTCGAGCGTTACGGGCAGGCCGGCTTCGCGCAGGGCGATGTGGGGCGAGAGCGAGCAGGCGCCCGGGGCATAGTAGAGCTTCACGGCAATGTCCTCATCCGCGTTGACGAATGCCGGAGAGCTATGTCGACGCAGTTACCCCTGTATACGGGGTAACTTGTTGTAACTGCGTTTTCCGGTATCCTCCCGGTAACCGGAGACCTGATCGCAATGGCTTTGAAACTCAGGAAGAATCGCGCCGCGGCGCAGCCGGAGACCTGCAATGTCGGCGCCTGCATGCAGGTGCTCGGCGGAGCCTGGACGCCGAACGTGATCTGGTTCCTGTCAGGCGGGCCGCGCCGCTTCGGCGAACTCAGGCGCGACATGCCGGTGATCTCGGCGAAGATGCTGAGCGCGCGGCTGCGCGCGCTGGAGGAGAAGGGCGTCGTTCAGCGCAAGGTGGTGCCGACTACGCCGCCCTCGACCGAGTACGCCTTGACCGAGCTCGGGCAGGAATACGTGCCGGCGATCCTGGCGATCGCCGAGGTCGGGGCAAAGCTGAAGACACTGGCCGCGGCACGGGCGCAAGCGGCCTGAATTACGCATCTTCCGGGCCTAGTGGAGCCCTCATCCTGAAGAGCGCTCTGTAGGAGTGCGTCACGGAAGATGCTCCGGCTGGTTCCGGAGCCTGCCGGAGCTTCCTTCGCGAAAGCCGCTACGCGGCTTCCTCAGGATGACGGCGATCGGAAGGTCGAATCCTAACCCTTGGCCGCCGCTTCCAGCCCGGCGATGTCGAGCTTGACCATCTTCAGCATCGCCTCGGCGACGCGCCCGGCCTTGGCGCGGTCGGGATCGCGAGTGAGCTCACCCAGGCGCTTGGGTACGATCTGCCAGGACAGGCCCCAGCGATCCTTGAGCCAGCCGCACTGCTCGAACTTGCCGCCCTCGCCGAGTGCCTCCCAAAGACGGTCGATCTCGGCCTGCGTCTCGCATTCCACGAAGATCGAGAAGGTGTGGTGGAAGGCGTCGGAGCGCCAGGCCTCGAAGGCCTGGTAGCGCTGGCCGCCGATGGTGAAGGCGGCGATCTTGACGCTGTCGGCCGGCCCGCTCGGGGATTCGGCCGGGAGGGCGCTGGTCCATTCCAGGGCCGAGTCCGGGATCAGCGAGGTGTAGAGGCTGATCGCAGCTTCCATGTCCTTGTCGAACCAGAGATTCTGGGTGACCTTCATCGCCATGCTCCTTGCTCTCTCACCAGACCGGATGGCGGCCTGTCGCCTCAAGGACGAAGGAGGGGCGAGGGTTCCGACAGAGGCCACGCTTTTTTGTGAAGGGGTAGTTGGCAGGGAGAGCGGCGCCGCTTTCCGGCGAGGCCGCTGCTCGATTCACCAGCGGTCGTAGCGGGGGCGGCCGTAGCCGTCGCCATATCCGCGCCGATAGCCGTTAGCGTCCCCATGGCGGCCATAACCACGCCCATAGCCGCGACCGTAACCGCCGCTGCGTCCGTAGCGCTGGCGGTCGAGATTGTCCTGGATGATCTGCATCCGCCGCAACTTGGCTGCGCTGGCGCTGAATCCGGCCGGCAGCTTGTCGAGTTGCTGCGCGAGCGTGGGCGCAAGCGCTCCGTCATGAGTGGCGGCCGGCGCGGCACTGATCGCGGTGATCGAGCCCATGAGCAGGGCGGCCGCGATCACGAGATGTCGCATGAGGTCTCTCCTGGTTGGCCGAGGCGATCGTCGCTCTGGCAGTCGCAACGCCGCCTGAATGGAAATGGTCGCTCGCGTTCAGCGAGCGCGGGCCGCTGCTCCGGGCACGGCACGAGATCCTCAGACGCAGCTGCCCGCCGGCGAAGCTGGTCAACGAAGGTTGCGGAGAGGTTGCCGCAGCAGGGTGCGAGTTCGGCGCATGTGGCGCGCTGCAGGATGAGATGAGGCTGAGAAGCCGAGTGATTGCCATATCCGCTCACGATCGGAAGCTCACTTTGACCGGGCTGGGCGTCGCGAGCGTGCTTGGCTAGTTTCGTTGACATGGCAAAGCTCAAACTCACCATCGTGCTCGATTCCGGCGCCCGCGTGGGTCCCGGCAAGGTTGCCCTGCTCGAGAGCATCCAGCAGTCGGGTTCGATATCCGCCGCGGCCAGAAGCATGGGCATGGACTACAAGCGGGCGTGGCTGCTGCTCGACAGCCTCAATCAGGCCTTTGACGAACCGGTCCTAGCCGCCGCAACGGGCGGCACAAGGGGAGGTGGAGCGCAGCTCACCGCCTTCGGCTCCGAGCTTTTGGAGCGGTACAGGCGGGTCGAGCTCATGGCGATCGAGGGCGCAGAAAGTGATCTCGCAGCCCTCGCAGCTCGCGCTCGTCCGGAGACAGGCAGCAAGATCTAGCGTGTGAGCGCCGGCCCGTTTCCAAACGGCTGCGAGAGTCGCTATGGTAATTTGACCATAACGAGTCCGAGACGTTTGCGATGGATACCGCCGCATCTTCGAGCCGGTCGACGTTCAACGCGTTTGGCGCCGGAGCAGGTGTCGGTGTTCTGGGCGGCCTCATCGGTCTCGGAGGCGCGGAATTCCGCCTTCCGATCCTCATCGGTCTTTTCAAGTTCGGCCCGCTTGAAGCCGTCGTCCTCAACAAGGCGGCGAGCTTGGTCGTCGTTACAGCCGCCTTGCCATTTCGAGCGGGAACTGTGCCGTTCAATCAGATGGCGGCGAGCAGCTGGATCATTGCCAATATGCTCGCCGGCAGCTTGATCGGAGCGTGGTTCGGCGCAGGCCGGGCTACGAGACTGCGTTCCGACGCGCTCTACCGGGTCATCGCGATCCTCTTGCTTCTCATCGCCGGAGCACTCTTGTTCGGCCACAACGTTGCTTCGGGCGAAGCGCTTCTCATTGGAACGAGTCGCCTTTTGGCGGGGCTCATTGCCGGATTTCTGATCGGCGTCGTCGCCTCCCTGATGGGTGTTGCAGGCGGCGAGTTGCTCATTCCCGCGCTCGTGCTGTTATTCGGAGTGGACATCAAGCTTGCAGGCAGCCTGTCACTGGCGATCAGCCTGCCGACTCTGCTCGTGGGGTTCACTCGCTATAGCCGCGATCAGAGCTTTTCTGTCATTGGCCGCAATAGAGGATTTCTCCTTGCAATGGCCGGTGGATCCATCTTTGGCGCATTCATCGGCGGCCAGTTGCTGGGACTAATCCCCTCGACCCTTCTTCTGCCGCTGCTCGCTATGATCCTCATAATCTCGGCAGCGAAGGTATGGCGGCATGCCGACTGAGGCCTGCTCGAGATCGGCAGCCGACGCTAGCGATCCTGCAGCCGATCCCTCGCTCAGACCACACGCATCTCGCCGGCGCTGACCATCGCCACGTCGCCCGCGACCTCGACGGGATCGCCGAACAGGCGCAGGCAATTGCGGCCGGCGGCCTTGGCGACGTAGAGCGCCGAATCCGCCTCGGCGAAGCGCCGCTCGGGATCGTGCAGCAAGCCTGGCCGCAGGATGGTGGCGCCGATCGAGGCGCTGACCTCGATGGTCGTGCCGCGCCAGGCGACCGGGCGCGACAGCGCCGCTTGCGCCTGTTCCAGCCGGTGGAGCAGATAGGGGCGGCCGGCGGCCGAGCAGAGAAGCAGGCCGAATTCGTCGCCGCCGATGCGTGCGATGATCGCGGCGTCGCTGAGCGCGCTTTCCAGCCGCATGGCGATCTGGCGCAGGCATTCGTCGCCCGCGGCGTGGCCGAGGCGGTCGTTGATCGGCTTAAGGTTGTCGAGGTCGACGATGGCGAGCAGGCCGAGCGCGCTGGAATCGCCGGTGTGGCGGCGCAGGTCCGAGAGCTGCATCTCGAAGGCGCGGCGGTTGGCGAGGCCGGTCAGCGGGTCGCTATAGGCGAGCCGGCGCAGTCCCAGCCACATGTCCTTCTCGCCGGTGATGTCCTGCTTGGCGCCGTGGATGCGGGCGGCCCGTCCGTGCTCATGCGTGACGGAAGCGGAGAGACGCATCCAGCGCTCGGCGCCGGCGGTGGTGCAGATGCGGGCGTCCATGACGAAGCCCTGGCCGCTGGTGATCAGCCGGCTGCGCAGGCGTTCCATCTCGGCGCGGGACTCGTCATGGTAAA
Organism: Allobosea sp. FBZP-16; assembly: GCF_002831785.1. Classification (NCBI taxonomy): domain Bacteria; kingdom Pseudomonadati; phylum Pseudomonadota; class Alphaproteobacteria; order Hyphomicrobiales; family Alloboseaceae; genus Allobosea; species Allobosea sp. FBZP-16. The sequence goes on along the minus strand of NZ_LNCQ01000048.1, from coordinate 2,055 downwards.
GCTCGACGATCGAGCGGCGATTGATCGCGCAGCCGCGTTGCAGGCCGAACAGGTCGTAGATGCCGTCGGTCCAGCTCAGGCGCGTATCGGCGAGCCGACATTCCCAGGCGCCGATGCAGGCCATCAGCGCTGCTTGATCGTAGAGGCGTCTGGCTTCGGCGTCCGAGAGCGGCATACGGCGGCCCTTAGCCCTGCGTCGGTGATGTGAGCATCGTCCGCGACGCTAGGGCCGAAGAGTTAATGAAGCTTGCCGCCATCCGGGCGGGATCGCCGCAGTCCTAACGATCAGCCGGTCCGGGCTTCCTGCGTCAGCGCGAGCAGGTCGCGCAGCGTCGTGATGGTCGAGCCATCGGCGACGCCATCGACCTTTTCCGGGCGCCAATGGCGCTGGAAGGCGGCGACAACCGCCTCGAAGCGCTCGTCATAGGTACCGTCGACCGCAACACCGTAGCCGAGCATGGCGAACATCGCCTGGAGCGCCTCGACCGGCGGGCCGGCATCGCCGCGGGCGAAGAAGCGCCCGCCCTTGATCGGAGCGGGCCGGGTCCAGAGGCCGACGCCGCCCTCGGCGAAGCGGCGCCAGGGGAATTTCTCGCCGGGATCGATCTTGCGGCCCGGCGCGATGTCGGAATGGGCGAGCACACGCTCGGGCGGGATCCGCCAGCGCTCGCAGATGTCGCGGCAGAGGTTCAGCGTCGCGGCGATCTGCGCCTCGGGAAAGTCAGGCAGGCCGGCAGGGTGGCCCGGATTGGCCATCTCGATGCCGATCGAGGCGGAGTTCAGGTCAGTCTCGCCAGCCCAGTGCGAGGCGCCGGCATGCCAGGCGCGGCGCTCCTCGGGCACAAGCTGGAGGATGTGGCCGTTCTCGAAGACGAAATAATGCGAGGAGACCTGCGAAGCCGGATTGCACAGCCACTGCAGCGCTTCGCCGGCATCGGGCATGCCGGTGTAGTGCAGGATCAGCGTGTCGGGTCGGCGCTCGGTCGAGCCATCGCTGAACTTGCGCTCGCCATGGTTGGGCGAAGGGAAGACCTTGGCGGCAAAGCGGCTGTCGGGTGCGAGAGTGACGCTCACGCCGGTTCGGGCTCCCTGCGGCCGATGCCGCGTTCCTTCTCGATCGCGTCCCAGGCGGCGTTGATGGCGGCGAGCCGGCGCGTCGCGATGCAGACCGCTTCTTCCGGCAGGCCGCGGGCGATCTCGCGATCCGGGTGGTTTTCCAGCACGAGGCGGCGGTGCAGCTGCTTCAGCTCGCCATCGCTCATCTCGCGGCTGGCGCCGAGCACGAGATAGGGATCGTCGCGGCGGCGCAGATGCCGCGCCTCGATGCGGGCGAAGCCGGCCTCGTCGATAGCGAAGATCATCGCGACATCATGCAGATAGGCATGCTCGCGTTCATGGATCGCGCCATCGGCCGCGGCGATCAGGAAAAGGCCGTCGAGCACGTCCTCCAGCAGGGCCGGCTCTTCGCGGAAGGCCTCTGCGATCTGCTGGGCATAGGCCTCGAAGCCGGCGCTGGTCTGCTTTGCGAGGTCGAAAAGGCGCTCGACATGCGCCCTCTGCTCCTGCGGCACCTCGACGATACGCTCGAAGGCGGCGATCTCCTCACGTGTCACCACCCCGTCGGCGCGCGCCATCTTGGCAGCGAGCGCGACAAGGCCGGTGGTGAAGATCAATTGCTTGGGCGCGGGGCCGAAGAGCGCGCCGTCGCGGTCGACCAGGACGTGGCCCGCGAGTGCGCCGACGAGGGCGCCGAGTGGCCCACCCAGCGCGAAGCCGAGGCCGCCGCCGCCCAGAAGCCCCCAGAAAGACGAGGTCATCGTTCATCCAGCCACGGCCGGATCGGCCGCGGCTCCTGCGTAGAATGCGAACGGCTCAGCGGCAATAGAGCCGGCCGTAATAGTCGCGGTAGTAGCCGTAGGGGCAGCCGCCGTAGCCGTCGTCATAATAGTAGCCGCCGCGGCGATAAGGCGAGGTAGCCGAGCCGACGATGGCGCCACCCACGCCGCCGATCGCGGCGCCGGCGAGCGCCCCGCCCGCGCGGCCGGTGGCCAGCCC
>NZ_LNCQ01000049.1:0-5939 GCF_002831785.1 Allobosea sp. FBZP-16 | reverse complement strand
CTGCCGTGGCGACCACTCCGGCCCCGCCGGCGACCGAGCGCTTCGGCGTCGGTCTCGTCGTCGGCAGGGAGCTGGTGCTGACGGCGCGTGCCGCCGTCGATCCCTGCAAGGGCCTCAAGGTCGGTACGCGCGCGGCGAAGCTGCGGGCGCAGGATCAGGCGAGCGGCCTTGCGCTGCTCGATGTGCCCGGGCTGGCGACAGGTGCCGCACCGGGGCTGCGCGATGCCGCGCCCGCCGCGAAAGAGGCGGTCGTCGTGCTGGCCTATGACGGAACCGCCGCCGCGCGCACCGCGGTCGCGCTGCCCGGAGAGGTGACGAGCGACGTGGTGCTCGCGCCCCTGCAGCCCGGTGGCGCCGGCAGCCCGATCTTCGACCGGCAGGGCCGGCTTGCGGGGGTGATCACTGCCAATCCCTCCGACAAGGCCCTGATCGCAGGGGTCGCACCGCAGCGCAACTACGCCATCGCGGGGGTCGCGCAGCTCAGGGCGATGCTGGAGAAGGCCGATGCCAGGCCGGCGGCAGCTGCAGCGACCAGCGAGCTCAGCACGGGCGCCATCGCCGAGGCTGCGGGCAAGAGCGTCGTGCCGGTTGCCTGCGGGCTCTGAACCTGTCGGTGTGATCGTGCATACAGCATACAAAGACTGTTGCCTCGCGAGCGGCAATCGGCTCTGATAGCGACTTCATCAAGAAGGCCGCGCCACCAGGCGAAGAAGCTTTCAAAATTTAAATCGATTGAACGGGAGGACATTGAGATGAGCAGAATCAGCAGACGTTCGGTCCTGGCTGGCGCGGCAGCGGCCGGCGCAACGGGATTGATCGCACGCCCGGCGATCGGCCAGGCGAAATGGCCGACGCGGCCGGTCCAGATGATTTGTCCCTGGGGCGCGGGCGGCGGCACCGACGCGGTCGTACGCATCGTCGGCGGCCTGCTCGAGAAGAGCCTCGGCCAGCCCTTCAACGTCGTCAACCGGACCGGCGGCTCAGGCGTCGTCGGACACTCGGCGATCGCGACAGGGGCGCCGGACGGCTACACGCTGGGCATCATCACCTCCGAGATCGCGATGATGCACCATCAGGGTCTGACGCAGCTGACCTTCGCTGACTACACGCCCCTGGCTCAGATGAACTCGGACCCTGCGGGTGTGCAGGTCAAGGCCGACTCGCCTTACAAGGACATCAAGGCCCTCGCCGAAGCGATCAAGGCGGCTCCGGCCGGCAAGCTCAAGGCGTCGGGCACCGGCCAGGGCGGCATCTGGCATCTCGCGCTGATCCAGTGGATGCTCGGCATGAAGCTGAAGCCCGACCATGTCTCCTGGGCGCCTTCGAACGGTGCCGCCCCGGCCATGCAGGACCTCGCCGCCGGCGGCATCGACCTCGTGACCTGCTCGGTGCCGGAGGCGCGCGCCATGCTGGATGCCGGCCGTGCCCGCTCGCTTGCGATCATGGCGCCCGAGCGTAACCCTCAGTTCAAGGACGTTCCCACCATGCAGGAGACGCTCGGCATCGACGCCGAAGTGGGTTCCTGGCGCGGAATCGGCGGACCGAAGGGCCTGCCCGAGAACGTCCAGAAGGTCATGCGCGACGAGCTGAAGAAGATCTACGAGTCGAAGGAATACACCGACTTCATGAACTCTCGCGGCTTCGCGATGGTCTACAAGGACGGGCCGGATTTCGGCAAGTTCATGGCCGAGAGCGACAAGCAGATGGGCGTCGCGCTTGCTGCTGGCGGGCTCGCCAAGAAGGCCTCCTGACGTATCGCAGCACCGAAGGCGGCGGCGCGGTGCGTCGCCGCCTTTTCGTCTTCTCCGGTCCGTGACCAGAGCGCCCGGCCACGGCCCTGCCGCTCAGGAAGGTTGAATCCCATGCGCTTCAACGATGCCGCAGTCGGCTTCGTCTTCATCCTGATCGCCGCTGCAATGATCGCGATGACCTTTTCGTTTTCCGCGTTTCCCGGCCAGCAATACGGTCCGAGCCTGTTCCCGCGCATTCTCGGCGCAGGCATCATCGGCTGCTCGGCGCTCCTGATCGTCCGTGGCTTGCGCGAGCGCGCGGCCGGAGGGCGCTGGCTCGCCCTCGACGAGTGGACCGGCGAGCCCCGCCGCGTTGCGTCCTTCGCGCTGATGCTCGGGGCGATGGCATTCTATGTCCTGGCCTCGGAGCCGCTCGGTTTCATCCCCTGCGCTCTCCTGGTCCAGCTCGTGCTGTTCCTCTGGTTCGGCGTCAGGCCGATCACGGCGGTCGTGGTCGCCGTCGTCATGACCGGGCTGGTGTACTGGTTCTTCTCGTCGCTAATGCGCGTTCCGCTGCCGCGCGGCGTCCTCGACAGCGTCCTTTGAGGAGCCGGCCATGAACGCGATCGCAACCGCCTTCGGGCTGGTCTTCGACCCTTATGTGCTGGCCGTGATCATGGGCTCGGCCGTCTTCGGCATGTTCGTCGGGGCGATGCCGGGCCTGACCGCCACGATGGCGACGGCGCTCCTGGTGCCGGTTACCTTCTTCATGTCGCCGGTGCCGGCGCTCGGCGCCATCGTCACGGCCACTGCCATGGCGATCTTCGCCGGCGACATCCCGGCCGCGATGCTGCGCATGCCGGGCACGCCCGCCTCGGCCGCCTATGCCGACGAAAGCTACGAGATGACCAAGAAGGGTCAGCTCGACCTGTGCATGGGCGTCAATCTCGTGTTTTCCGTGCTTGGCGGCATCTTCGGCGTCATCATCCTGATTGTGCTCGCGCCGGTCCTGGCGGAGGTCGCGATCAACTTCTCCTCCTTCGAGTATTTCTGGCTCGCCTGCCTCGGCCTGACCTGCGCGGTCTTCATCGGCACTGGCGATCCACTCAAGGGCTTGCTCTCGCTGTTCATTGGTCTCGCCATCGGCTGCATCGGCATCGACCCGGCCGCCGGCCAGCCGCGCTTCACCTTCGGCAATGTCGACCTGCTTTCCGGCATCAACTTCATCCCGACCTTGATCGGTATGTTCGCGGTCTCGGAGCTGCTCCGCGGAGCCGTGACCATGGAAAAGGCCGGCATGATGGTGCAGCAGACCGTCGGCAACATGTTCACCGGCCTCGGTGCCGTGACGCGCAAGTACTGGAAGAACTTCATCCGCGGCTCGGTCATCGGCACGGTGATCGGCGCCTTGCCCGGCGCCGGCGCCGACATTGCGGCCTGGGTCTCCTATGCCGTTTCAAAGAAGCTCTCCAAGGAGCCGGAGAAGTTCGGCACCGGTCATATCGAGGGCATCGTCGATTCGACCTCGGCCAACAATTCTGCGCTCGGCGGCGCCTGGATTCCGGCGCTGGTCTTCGGCATCCCCGGCGACTCGATCACTGCGATCGTTATCGGCGTGCTCTACATGAAGGGTATGAATCCGGGGCCGACCGTCTTCCTGCAGACGCCGGAACTGATCTACGCCGTCTTCATCATCTTCATCCTCGCCAACCTGCTGATGTTCCCGCTCGGCTGGGCCGCGATCAAGTCGGCCAAGCAGATCCTGCGGGTGCCGCGCAATATCCTGCTGCCGATCATCCTGATCTTCTGCATGGTCGGCTCCTTCGCCATGACCAACTCGCTCTACGGCGTCGTGCTGATGGTGGTGATGGGCCTGTTCGGCTGGCTGCTCGAGGAACATGGCATCCCGGTCGCGCCGTTGATCCTCGGCCTCGTGCTCGGCGAGATGCTGGAGCAGAACTTCATGAGCTCGATGATCAAGGCAAACGGCTCCTTCATCGGCTTCCTCGATCGGCCTATCGCCGGCACGCTCGGCGTGCTGACCATGCTGCTCTGGGGTGCGATGCTCTGGAAGGCGCTGCCCTTCGGCCGGCGCCAGCCGGCGGCGGCGTGAAACGATAACCGGCGGCGACTGCTGCCGGTCAGCGCCGCGAATCAGTGCTAGAGACGGGCGCATGGATGATGCGCTCGACGAGGGGCAGGGCGGTGGCGGCACGGTCGAGGTGCTGATCCCGCTCGGCCTCGACCAGGCCTATAGCTATGCCGTGCCGCCGGGGCTCACGCTCGTGCCGGGCGATGTCGTGCAGGTGCCGCTCGGGCCGCGCGAGACGGTGGGCGTGGTTTGGGAGGCCGGTTCGGGCCGCGGCAGCAATCTGAAGAAGGTCGTCGGCAAGCTCGACATGCCGCCGCTCGATCCGGCGCTACGCAAGCTCGTTGACTGGGTCGCCTGGTATACGCTCGCCGCCAAGGGCTCGGTGCTGGCGCTGGCGCTGCGCCGCCCGCCCGACGATACGCCGGAGCGGCCGAAGCTCGGTGTCAGGTTGGTCGGTGCTCCGCCGGCGCGGATGACACCAGCGAGAGCGCGCGCCATCGCCGCCGCTGAGGGCGGGCTCCTGATCGGCAAATCGGCGCTGGCCGAGGCCGCCTCGGTCAGCACGGCGGTGATCGATTCCCTCGTCGATGCCGGCACCTTCTCGGTCGAGCCGCTGCCGCAGGAGGCGATCGCAGCACGGCCCGATCCCGATCACGCCAGGCCGCAGCTCTCCGACGACCAGCAGGCTGTCGGCGATTCCCTCGCCGCGCTCGTGCGCAAGCAATCCTGGCAGGTCGCGCTGCTCGAGGGCGTCACCGGCTCCGGCAAGACCGAGGTCTATTTCGAGGCCGTCGCCGAGGCGATCCGGCTCGGCCGGCAGAGCGTCATCCTGATGCCGGAGATCGCGCTCACCGCGCAGTTCATCGATCGGTTCGAGGCGCGTTTCGGTGTCCGGCCGGGGCTGTGGCACTCAGGCGTGAGCGGCCGCCGGCGCGAGCGCTTGCAGGCGGCGATTGCCAGGGGCGAGGCGCTGGTGGTCGCAGGCGCGCGCTCGGCGCTGTTCCTGCCCTACCGGGACCTCGGCCTTATCGTCATAGACGAGGAGCACGAGGCCGCCTACAAGCAGGAGGACGGCGTCGCCTACCATGCCCGCGACATGGCGGTGGTGCGTGGGCGCATCGAGAACGCGCCGGTGGTGCTGGCCTCGGCGACGCCATCGCTGGAGACACGGGTCAACGCCGAACGCGGCCGCTATCTCCATCTCAAATTGCCCGAGCGCTTTGGCGGGCGCGAACTGCCGACCCTCGGTCTGGTCGACCTGCGCAAGGACAAGCCGGAGCGCGGGCGCTGGCTCTCGACGGGGCTGATCAAGGCGGTCGAGACCAATCTCGAGGCGAAGGAGCAGTCGCTGCTCTTCCTCAACCGGCGCGGCTATGCGCCGCTGACGCTGTGCCGCGATTGCGGGCACCGCTTCCAGTGTCCGAACTGCTCGGCCTGGCTGGTCGACCATCGTTTCCGGCGGGCGCTGGTCTGCCATCATTGCGGCCATGTCGAGCGCCGGCCGCATGAATGCCCGGCCTGTCATCAGCCCGAAAGCCTCGTTGCCTGCGGGCCGGGCGTCGAGCGCCTCGCCGAGGAGGTCGCGACGCTGTTCCCGCAGGCGCGCTCGATCGTGCTGTCCAGCGATTTTCCAGGGGGAACCGAGCGCCTGAAGCAGGAGCTGATGGCAGTGGCGGAGGGCGAGTTCGACATCGTCATCGGCACGCAGCTCGTCGCCAAGGGCCACAACTTCCCGGGCATGACGCTCGTTGGCGTGATCGATGCCGATCTCGGCCTGACCTCGGGCGATCCGCGCGCGGCCGAACGAACCTTCCAGGTGCTCAGGCAGGTCACCGGCCGGGCCGGGCGCGGCGAGAAGCCGGGGCGGGCGCTGCTGCAGACCCACGACCCCAACCATCCCGTACTGAAAGCGCTGATCTCCGGCGATCCTGAGCGCTTCTATGCCGCCGAGACGGCGGCACGCGAGGCTGCCGGCCTGCCGCCCTTCGGCCGGCTCGCCGGGCTGATCGTCTCGGCGAATTCGCAAGGCGAGGCCGAGACCCATGCGCGGGCGCTGGCCCGCTGCGCCGAGGCGCCGGCCGGCGTCGCCGTGCTGGGGCCGGCCGAGGCGCCGCTCG
>NZ_LNCQ01000050.1:0-63309 GCF_002831785.1 Allobosea sp. FBZP-16 | reverse complement strand
CCACTATCAACCCCAAGGACTCTCGTTATGAACGAGGGAACTTCCGGGGGGCAGGTCATCGATGCGACGATCCTCAACGGGCTCAACCGCTTCGAGCGGCGGCCGACCGAATTCTCCGTCCGGGACTGGCTGACGCAGCTGGCCTTCGAGACCGTCGAGGCCGAGGCGCAGGCTGCGCGCCGCGCGGTGCCCGAGGATGCCGCCTCGATCTACGAAGCGCCCGAGGCGCCTGGCGGAGAGCCTACCGAGGCTGATGAGGAGATGTTCGAGTTCTACCAGCCCGACGACGTGCTGCTGCTCGAGGAACTCGTCGCCGACGAAGGTGGGGACGACCCCGAAGCGGCGGTCGCGAAACGGCAGGAGGCGCTGGCCTTTCACCGGGCGATCGCCGGTCTGCCGGCACTTTGGCGCCGGGTTCTGTTTCTTGTCGATCTGAACGAGACCCCGCTTGAAACAGCCTCCTCCGTTCTCGGCATTCCCGAAGACGACGTGACCCGGATCGTCCAGTCGGCGCGCGATTATCTTCGCGATAAACTGCGTGACTCAGGTCAGTCTTCCGATACCGCTCATGCGCTTTTTGAGAGTGCTCATCAGAGAAGGTTGCGAATTCCACAGCCCCTGCGGGATCGCGCTCGGCTGGAACGCGCTTTTCTGGGGGACAACCGAGGGGAAGCACCATGATGCGCGGACACAATCGTCCACCCTTTCCGCCGACGATACCCGGGACCACCATGAGGTCTTGGGACGTTCCGACCGCGATCATTTACCGGCCGGCTCGTTCCGCGATGACGTCGGCGCCGCGGCCCAACGACTGGATACTGGAATTCGAACCGTCGCGCCCGCCCCAAATCGAGCCGCTGATGGGATATACCTCCAGCGACGATCCCTATCGTCCGCTCCGGCTGAAATTCCCTGACCGCGAAAGCGCAGTCGAATTCGCGGAGCGCCAGGACTGGCGCTATTTCGTGCGTGAGGACGTGGCTCACCGGCATGCGCCTGACCGCTGGCGGGGAGAGGAGCGGCATCGCCTCTACAAGGGCGCCGACGCCCCGAACGCCTTTCGCATACCGTGCCGCCTGGATCGGGGTCGCACGGACCACCGACTCCGGCGCGAAGTCGATCAGGAAGGCTCGGTGGACCTGTCGTCGCAAGACCAGGCGGAATTCGATCCGGTTATCGAAGCCAGTCTTGAATCCTTCCCGGCCTCCGATCCCCCAGCCTGGACGGGCGTGACGATCGCCGGGAAAAAATAATGAACGGAATGGCCAGCGCGAGGGAGGATTTGCCGCTTGTTTCCCTACCATGACAGCGTCGCGCGCCGTTACCCGCCCGTCATCGTATGGGCGGTCATCGGCATGAACGTCCTCGCGTTCCTCTATCAGATCAGCCTGCCGCCGCGCGTGCTGGACCGGTTCCTGTTCGAGTTCGCGCTGGTGCCCTCGCGCTTCTTCGGGGAACTAAGCCTCGTCGCCCCGTCCGACTGGACCCCGTTCCTGACCAACATCTTCCTGCACGGGGGCTGGCTGCACCTCATCTTGAACATGTGGACGCTCTGGATCTTCGGCCCCGCCGTCGAAGATCGGCTCGGACCGAGTAGATTCACGCTGTTCTATCTGTTCTGTGGTGTGGCGGCCGGACTGGCTCACGCGCTGGCGAACCCCCACTCAGTCGTTCCCGCGCTTGGCGCATCGGGGGCCATCGCGGGCGTGATCGGTTGCTACGCACGCATGTTTCCGGCGGCTCGGCTGGTGGTGATCGTGCCGATTCTGTTCATTCCTCTCTTCTTCGAAGTGCGCGCGGTCATTTTCGCGATGATCTGGTTCTTCATGCAGGTCGTTCCCGGTTTCCTATCGCTCGGCAGCGATACGGCCACGGGCGGGGTTGCCTGGTGGGCGCATATCGGCGGGTTTCTCGCCGGTTGGCTTGTAACGCCACTCCTGCGAAGGCGCGCCGACGTCTATCGCCACTATTATCGCGACGAGGGCATCTATGGCTTTCTGCCGGATGGCCGACGGGAAGGAGGACAGGGTCCATGGACATAATGCAGCTTTTCTGGCTGTTCTTCATCATTTCGGCGCTGCAGCCGGTTCTGCAGCGCAGATATCTTGAGGCGATGCGCACACGCAAGATCGCCAACATCGAGAAGAAGCGTGCCAGTCGCGTCATCCTGCTGATCCATCGGCAGGAGACGATGAACCTGCTGGGATTTCCCTTGATGCGCTACATCGACGTCAATGATTCGGAGGAAGTCCTGCGCGCGATCCAGATGACCGACGATGAAGTGCCACTCGACATCGTGCTGCATACACCGGGCGGCCTTGTGCTGGCGGCGACCCAGATCGCTCGGGCCATTAAGGGCCACAAGGGCAAGGTCACCGTGTTCGTGCCGCATTACGCGATGTCGGGCGGCACGCTGATCGCCCTCGCCGCCGACGAAATCGTGATGTGCGAACATTCCGTGCTGGGACCCGTCGATCCGCAACTTGGCCAGTTGCCGGCCGCCTCGCTCCTCAAAGTCGTCGAGGAGAAACCCATCGCCGAGATCGACGACCAGACTCTCATCATGGCCGACGTCGGTCGCAAGGCCATTGCGCAGATCGAGGCGTTCGCGAAGCGTCTTTTGTCCGACAAGATGGACGAGGACCGCGCGGCGGCGCTGGCGGCAAAGCTGGCGACAGGCACCTGGACCCACGACTATCCCATCTCTGCCGATGAGGCCCGCGACATGGGCCTGCCCGTTGGAACGGACATGCCCAAGGAAATACTGGAGCTGATGACGCTCTATCCGCAGCCGGTTCGGCGCCAGGGCGGTGGCGTGGAATACCTGCCCGAGCCGCGGCAGCGAGAGGCCCGCCGCGCCATATCCACGCGCTGAACGCTTGCGTCATTCGGCCGCCGAGCCCGGCTCGTCAACGAAAGGATACAGGATGCCCACGGTCGCTTGCCTGCAGTGCAATTCCACCAACAGGGTGCCGCAAGAGCGCCTGAGCGACAACCCCAATTGCGGACGCTGCGGCGCGCCTCTCTTTCAAGGCATGCCCGTCATGCTCACCGCGGCTAATTTTGACCGCCATGCGAATGCCGAACTGCCAATGCTGGTCGATTTCTGGGCCGAGTGGTGCGGGCCATGCAAGATGATGGCGCCCCAGTTCGAGGCGGCGGCGCGCTCGCTCGAACCCCATGTCCGCCTGGGCAAGCTCGACACCGAGGCCGAACAGCAGATTGCCGGCCGCTACGGGATCCGCGGCATTCCCACCATGATCCTGTTCAGGAGCGGCAAGGAAATCGCGAGGACGAGCGGTGCAATGCCTGCCGCGCAGATAGCGCAGTGGGCGCGCTCGCACGTCTAGAGGTTACAGGTAGCGGCCTTCCCTGCGCCATGCCATCAGGAGAAGAACATGCATGGCGTGACCGGATTTGTCGAGAGTGCGGCCTTGTTGGTCTTTGCCGCGTTAGTGCTCGTGACGATATGTTCACGGATTGGCGTGCCCAGCATTGTCGGTTACATTCTTGCCGGTATAGTCATTGGACCCGCCGGCCTCGACCTGATTGCCGAAAACGCTGCCCTTAGCAGCATTGGTGAGATCGGAGTGGCGCTGCTGCTGTTCGCGCTTGGCCTGGACTTCTCGTTCGAGAAGCTCGTAAGGCTCAGGAAGCATGTCTTCGGTCTTGGAGCCGTGCAGGTTGCAGTCACGACGATAACGGTGTCGTTGATAGCGACTCTGATCTTCGATCTCGCGCCCGTCCCCGCAATCCTCATCGGCGGGGCCGTTGCCATGTCATCCACGGCCATGTGCCTCAAGGTGCTCGCAAGCGCGAATGCTCTGGGATCGGCCCAAGGACGCCTGGCCATTGCGGTGCTTCTGTTTCAAGACTTGGCAGCTGTCGCATTCCTGCTTCTGCACGATTCGATGAGTGGAGCCGTCGAAGGGTATGGCGTCATAACGGTCGTCGCCAGTGCAACGGCATTGGTTGCAGCCCTGTTCATTGCCCGTGGCCCGTTGCAGTTGCTGGCCCGTTGGGTAGCGTCGCGTGGCGATCCGGAACTTGCCCAGCTTCTCGCGCTCACCATTGCACTAGGGTCTGCGATTGTCGCGGCCACCGCCGGCCTTTCTCCGGCACTCGCCGCATTCGCGGCCGGCATGATCATCGGCGAGGGAGACGCGCGCCATGCTGTCGAGAACGAGATACGGCCTTTCCGCGATTTGTTTGTCGGGATATTCTTCGTCGGCATCGGAACGCAATTGCCACTTTGGATCATCCCGTATGCGTGGCCAGTCGTGCTGAGCTGGCTCGCGATCATTTTCGCGGGCAAGACGCTGATTGTTTTGGTCGTCGCCCGAATATTCGGCGAGTCGCTTCAGACCGCATGGAGGACTGGGATCATTCTGGCCCACGGAGGAGAATTCAGCCTGATGCTGCTGTCGGCTTCCTCGACATCGGGCATTGTTGCAGAGGAATTCGCTGGTCCTTTACTCCTCGCGATTGGCATGAGCATGCTGGCCGGGAGTGTTATGGTCAGATGGGCGGGGCTAAAGGTTTAGTGTGGTCAACATCAAGACAACTATATTTCTCAGATTACTGAGAGCACGCCCGAGCCTGATCCCGCATGACGCTGTAGTCGGAGAGCATTTCGGCGATCGCCGACCCATCCGGCAGCAGATCGAGCTCGTCGGCTGCGCGCGCCTGGAGCTCTTGGCTATACTCAACAACCGGCGGACAGACGGTAGCCGTGCGAGGTTCAGAAGTGGCCGTCGCGCAGGCGGTCAGCGAGATCGCTGCGATCACGAGGACGGCGAGCTGCCGCGTCGAGCATCCGGTCCTTGGCATCGGAAGCCTCCTTTAGAGATTTGAGTTCGGCCTCACGGGCTTTCGCCGCCTCGGCGGCGCCCGCCTTGCGGCCAGCGGCGAAGATCGCCGCGGTGGCGATGACCACCGCGACGATGAGGGCGAATGCGAACCAGCCGGTCACTTGTGCGCCCCGGTGATCCCGGCCCGCAGCGTGCCGAGGCCGAGCGCGGCGAGCACATGGGTGAGCCAGTCGGAACCGACATCGACGCCCGGTACATCGATGCCGAGGCCCTCCTCGACGATGACGACCAGCACGAGCACGGCGGCGATGATGTAGGTGCGGTAGCCCGCACCGAACTGAAGAACGGCGTTCATGGAAAACTCCAAGGTTTGAGTTGGATCACGCCTCGTTGACGGAGAGGCTTCCGCTCGCAGCGAGAGGGATCGGGCGGACGTTCGTGGGCTGGGCGCGGTAGGCCGGACGGCGCACCGCCACGAGCCGGTTGCGCGACAGCCGGGTGATCGAGACGCGGTTCTGTTGATTGCCGCCGAGAACGTGGAAGGCCGAGGCGTCGTGGCCGACATAGAGGCCGACATGCCCGCCGCCCTTGCGCTTGAAGACGAGCACGTCGCCCAGCGCCGCAGCGCCCTTCGGAACCGACGTGCCGAACGCCTCCCATTCGAGCGCCGAGAGATAGAAGCGCGGCGGATTGCGCTCGGGGCGCCGTTCGATGTTGGCGCGGTGGGCGACGATGGCCATGAACAGGCCGCACCACGGGATCGCGTCGTGGCGATAGACGCCGGCATAGACACGGCCGAGACCGGCGGCTTCGAGTTCCGCCTGCCAGCCGATGATCTTGGGATTGTCGGCGGCGCCGGGCGCTTCGAGGGTGCCGTATTGCTTCAGAGCCTCGACCATCATGCGCGGGCCGGGCTCGGCTTCGAGCCAGCGGTATTGGGCAGGCAGCATTGCGATGTCCCTTAAGGTTGCCCGCTCACGGACGCGGAACCGCGTTCCACTTCCGCTGCTCGCGGGCGGCTGAAACGACGAAGCCCGGCATAGGATTGCGGGCCGCAATCCGTTCCGGATTGCTGTTGGGGGCGGGCTTTCGGTCGGGTTGCGATTGGGTTGAGGGCGGCGGATCAGGCGTGCTTGCGCCCGTCCTCGTGGCTTTCGAGGCGGTCGATGCGCTCGCGGAATTCGGCAAGCGTCGCCTTGATCTGGGCGATGTCGGTGCGGGCCTCGGCGACGACCTTTCGCCCGGCGATGTCGTTGGAAACGTCGGCCTTGAGCGCGACGATCTCCTTGGCGTTCGCGGCAAGGGTCGCATCGATCAGCGTGAAGCGGTGCGAGAGCCACCAGGCCACCCGGACGAGGAAGACGATCAGGATCAGGAGTTCGGCGATGATCCCGCCCGCGACCAGCCAGGTGATGGTCAAGGTTTCAGGGGCGACGGTGACCGCCGCCGCAGCTATTGCGGGCATGGTGTCTTCCTCTGGTTTTCGGGTTGGCCCGAGGTGGCGCACAGGGCGCGCCGTGTGGCCAAGTCGAATGCGGGTGCGCCAGACATGCGACGGCGCGGCCATCGCGCCGTGCGCGCGCCTGTGGCCAAAGCCCAAGTCACGGGCGGTTCAGGGCGCGGTGTAGCCCTGCGCGTCGAGATAGATGCTGGCGCCGCTGGTGATGGCGGCGGCATTGAGCGCCGCATTGGCGCTGGAGCGAAGCGGCGTGGGGAAGTCGATGTCCCACGGCGTCGTCATGCCGGCGGGAAGCCAGACGCGCCAGATCACCGTGGCGCCGTCCTTGATCACGAACTCGGTCGCGACCGCGTTGGTGTTGATGACCTGGATCGCGGTGACATAGCGGCGGATGCCGGCGCCGGCCGCCGCGGCGATCACGACATCCGCCGTGTTGGCGATCACGCCGACTGGCGCGTAGGTCCAGTCGGCCTCGGGGATCGAGAACGGCTTGTTGACGAGTGCCCCGATCATCGTCGCCATCAGATGCACGAGATCGCCGGTCGCGGACATCGCCGCCTGGTTGACGTTGGCGGCGCGCGCGCCGATCCCGACCGGGTTGCCCGCGACAGCGTCCTGCGCCACGCCGCCGGTGACGGTGACGGCCGAGACGGCATTGGTGACGAGGACCGGGGCGGCATCCATCTGGTCGGCCCGTCCGAAGCCGCCGATGGATTCGGTGATGAGCCGCGTGAACTCCATGACGCGGATGAAGTGCACCCGGAAATCGGTACGCGGCAGGACCGCGCCGCCGCAGTTCGTCGTGGCGATATCGGCGCCTGTCGGTGCTGCTCCGATGGGTTCGAGAACGAGCGTGGTCGTTGCGACGTCGCGCACGCGCCACGGTCCGTCGAGCCCGAGATCGGCTCCGGACACGGCGTCGCGCACGCCATGCAGATTGACGTACTGGCCGATCTGCAGTCCGGACCAGGCGGCCGAACCGGTGACCGTCAGCACATTCGTGGTTCGGGCGACCGATTGCGCGACCTGGCCGATGGGGGCTCCGAACACACCGCCATTCACGCGGAAGACGACGCCGCCAATGGATGTCGCGGTCGCCGACGCGCCGATGGGAATCGTGATCGTCGTGGCGTTGGGCACGCTGGCGACGGCGGTCGGGGTCGCCAGATTGGCGAAGTTCACCTGATCGCGGATGCCGTGGACCGTCACGAGATCGGCGACCGTCAGTCCGTGCGGCTGGTCGAAGGTGATGGTCACCGTCGCCGAACCCGCCTTGGCCGCCGAGACGATCCTGCCGACGGGGCGAGACAGAGACCGGTGGTTTTTCGCGCGCAGGCGCAACTTGTAG
Source organism: Allobosea sp. FBZP-16 (assembly GCF_002831785.1). NCBI lineage: Bacteria > Pseudomonadati > Pseudomonadota > Alphaproteobacteria > Hyphomicrobiales > Alloboseaceae > Allobosea > Allobosea sp. FBZP-16. The sequence continues at coordinate 55,691 of NZ_LNCQ01000050.1, read as the reverse complement.
TCCCGCGCAGGATTGGGAACGACCTGCGAGCGTTTGAACATTGCCGAGATTGCGCCTGCACTGTCGATTGGCGAGCCGCTGAAGGTGACCTTTTCAAGCTGAGGCAGGATCTCGAACAAGGCCGCAGGTGCGAACGCATAAGCGCCTGCTGCCGCGACCAGCTGGGTGGCAGCCGTCGACACCGAAAAGGCGGCCGCGTGATTGCCTGCGATCGTGCCGGAAGGCAGAGCATCGCCTCCCTCGGAGCGAACATAATAGCTCTCGCTCGTCGCTGTCGTCCCCTCGAAGACGAGACTCGATCCATTGCGGGCATAGCCCAATGGATCGGCCTTGATGATCGAGCCGCTGGTGAACGGCCCGACCGTCACCGAGGGGATCGTCCCCTGTGGCCCGGCCGTGGCAGTGAAGCTCGTGGGTGTTGGCGTGGTAGCCACCGTCAGGCAGGAATAGTTCAGGCGACTGTCGGGGACGCCGAAGATCGAGACGCGCTCGCCGATCCTGAGCCCATGCGGCGCGGCGGTCGTGACGTTGAGCGTCGTGGTCGCTTGGGAGATTGAAGCGATGACGACAGGGCTCGCGGGCGTAAGAGGCACTGCGCCCTGCCAATCATCGGTCGAGACGAGTTCGAAGGCGAACTCCTGGCCGTTGATCCGCTGCGATAGTGAAATACCTGCTGCGACGCGTACCGGCATGGTGAAGCGATCGAGCGTTTCGATGATGGTTTCGCTTGCCTCGGAGAGTGGATCCTTGGAGATCACCAGGTAGCTCGCGCCCGCGACATTGCCGTCGACCTGCACGATGTCTCCGGGCGCGATCTGGACGGCGTTCCAGCGCGTGGTCGTGTCGAAGGCCTCGAAGGCGTCGCGAAACTTCGTGGGCGCGCCGAGAATGCTGACCATCGGTGCGACGCGGCCATCCTGGTCCTGCAGGGCAGCGCCGCGCACAAATCCAGCCGTTCCGCCGGGCACGTCAGCGACGCCGCCTGGCGCACTCGGCCAGAGCAGTTCCTTCTTCATGGAAATCTCCTGGATGTTGGGCTTCAGATCACGCGGTCGGCGCGGTGAAGGCGAGCGCGTAGAGGACGATGCGCACGCGGCCTGCAGTGAAGTTGCCGCCGGCCGCCGTCACCCGGATCGGCGTGTTGGCGTAGAAGGCGGTCGGGCCGATCACGCCGATGTTGTTCGAACCGAGCGCGATGCCGAGTGAGCCGCCGAACTGGCTGGTGTTGCCAGCCACACCGACGCCGTAGGAGGTCGCGCCGGTGATGGCCAAGGTCGTGCACGAGGCGACCGCCAGCACGATCATGCGGTCGGCGATCACCGCGGTTGTCGTGTCGACGAAGGCGCCGGTCAGAACGAGTTCTTGCTCAAGCGCCACGAGCCGGATCGCGCCGCCATTGGGCGTGCCGACGATGCGATCGCGCCAGTCACCATCTGCCCAGACGACCGTGAGCCGCTCGTCCTCGACGTGATAGCGCCAGCCAGTCAGCGGCACGTAGAACGCCCAGGCATTGACGTTCCAGTGGGCGATCCGGCCCGTCTGCCCAGCCCATGCGCCGGTCGCGCCGGAAGGCACGATCCAGCGCTCGCCGTTGACGGGCGAGCCGGGCGGGGTTGCCAGGGTCCGGCTGCGCACGCTGCCGTGCACGAGCGCATCGAGCCGGATCAGCGCTTCGTTGTGGGTGACCTCCTTCTGCGCCTGCCCCTGCAGGATGAAGGGAAGCCCAAGGTTCGGTGTGGTCATGACGGCTCCTTCAAGGCGTCGCGGTCAGAGCGCCTTGGTCAGTTTTCGGGATCGGATTGACGGTGTCAGATGATCGGGGTCAGATCGTCGCCAGGGCCGGCGTGCCGCGCCCGATCGCGGTCGAGAGCTGGACGACGCGGACGGTGACGCTCGCCTGCGCCGACCCGAAATCCGCGACCTGCTGGGCGCCGGTGTAGATCGCGGCAGGCGCGGAAGCGGCAAGCGTGCGCAGGACCGTCGCGCCGTTCATCACGTCGACCTCGTAGCGCTCGGTCTCTTCGTTGAGGGGAATGTCCGTGAGGTCGCGCCACCACCCGCCGTAGCGGGTGCGGCGGACCCAGCTGATCGTGAGATCGCCCGCGCCATTGCGCGCGCCCCGCACATGCGCAGGTGACCATGGCTTCAGGGCCTCGCCTCCATTTGCGAAGCTGATCTGTCCGGACTGGTCCCCGGTCGGCCCCTGCGGGACGGGTGCAAACCGCCAGGCGATGGCGAGGCCAATGCTGGAAGCCGAGAAGGTCGGGCGTTCAAGCCGGCCGGGATCGAGCAGCACGAAGCGCGAGCCGATCGGATGTGTCGCGATCCTGTGCTCCGTCCCGAGCCGCCCCCGCAGAAGCCGCGAGAGCCTGTAGCGTCCCGGCCCGATCAGCACCGCGTTGGCGAACTGGATGATCTCGCCATTGATCAGCGCGCCGTTGGCGCCATCGAGGATCCGCGTATCGGGCAGGCTTTCGAGCGAGCCGAAGGCGAGTTGCACCTCGACCGTGTTGCCATTGTCCCAGACATGCGCCGGTCCCGGCGCCAGCGCGGTCACGGTGTCGCCGATCACCGAGGCGACGTCGGCGGCCCCGGAGACCGTGTAGTCGAGCCCGTCCGCCGTGGGCCGGAACAGCGAGACGCCGCGGAACGGCGCGCCGCCGAGCGAGCATGCCGCCATATAGAACGAGGTCGCTTCGCCTGCCTCGGCTTCTGTCAGCAACGGCAGGTCCATGAGTTCGACCCGCGTCGGCGAGGCGGTGTCCGGCACGTTCGGTTGCAGGTCGCCCGATCCGGTCGGGACGGTGACGAACTGCGGCAGGTCGCCATCGGTCGCGACGCCGCGCACCAGCACGAGCCCCGGCTTGCCATAGGTCACGGACGTCACCCGGAAGCGGCGGATCGCGCCATCGACCGGCACTTCGATCACATCGGTCGGATCGATGCGAATGGCCCGGGTCGGCAGCTTGGCCTCGAGCGTGACGCGACCCTGCCAGATCTCCCGGAGCGCGCGCTGGGCGATGGTCTGGGCTTCCTCGACCGAGAGGATCAGCGGCAGCGAGAAGGTGGTCACGCTGCGCGAGGTGCCGAGCTGGCGCCGGCCCGTGACGGTCGAGCTCTGGTAATCGCGCGCCTCGTCGAGATGCACCACGTCGATCGAAATCGGCAGCTCGACATCCTGCGCGCGCTCGATGCGGATGCGCGCCCGGTCGCCGTCGCCTTCCGCCGCGCCGAGATCATTGGCGTCGATGGCGACGATGGTTCCGCCGCCGCGCTTGACGAAGCGCAGCACCCCGCCGCTCTCCACCGCGTCGAAGAAGAACGCGGTCTGCAGGACGGAGATCATCTCGCGCAGCGACTTGCGCTCCGAGACGACATAGCCCGAGACCTCGTCGGTGAGGCTCGTCACATCGATGTCGGCATTGGAAAGCCCGGCGCGAATGCACAGATCGCGCACGATCTCGGAGAGCTGCATGTTGCCGATCTTTCCCTGAACCCAATGGCCGAGGCGGTAATTGTCGCCGTCCTGCCAGACCCGTTTCAGCGACGGGAAGAACGGGTAAGGCCGCGCGTCCCAGCACCAGAGGAAGCGCGGCCCGACCATCCGCCGCCCCTGGCCGTCGAGCGGATTGTTCGCCGGATCGCGCCACCAATCCTCGGTGCCCTTGATCGCGACGCGCTGGACCACGCGGTCAACCGAGCGGTTCGAGTACCAGGGGTAGAAGCTCTCGGCGGATTTCGGATCGACGAAGACGTTCGGGCGGTTCGGCGCGCAATGCACCGACGGGAAGCCGTACTCCGTGAGCCAGATCGGCTTCATGCGCGGCGTCCAGGGGCTCGCCGGTCCCGTCGGCGCCCCTGCGATACGCGGCGTGTGGGCGTTGTCCCACCACCAGCGCAGGTCCTTGAGCGCCCAGAACGGTTCGGTGATCGGCGACTGGACGCGGTTGGCGCCGCGCCCGGGCAGATCCCGATCGGCCTCGCTCGCATAGAAGTAGCTGGTCAGTTCGCCCGAGCCCCAGCCTGCTCCAATCACGGCAGGATCGGTCAGCGAGCGGTCGGTGTCGGTGACGGGGAAGTAGGCGTCGATCCCGACCGCATCGATGTTGCTGTCGGCCCAGAGCGCGTCGAGCGGGAAGTCGACGTTGGCGCCGCCGCGATCATGGTAGCGGTATTCCGACCAATCGGCGGCGTAGGTGACAGAACAGTTTGTGCCAAGTCGGGTCTTGGCTTCCGCCGCGATCTGCCGCCAGAACGGCACGGCCGGATAGGCTCCGCTTCCGTCCCGGATGCGGTTGAGGCCAACCATCTCCGAGCCGACGGCGAAGGCGTCGACGCCGCCGGCCTGCTCGCAGAGCGTCATGCAGTGGCGGATGAAGCGCAGATACCCCGCCGGTCGCGTGAAGAACCCGGCAACATCGGCCGCAGCGCCGGTGATCCTGCCGCGCCAGGGGAATGGCGCCGGATCGGGCGGCGGAATGTCCATCATGATGAAGGGATAGAAGAGGACCTTGTAGCCGCGCGCCTTCAGCTCCTGAACAGCCCGGATCACGGAACCGTCGCTGATCGTACCACCATAGGACAGGGCCGATTGTCCGTTGGGGAGCGTGTAGGAGGTGACGACCGGCCAGACTGATCTTCCGCCGCCCGCGACCGACCAGAGATGCGGCGCGGTCTCGGCCCCGAATGCGCCGGATTGGCCTTGCGCGTACTCGCATCTGGGCACGAGATCGCATGTCGCAACGTCGATCGACGTGCCGAACCAGGCGTAGACGAAGTTGATCCATTCGACGTTCGGCAGTTCGCGCTTCAGATTGTCGACCGAGACGAGGAAGTCCGAGCGCTTCGTGCCGGTGTTGGCGTTGATCGCCGCCTGCGACGTCGCGGAGCCGTGACCGACCTTGCGCACGATGTCCGTGTCGGTGACGAACTCGCCCGAGGCCGGGATCAGGCAGACGCCCTCGACGAGGTGGCGCGCATTGCCGGGATCGTCCGAGCCCCGGTAGATCTCGACCTCGAAGTTCGGAAAACGGTTCCCGAACGGCGTGAGCTTGAAGTCCTCCAGCATGACCGTGACGAGTCCGCGATGGGCGGGCGTCCGGCCAGCGCCTTCCACCGCCGCCACCAGCGGATCAGCCGGCTGGCTCTCCTCGCCATAGCCGACCCGGATCGCGCCGACATGCTCGGGATCGAGCATCGTGTTGTTGACCCAGATCCGGTAGACCGCCGTGACCGGGCCTTCGCAGACGCCGAGCAGGATGTCGGCCGAGTATTCGTAGCGCGTGCGCACCGTGGTTTGGCGGCGACCGCCACGGCTCGCGCCACCCTTGCCGCCACCGCCCGTGGTCTCGGTTTCGGTGATCGCGGTCTCCTTGATGCCGCGCACCCAGATGATGTTGGCTGCGATCCGTCCGCGTCCCCAGACCCTCGGGATCGGCTGGCCATAGGCGGAACCCGAGACCTGCAGATCGGTGACGCGCGCGCCCTCGCTCCTGTTGACGGCCGCGGGGCCGGGGCCGAACAGGTCCTGCTCGATCGCCGCGCCGAGATAGGACCCCAGCATAGCGCCCGCCGCCTGGCCAAGCCCGCCGCCGATGGCGTTGCCCGCCCATGCGCCGGCAACGGTCAGGACGAGTTGCGCCACTATGCAGGCTCCCGAAAAGTGGCCCTTACCGGTTTTCGGATAAGAGCCTGCATCAACTAGGGAATCCAGGCAGCATTCGTTGGCGAAGCCACGAATGTCTGCCTGGATCGGACCTTCAGGCGGTGAGTTCGAACGAGAAGTTCGGCAGGCGGTTGCCGAAGGGCGTGATGGCGAAGCGTTCCAGCACCACATAGGCAAGGCCACGATAGGCGGGCGCGAGGCCCTCGGTCGCCGCGATCAGCGGGTCCGCCGATTGGGTGGCGTCGCCGAGATAGACACGCCGCGCGGCATAGTGCTCGGAGCCGATGGCGTTGCCGTCGGCGAACATCTTGGCCGTACCGGTGATCGGCCCTTCACACAGCGCCACCGCGACATCGCAGAAATAGACGTAGGTGACCGTCGTGGTGGTCTGCCGGCCCCCGCCACCGCCGCCCTTGCCGCCGCCGCCGACCGTCTGAGTCTGGGTCCGCGTCTCCTCGTCGAAGCCGCGCATCCAGATCACGTTGCCGGAGAGCCTGGCCTTGCCATAGACGCGCGGGATCACCGAGCCGTAGCCGGATGACTGCACGCGCAGATCCTGCAGGCGCGGGCCGGTGACGACATTGTTGCGTGCGCCATCGCCGAACAGCTGGCTGTCAACCATGCCGCCAACATAGGCGCCGATCGCCCCGCCAATGGCAGCGCCTAGGCCGGGCAGCAGCAGATTGCCGATCACATTGCCCGCGACGGTCAGGACGATGCGCGCCATCAGGCGATGCCCGGCAGGCGGAAGGCGGCGCGGGTCTTCTCGATCCAGAACCCGGTCAGGTCCTGTTCGACGACCGCGCCGGCCTCGCGGTAGCAATGCAGCAGGCGGTTCTCCTCACTGAGGAACCCGCAGTGATGCGCCGGGCCCTTGCCGACGCCGAACAGCAGGATGTCGCCGGGCAAGGCATCGGCGATGTCGATCTCGGCGGCATGGGCCGCCATCTCGTCGCGCAACCGTTCCTCGGCCCGGTAGAGCGGCCAGGTCGCGGCATAGTTCATCGGCTGGGAGATGGCCCCGATGAACGGCTCGGCCGCGCCGCGCACGAAGCCGATGCAATCGCAGCCCGCGCCCTTCACCGCCGCCTGGTGATGCCAGGGCGTGCCGATCCATGTGCGCGCCTCGGCGATGAGGGCGGCACGCGTGAAGGCGGTCATGCGCGCACCGGATAGGAGAACACCTTGTCGTTCCCCGGAATATGCGGCTCGCCCCTGAAGTTCAGGATGTTGGCGAACTTGGCGTTGCAGGTCTCAGGCGTCTTGTCGCAACCGGCGACGAGCACAATCTGGTCGCCGACCACGATGGGTCGCGGCATCTGCACGAACAGCCGGATGGTCTGGCCGTCATGCAGGAGCACCTCGTTGACCGCGCCCGCATTGGCGCCGGTCGTGAAGGTCGCCTTGCCGAAGGTGAAGAAGCCCGTGGCGCGCGCGGTGACGATCCGCACCGTGTCAGCGGCGATCACCTGTGTCACGGCATAGGTGTCGGTGCGCGGGCCGAGCGCCACGCCGCATTCGCTCGATCCGAGGTCGACGCGGCACAGGCGCGAGTAGAGCTTGCCGGCAGTCTGTGCGAGCTGGTTCGACAAGCCCCGGATCTCGGCGGAGAAGCGCTGATCGGCGCGCTTGATCTCGCCGAGAAACCCCTTGCGCAGCAGGAGCCGCCCCTGGCCAAGGTCTGCCCAGTTGACGATGAAGACCTCGATCCGCGCGCCGTCGAACAGCCCGGCAATCAGGTCCTCGGCCCTGAGCGCCGCATCGTCGAGAAAGCCGTCGACATCGAGATTGTCGACGGAGAGATCGGAGGCAGTCTTGATCGCGGACGGCAGGAAGCCCGTGGACGCCACATAGGTCAGCCCATCGACGACAAGCTCGCGGTCATGGTCGGTGAAGCCGCGAACCCAGCCATCGGCCCGTTCGAGCCGCCAGCAGGTCGCAAGCGTGGTCACCTCTCCGGCGAGATGCGCGGCGAGCGCGGGGGTGGTGGGTTTCATGGGTCAAGCCCTGATCTCGACAATTGGGATCGACTGGACGTTTTGCAGATTGTAGGCGCGGCTGATCACCTGAAGGTGGTCGGTGTCGAAGCGCACGGGCACGTCGAAGCGGAAGGTTGCGACGGGCGTCGCCGCCGGAGCCGCGCCGAAGGTGAGCCGCCCGGTCGCGTGATCGATTGTCGGCGTGACGATGTTGCCGTTGACGCGCACCACCACCGAGCCGACGACGGGCCGGGTGATGGTGCGGATCTCGACGACGGGGCCGGATGGATAACGCTTCACCAGCTGGAACACGGTCGCGCTCACCGCCTGGCATTGCTGGTCTGTGGCTTCGAAGTCGCCCCAATCCCTAAACCGGAAGCCGAAGGCGCGACCCTTGCGGGCGCGGAAGAAGGCGATCACCTCCGCCATCTGCTCGCGGGTGCGGATGCCGGTCGAGATGTCGTAGCGGGCGCGCGAGGCCGACCAGTTCTGGTTGCGCTGCTCGAAGCCCGACGCGACCATCACCACGTCGGTCGAGTATTCTGGGCCACCGGTCGCGCCGCGCGCGATGGCGTCCGGGAAGGACACGTCATGAAAGCTCAAAGGTTGCGCCTCGCTCGTTCAAGCGCCGAGGCCATCTCGGCGGTGATCTGGCCCTGCGCCCGGCGGAACGAGCCCGCATCCGGCGTCGTGATGTTGAACGTCACCATCATCGGCATGGCCTGCTCGCCGCGCTGGTCGTAGGCGGCGGTTTCCTTGCGATTCAGCACGCGCTCGCCGGTCTGCAGGATGGCCGGAACCTCGCCGGGCCGGACGTAGCCGCCGCCATGAAGGCGCGGCGCGCCCGCAAACAGAAGCGCCGGAACGTTGCGCCCCGGCCCACCCGCGCCGACAAGCCCGCCCTCATGGAACAGACCGGCGAAGATCTTGCCGAGTTCACCGAAGATGCCGCCGCCGGTCGCCAGCGTCGGCGCGTTGCCGCCGAACAGGAAGTTCTTGAGCGGGTTCATCACCGCGAGCTTGATCAGCTCGTTCATGATGTCGTTGATCGCCGCCTGCCCGGCATCCGCCCACGATTTCCAGTCGGTCTTGCCCTGCGCCAGCAGCGTTCCGAAGCGGTCGAGCGCGTTGCCGATCGCGCCCTGCAAGGCCCGCTGGGTCGCTTCCTGCCGCTGAAGTTCCGTCGTCAGCTGCTGCACCCGGACTGCGTTCGCGACGATGGCCCGGCCTTCCTCGCTTGCGAGATCGATGCCGCGCCGCCGCAGATCCTGTTCGGCGCGAATGGTCGCCATCACTGTCTCGCGCTGCTGGGCAGACGCGCCGATCAGGCCGATCTGGGTTTCGATCAGGGCGATCTCGGCGCGCTGATCCTGCAACGCGACTTGCGCCTCTGCCTGACGCTCAAGCGCGAACTGGCGGCGGGCGGCGGCAAGCGCGGCCTGTCCCTCGGTTCCCGCCGGATCGATCCCCTGGCGGCGCAACTGCTGCTCGGCGCGGATCATGGCGATCGCTTCCGAGCGGGCCGAGGCTCCCTGCTTCAGGAGCTCGACCTCGCGGGCGAGGCCGGTGTTCTGCTGCTCATAGTCGAAGGCCGCCTCGCGACCCGCCGTCTGCCGCCCCAACTGGTTGAGCCGCCTGATCTGCTCTCGCGAATAACCGGCCTCGGGATCGTTCGGGTCGATGCCGAGCCGCCTGAGCTCCTGCTCGAAACGCAGCTGATCGACGCCCTCGCGGCGCGCGGCCGGGCCGCGCCTGACCAGCGACAGTTCCCGCTCACGCAGCGCGATCTCGTCGCGACGGCGCTCGATGCCCTGAAGCAGGTCCGTCCGGTTCTGCTCACGGTGAAGTTGCTCGTAGGCTTCGCGCGTGCGGTCGATGATGCGGCCGAGCTTCTCCTTGGCTTCGCCCTCGGCCAGCGTCTGCGCCGTGATCAACGGGCGCAGCGCCTGCTCGACCTGCATGATCTGCTGGGCGCGCTGGGACGAGAGCGCGCCCGAGGAAATCGCCTCGTTCAGACGACGCTGGCCATCGATCTGCCGGCCGAGTTCCGACACCTGCCGGGCGGCCTCGACCGCCTGTTCGGCGATCCGTTCCCGCAAGGCCTGCCGGGCGCGGGTTTCCGCGTTGACGCCCTCACGGGCCTGATCGACAAGCCCTTGCCGGCGTGCTTCCGCGCGTGCGGCGGCCTCGGCGCTTTCAAGGTACGCTTCTGCCAGCGAAAGCGTCGCGCGGATCGAGATGTCCGTGGCGGAGGTCTGTTCCACCACCGCCCGCGTCGCCGCATCCACCGAGGGTTGGTAGCGGGCGAGTTCCGTGATGACGCGCCGGTAGGCAGCTTCGACCTCCGCCACATCGGCCAGTTTCGACCGGACCAGCGGATCGGCGAGCGCGGCGCGCAACGCGCCTTCCTGCGTCCGCAGCCGCTCGATTTCGCGTGCGCCGGGATTGGTGTCGCGGGCGATCTCGCCGGCGCGGACCGATTGCTCGTTGGCGCGGGCCTCCACAGCGATCCGCCGGGCGCGTTCCTGCTGGTCGTTGAGCTGCCGTTCGATCTCGGCGATGCGCCGCTCGACCTGAGGCAGCATGAGCGGCACGACATTGCCGCGCACATTCGCCCGCAGGCGCTCCTGCTGCCAGCGCAGCAGATCCAGCTCCTCCGTGGGTGTGCGGCCATCCACCGCCCGATCGACGGCCTTGCCCAGCGCGTCGAAGGCATTTGACGCCGAGCGACCGACGAACTGCCAGGCGCGCCCGAGCGCGTTGACCGCCTGTTCGGCGTCGGCCAGCGAGGGCGCGACCGCGTTCAGGATGACGCGCTGCGCCTCCGCCCGGTTGTTCTGGTCGACCAGCGTGCGGACATAGGCGCGGGTGCGGTCGTCCAGGAAGCGGATGCGGTCGTTGAGTTCGTCCGCGCCGCGCAACGGATCGGCCAGCGCCCGGGCCAGCTCCTCCGCGCCCTGCTTCGTGTCGACGCCGAGCGTGACGCCAAGGTTGCGCGAGACCGCGATGGCGCGGCCCATTTCTTCCGCGCCGATCTTGCCTGTCGCTAAGAACGCGACCTGCATGTCGCGCGCCGACGACACCGAGACCTTGCCGGCATCTGCAGAGGATTGCGCGACCAGTTCAAGCTGGGCGGCGGTTGCGCCGGACGCGCGGCCGACGCCTGCCAGCGCGGTGGCGACCGCTCGCGTCGAGGCGTCATTGGCGAACCACGCCGCCGTGAGCACGCCAACGGAGACGGCGACGCCCGCGATGACGCCGCCGACAACGCCGATGGCGGAGCCGAGCGTCATGATCGTGCCGCGCAAGCCGCCGAAGGCTTGCGTCACCTGTCCGCCCTGCTGCATCAGGATCGTCATCGGCGACATGCCGGTGGACATCGACGCGATCACGTCGTTCACCGTGTACTGAAGCGTCATGACCTGCTGGGTCGTGAGCTTCGAGTTGGCGCCGACGCCCTTAATCGCCTGCGCGGTCTGATCGAACCGCGACTTCGCCAGCGCATTCGCCGCCGCCTGTTCGGCGGTGGTGATCGCGCCACGGCTGGCGAGCACGGCATGCTCGGCGAATTCGGCATTGAGCCGGTCTTGCGCGGCGGCGAGCGGATCAAGTGTAGCCCGCAGCGCCCGGGCGCGGGCCTCGTAGCGTTCGGCTTCCCTCGCGGCCTGTTCGAAGACCTCGGCTGACGCGCGCGCCGAACCCGCCGCCTGTCGGTCGACGCCCAGAACCTGATTGAACCGCCCCTGCGCGGCATCGGCTTGCGCCGCCATGCGGGCCGCTTCCGCCAGACGCTTGAACCGGGCAGTTTCCCGATCGGTCGCGGCTCCCGTCCTCTCAAGCGCCCGATCGACCTGCCCGAAAGCCTGCGTTCCCGCCTGACCGACCTCCTCGAAGGCGCGCTTGACCTCCGCCTTGCCTTCGACGCCGAGGCGGATCGAGACATTGGTGGTGGACATGGGCGGCGTTGCTCAATCGCGATTGGAACGGCTGGCGTCGCGGCCATAGGCGGCAACGATGATCGGCTCGATCTCTGGAAGAATGTCGGCCAGCAGCGGCGAGGACGCGTCCATGGCCTGAGCCAAAGCGAGCACCGCGCCGAAGTCGATGGCGTAGACGCCGCCCATCACGGCGCGAACCTGTCCTGCGCAGCGGCGGATGACCTCCCATGCGAGAAGTCCCTCGGCCGTCACGGGCGCGTGCTCGACATAGGCGCATGCCCCGCACCGCGATGGGCAGGCGGCGCAGTAGCCCTCGCCGCCCTCGAAGTGCCAGCGCGCGAGGGCGATCAGACGTTTTTTTCCTCAAACCTCGTCAGGGCCGGGCCGACATAGAGCCGATCGATGGCGTCGAAGGCGGGCCAGACCTCGAGCAGCTGATTGATGGCGACCGGGTTCGGATCGATCGGCTTGCCGCTGGCATCGCCAATGCCCTCCCACGCCACGATGCCGCTCAGCGTGAGCGAACGCGTGAAGGCTGCGCCGGCCGCGACCGTGGTGCTCCGGTCAAGCGGCGCATCGCCCTCGACCTTCGTGCCGAGCGACTCGGCGGCGGCGGCGCGGGCGACGAGCATGTCGGCGACGGAGATCGGCCGGAACTGGATGCGCACGCCCGGCAGGATGTCGAGCCAGAACGGCTCGCGGGATGGTGTCGAGAGCTTGAGCAAGGGAGCCTCCTGTCGGAACGGGTCAGTAGGACGCGACGTCGTTGGTGAGCACGCAGGTCGCGGCGCGGTTCAGCACCGGATCGATCGCGGCCTGGAATGCGAACGGGGCCTGCACGCCGCCCGGTCCCTGGATCTGGCGGTCGCCTCGCGGCAGGAAGACCCGGTGCGCGGTCCAGATCAGCGATGCGGACGCACCAGCCGCCCAGCGGAACTGAAGCTCGCACGGCAGGCGGTTGGTGGCCTGATCCAGAAGGACGCGGTCCTCGAAGCGGGTGGTGATGTTGCCGGTGAGCGCGATGATGCCCGGATCGGCATCGGCGATGCGCCCATCGCCGCGGATCACCTCGACCGCTTCGAGGTTGTTCGAATAGGTGAGCTCCGCCGAGATGACGTTGCCGAGCGCCACGTTGTTGCGCCGGACCTCGCCCTGGAACTGGCCGAAGCGCTCCAGCACGAACTCCGACAGCGTGCCGGACTGCGCGGTGGCGGCGATGGTCTCGCCTTGCGCCATGATGTTGAGCGAGGCGGTGAGCAGCCCGGACCGCTGCGCCTGGACCTGAAAGCTGTTGATGCGGGCGCCGTAGTTCATCCCGAAGAAGGGCACGTCGGGAAGCTGGACCTCGATCGACATCGAGGGGAGAGCCTGCGCGCCGGAGAACCATGTGTGGCTGTTGGCGCCGCCCGACAGCGTTGCACCCGACAAGGTGGCGCGCGTCGGCGCGTTCGTCGCCAGCGTCCGTGCATTGCCGCCCGGTCCCAGCGCCTTGGCGGTCAGGTTGACGACCGCGCCAACCGCCGCGGCCGCGACGTTCGCGCTCGGATTGATGATCGCGGCAAGCGCGGTGGCGGTCAGCGCCGCCGTGCCGCCGAGATTGAACTGCTGGCCCGTCGCGCCGGAAGCGACGGCGGTATAGACCGTGCCATCGACCGTCACGGTGTCGTTGACCAGAAGGTTCGCGGTCAGCGTGATCGTGGCTGTGGCGGCGTTGGCCGCGACGGTCGTCGGCGCGCCCATCAAGCCGCGCAACCAGACGCCGATGTTGCGGGTATCCACGGGAACGACGAGATCGCCCGTGTTGGTGATCACGTCATAAACCGGCGCCAGCGGCTCGCGGCCGAAGCCGAGAAGCTCGCTTGCGATCAGCCCCTGTTCCTCGCCGATGTTGACCGAGGCGAAGGGCATGCGGCGAAAGCCGGTGCCGGGCGGGGTGCCGTAGGTGCTTTCGAACACGGCGGCGAGAGCCGCGTTCACGCCGCGTGCGCGAGGCATGGGTCGTTCTCCATGTGGTGTGGTGTTGGGGCCTGAGCGGGGCCGGACCGGCGCTGTTCAGTTCCGAAGGTCCGAGCGCAGTCGAAGGGCCGTCGTTCAGTTGAGCGAATCGGCGGTGGCGTAGGTCGCCACGATCACGAAATCGGCGAAGCGGCCGGCCTGACTGCCCGTGGTCTCGATGTCCTCGGAGGTCGGGGCTTCCGCCTCGACCCAGTCGACCAGCCCGCCGAGCCTGCGATTGGCGATGATCGCCGCACCGATCGCGGCAAGCATCTCGTCGAGCACCTGCTCACGCGTGAGCGTGGCGCTCTCGAAAGCGGCGATCTCGACGGTAATGCGATGGGTGTAGAGGTAGGACACCGGCGAGAGCGTGACGTCGGGCTCACCCGGATCGCCATCGCGGATCACGACCAGCCCGCCCGGAGGAATACGCTCTGGCTTGGCGAGATTGCGCTTCACCTCCGCGCCCGGCAGGGCATCGGCGACGAGCGCCTTCACGGCGCCGAGGACGGTTTCGCGTTTCGAGGGCATGAACAAAGAGCTTTCAGGAACGCGGCCAGTGCCGCGCGATCAGGGTTGGCACGCGCGCGGCTTGCCGCTTCGCGATCGCATCGATGTTGAGCCGCTTCCGGAGCGTGACCTGGGGCACGAGCAGGAACACGATTACCGTTGAATGGCCGGTCTTGCGTTTATTCGCTGCCGCCAATCCTCGCGTGTTGAGGCGAGCTGTATCGGCGACCAGCAGCGAAGGGCCGCGCTTGCGATAGACGAAGCGCAGCCGCATGCCGGTGCGCCGCTCCCAGCCGCCGGGGGTGATGCGTGACGCACGCCCGTTCGGTCCTCGCCCGCGCGCCCCGGCGGCGGGTGTCGGGATCGCCAGCCAGAACCCTCGCGCCGAGCGAATGGTGACGCCACGATCGAAGGCGTCGATGAGTTTCGGGGCCTTCGACCAGACGAAGGCTGCGGCCTCGACGCTTTCGCCGACCTCGGGGAACACCTTGCCTCGCCATGTCCGCGAGAGGCGTTCGCCAAGTCCGGAGGCGACAACGTCATCGCGCAAATCCTGCTTAAGGCCGTCGGCGGCATCGCGCATCCCCGACGTAACCGCGCGCTCGATATCCTGCTGCGTGCCCGCCAGCGCCTTGCGCATGTCGGGACGTTCGAGGTTGAAGCGCATGGGATCAGACCTTGACGGCCTCGCAGGTGAGGACGAGCCCCATGGGATCGGATGTGGGCGAGCCGATGATCTTGAAGGTCTCCGTCCCGATCACGACGAGATCGCCCTCATCGATTGCCACAGCTTCGGTCCTGCGCAGGTCGATGAGAACGGTCGCCATCAAGGCGCGGGACGCCCCGAACTCGACCACGGCGTCCGGGCGGCGGCGGACGACGCGGACGGGGACACCCGGGCCGACGCCGCCTGCTTGCCAGAGCGCGGTCTCGCCAACGTTCGGATCGGCGAACAGGATGTCGGTGGCTACGGCGAACGCGTTCACGTCAGAAGCTGCCGTTCAGCCGCACACGGCCAATCGTATCGTTGGCGCCGCCTGCCACCGGTTCGGTCGCAGCGCCGATCAGGGTGTTCGATGCGACCACGGTCGTCGCGAGGCGGGCGGCGTTGTCCCAGTAGATGCGCGCGCCGACGGCCCATGCCTGGGACGGGGCCTTGCGCAGTTCGACGACGCCCTCGGTGAGGGTTTCGACCTCGGCGTTGAGGGCCGCCGATCCGGTCGCGATGCCGAAGATCGCGCCGACCAGCAGTCCATCGCCGGAGGCGACGGCATAGGGGGCGGGAAGCGTGATGGTGTTGCCGGGCTGGATGTAGCCACGCATGGGACTTCTCCGAGAATATCAGGTGTTGAGGAAGAGTTCCGGCGGCGATCAAGCGCCGGGATTGCGGTAGAGGCCGCGCCAGTCGATCGCCTTCGCGCCGAAGTCGAGGCGGCACTTGATCTCGACACCATCAACGTCGAAGCCGTTGCGCGTCTCGATGTAGGCGCCTTGCTGGCCTTCGAGATAGGCGTACTCGATGGTGTCGATCTGGGCGGGGTTCGCGGCGAGATACCAGGCTGTGAGGCTCGCGGCGTCGAGACGAGGCTCGGAGATCGGCGTCAGAGTGCGGATCGAGGACGGGACCACGCTGCCGGTCTGGGCCGGCACCAAGTTCTGCGCCACGAGCTGCTCGGCCGCGAGTTCGAGCGATGCCGGCACGATGAGGTAGGCGGGCCGGACATTGAGGATCGTCTTCTTGTCGAGCCCGGTCTGCCGGGCCATGGCCGCGCGCGCCGCGCCGATCGCGGTGACGCTGAGCGCGGTGGCCGGGTTCGCCAGATTGCCGTGGTTCTGGTGGAACAGCGCGATGGAGTCGCTCATGGCGGCGTTGGCCAGGATGATGCCCCAGACCACATCGCTCTCCAGCGTGGCGATCGCCGTGCCGTACATCGCCGGGATGCGGGTGAAGGCGTCGAGATCGTCGTTGATGAGGACCTGCCGGGTGACCGCGACGACGCGCCCATAGGTCTCGACCCGGTAGCTCTCGCGCCCTTCGGCCAGCGTGCCGCGCTTGAACTCGCCGCCCTCGTTGACCTTCACGAGCTGCGGCGCTTCGCCGAGCTGGACACGGTGCATCGCCTTGAAGTCGGTCGCGAGCACCTGCCGGCAGAAGGGGACATAGGTGCGCGGATAGGCATCATAGGCCTGCCGGAGCGTCTTGCCCGTCACGGCGGCGAGAACCTCGGGAAAATCCGAGGTGGAATGGAGAGCGCGCGTGGCGATCTCGTCGCGCGACATGCCCCGGACATTGACGCCCGAGCTTGAGAGGAACTCACGGGCGTGCTCGACGAGCGTCATGCCGCGATATTCCCGCGCCGGTTCGCTCAAGGGGAAGAGCGTCGGCGAGTAGCGGTGCAGAAGAGCGTTCGACACGGCGTCACGACGGGTGACGCGCTCATCGCGCCCACCGAGCGGGATGCTGACCTGAGGCGAAACCCGCGTCTTCTCGGCGTCGGTCGCAACCTTGTCGAGGATCTCGCTGCGCGCCGCATCGAGCGTGACGCCGCGCTTGACGAGGTCGTCGGCGAAGCTGCGCTCGAGGTGCAGGCGGCCGGCGAGATCGTAGATGGTTCCGACACGCTCGCGCTCCGTGTCGCGCGCACGGGCGGCGATCGCCTCCGCATCGATCACGGGCGTGGTCGGCACGCGATCCTGTGGTTCAGTCGCGGCCTGGCGCGTCTGCGTTTCGGTGTTGTCGGTCACAGCGTCGTCCATGGCTGCTTTCTCCTTGGATGGAGCGTCGGCGCGGTGGACGACGCAGGGGTGAAGAGGTTCGTCGGCACGGAAACCCGCAGCCGGATCAGCGCCGATCGGCACTGCGGAAATCTCGAAGGGCGTCCAATCGACAGCGCGCCACAGCTCGGGCGCGCCCGCCTGCCTGGACACCTCGAAGCGATGGACCTGGTAGCCGATCGAGACCGCCCGGATGTGCCCAGCCTCGACGTCCTTCCAGAGCGGCTCGACCTCGGCCCGGTCGGAGAAGCGGACACGGGCGATGCCGCGTCCGTTCTCGATACGGGCGCTCCCCGGCACGACCGAGCCGATGACGCTGTCGAGCGCGGAGGCGTCGTGCACCTTCAGGAGCGGCGCGCCCGCGTTCAGGCGATCGAGACGGACGGCGCGCGGATCCATCGCCAGTTCTTCGTCGAAGGGATCGCCAAAGAACGGAGTGCGGCGCACGCGGGCACCTGTGGACCAGACGACGTCGATGGTGCGCTCGGCCGCATCGATCGAGGCAGGCAACAGGTCCGCCGCCCGCGTCAGCGGTGGCAGGTCGATGTTTCGGGTCATGGGGCAAAAGCTCAGGTGTCGGGATTGTCGGGTTGGCCGGTGGTGTCAGCCTGCATCACGCCGGTTTTCGTCACGCGCCGCGGATCGCTGTCGAGAATGAGCCCGAGGGCATCGATCTTGGCGTTCATGGCGGCGATCTCGGTGAGCACGGCGTCGGGGTTGTGGCCTTGACGGGCGATGGCCTGCGCCAGCGACATGGTGCCCGAGCGCAACGCCAGGAGATCGGCCATTGCGTCCTTCAGCGGGTCCACGGCTTCGAAACGCGGCGGGGACCATTCGACCGCAATATCCGGCCGAGGCAACTTCCCGGCTGCCCATGCGGCCTGACAGAACCAGACCCACATGGGCTGGCAGAGAACCGGGATGACGATCTGCCATTGGACAGCGTCGATCAGGCGGCGAAACTCCACGAGCCCCGCCCGGATCGATGAATAATTGACCTGACTGAGATCGCCGGTCAGCAACTCGTAGGGCATGCGGAATCCCGCCGCCACGATGTGAAGCTGCGCGCGCAGCCACTCGCCGACACCCGCCGTCGTGGCGGGCTGATTGAAGCGGATGTCCTTGCCGCCGCGTGCATAGGCGATCAGCCCGGGCTCGAACTGCTCGACGCGGTTGCCGTCAGCGTCGACCACGGACGCTGCTATGCCCTGATCCGCCTCGTCGGCGCCAAGCACGATGCCGACGACACAGGCTTCCGTTTTCTTCCGGACGAGCTCGGCCTGCGTCCAGTCATCGAGATCGCGCAGCGCCCGCATCACCGGCGTGCCCCACGGGACGCCTCGGACCTGCGTGCGCTGCTTCTCGTAGAGATGCAGGACCTCGCTCGCCGGGATGGCGAGACTTTCGAGGCGTCGGCGCATGGTGACGACCGCGTCGCCCGGGTGCTGGGCGTGAAGCCAATAGGCGCGGCGTCGGCCCAAGGGGTCGAACTCGATGCCCTGCAGCAGCCGCCCGCCATCGGCGAGGTCGCCGTTGCGGGTGTTGTCCAGCAGATCGGCTTCGATGATCTGGACCTGAAGCGGGACGGCCAGACCATCGCTAAGACGTCGCGGACGGCGGCGGATCAGCACCTCGCCAGCTTCGATCATTTCCCTTACCGCCAGGGTCTGCAGCCCGAAGATGTCGAGTTGCCCGTCGGCGTCGCAGGCGGCGGTCCACTCGGTCCAAAGCCGGTCCACCGTCTCGTCGAGCCTGGCGTCGCCCGTCGCAGCGCGCGGAATGATGCCGCTGCCGACGATGTTGTTGACCAGCACCGAGACAGCCTTCGCCGCATGCGGATTGTTGCGGGTGAGATCGCGCATGCGATCCCGCAACAGGCCGCTGGCGGCGGCGATCTCGGCATCAGCCGATGTTCCCGCCGTTTTCCATCCGTCCGTGCGCCGTCCCTTGGCTGCGCCGTCATAGCCACGGGCATGGCCAGGGATCTTGGCGCTCAGCGCCTCGAAGCTGCGCCGCGCGAGCGCCCGCCTCACGCCTGCCTCGGGTGCGGCCCACGCCACCATCCGGTCGAGGAAGGTGATCTGGCTCACCGGTCGCCTCGTCCGAACCCGGCATAGCCCGCGATGGCGCGCGGCACGCCGGAGGATGCGGTGATCTCGGCCTCGATGGTGCGGATCCGCTTCAGCAGGTCATCCGCCGAGCCATACTCGACTGTCTTGCCGTCATAGCTGACCCGGAGCGTACCGCTGGCATAGGCGCGCTTCAGCGCATCGAGTTCGTCGGTCGTCCAGGCCATGACATATCCTCAGAACCACTTCCCGCGCGGGCCGAGCCAGTCGCTCTGCCGCTTGGTGGATGGCGGGTTTGGACGGGCGAGACGCCCGGCTTCGATGTTCGATTGCGTTTCGTCAGTGTCCGCAGGCTGCGGGCCGACCTGATCTTCGAGGTCTCGCCACTTCTCGTCGGACCAGCGATCGGCTCCGGCGATCCAGACGGCGGCGCGGGCATAGACCCGGCAGTCCAGCGCCTCGTTGCGTTCGCGCACCTTCTGCCATTCGAGCTTCTGGAAGCCGCGCTTGGTGGTGACGGTCACAAGATGCTCGGCCACGAGTTGCTTCACCCATTCGGCGTCAAGGCCCTGGGGCAAGTGCACAAGCCCGGCCGGACCCTGCGCTCCGTCCGCCGCATCCTCGTCGGTCGGCTTCGACAACCGCAGAAAGCGATAGGTCTCGGCCTTGAATGTTGCGACGGCGATCGTCCAGAGCCGCGCGCCGCGGCGGATCTTGCGGCCGCCTTCCGTCGCATCGACAAAGGACGGGCCTGTCACCGGCGCCGTGCGATTGAAGCCTTCGACGCCCTTGATGGGAATGACCTGCGCAAATCCCTGCTGGCGCGCCCATGCATAGACGGCGGGCGCTTCGAACCCTGTGTCGATCGCGAGTTTCGACAGGCTCAGCCGAACGCCATGGGCGTGCGGCCATGTCTGGCCAAGGAGAACCGTCAGAGCCGCCCAAGCCTCGGCGCTGTCCGGGCCGCCGGGGATGACGATGTGGTCCACGAGCCAGCTCGCGAGCCGGCGACCCCAGGCCCAGATCGAGACTTCGATGCGGTCTTTCTGGATGTCTGCGCCCGCCGTGAGGAACAGGCCGCCGCTCGGCACCGTGCCGATGCGCCATGGCTCGCGCCGCTCGTAGAGCCGCTGCCAGTCCGGTGCTTCGCCGGTCTCGATCCAGGTCTCGCCGAGGACGCCGTTCTTGAAGCTGCGCTTGGCTTCGTCGCTGGTCTGCGCAGCGTCCCACATTCGGGCGATGTCAGCCCATGAGAGCCAGCCCACCGGCGAATAGAGCCCCGAGAGATGGTATCCGACCGTTCCCGAATGCGCATTATCGCGCGTCGGTCGCCATTCGCCGGACATCATCAGGGCCGTCTTGTGATGTTCCTCGATCCGGCCCTCACAGGCTTCGCAAGAGTAGTGTGCCGTATGCGGTTGACCCTTCTCCCAGCGCAGACGCTCGAAGCGGAGCCACTGGCGGTGATCGCAATGCGGGCACGCCACGAAGTAGCGTCGCTGGTCGCTCGCCTCGAACTCGCGCTCGATCCGCGACACGCCATGGATCGTCGGCGTCGAGGTGAGAAAGACCTTCGAGCGCCAGGAGAACGTGCGCGTCCGGGCCTCGGCCAAGGCGACAGGATCGCCTTCCTCGTCGGCGGAAGGGGGATAGGCATCGACCTCGTCGAGAAACAGGTAGCGCGCCGGCATCGAGCGCAGGCCGACCGCGCTGTTGGCGCCGGTGATGACCAGAAGCCCCGCCGGGAACTCCTTCGACAGAACCGTGTTGCCGGCGTCGCGCGAGCGCTGCGGCTTGACGCGCTCGCGCAGCACCGGGCTTTCCGCAATGAGCGGATCGATGCGTTGGCGCGAGAAGCGCTTCGCCAGTTCCACCGTCGGCTGGACCGCGAGCATGGGTCCCGGCGCATGGTGGATGACGTAGCCGATCCAGTTGTTGCCGGCCTCGGTCGCGCCGACCTGCGCCGCCTTCATGAAGACGATGCGGCGCGCGGCGTTGCCGGGCGACAGCGCATCCATGATGGCGCGCATGTAGGGTGTGCGATCGGTGCGATACCGCCCGGGCTCGGCCGAAGCGCGGGGGCTCAGGAACCGATGCCGATCCGCCCATTCCGCCACGGTAAGCGTAGGATCGGGCGTGAGCCCATCGCGCCAGGCTTGGACGAGCGCATCGACGCCTTCGAAGGCGAAAAGCTCCTCTGACCGACGGTCCGCGTCAGCGAAAATCTGTGGCGACCTCGGCGAGATCGGCGAGGTGCGCTCGGACATGGGTCTCCAGAACCTTTTGCATCGCGTGCGCTTCGAGGCCGAGTTCCGCTGCCATCAGTGCCGCGATCCGTGCCGGCCAGTTCGCCCATGCATCGCGCTCCTCGCGCGCCAGTCGGAAAACAAGCGCCGTCGCCCGCGCTCGGTCGATGACCTCGCCCTTCATGCGCTGCAGACGCAGACGCCGTTCCTGAGCCTTCAGCACCTCGTTGGCGGTCTTGGCCTGGAGAAACGTGGTCCCGCCGCCAGCCGGCGATGGCGCGATCCCGCTTTCGCGCAGCGTGTCGCCGACTGCGGACAAGGCCGCATCGGGGACGGGCTTCAGCTTGGCCTCGGCTCCATCACGACGCTGCTTCGAGGGGTCGGTCATCGACGCGCGGCGCGCATCGCTGGCCCGCGCATCGATCGAACCATCGGCATGCAGGACGAGCCGTCCCGACATCCTCGCCTTCTGGATCGCGCCCCGCGACAGGCCGACATGGGACGCGTACTGGCGCTCGCTCATGCCCTGCATGTCAGCTCCAAAAACATAATGATTTGATGCACTTATTGCCTTGATAAGCGTCCGGGACAGAGCCTGTATGGGGTCACGAACCAAGGAGACCCCGGATGACCAGCCGCACCAAGAACGCCCAGGCCCTCGACGCTTTCATCGCCCGCAAGGTCGAGATCGACGCCATGCTGGCGCGACTTGTCGCCCTGAGCGACGACCATTTCGACGTTCATCCGGACGAGGTGCATTGGGGCCATGTCGGGACGCTTGCCCACTACGCCGAACTGCTCAAGCGCATCACCGACAGCGCCTTCCGCGAAGGCGAACACGCCGAATGATCCAGTCGACCGTCGCGCCAGCCCCGCGCTTGCGGGGCTTGGCCTCGTAGAAGCCCCGCGATGGTCGCGGCGCTCTCGAACTGGAGGTTCCGATGACACAGCTTTCCGACACCCAAGCCATAATCCTGAGCGCCGCCGCACAGCGGCCCGAGCGCATTGCCCTGCCGCTGCCCGACAGCCTGCGGGGAGGAGCAGCCGCCAAGGTCGTCGGCGCGATGATCGCGAAGGGGCTGATCGAAGAGGTCGAAGCAAACTCACGCCGGGGCGAACCGCTCTGGCGCGAAACCGGTGACGGCCACGGAACGACGCTGGTCGCGACCGATGCTGGCCTTGCCGCTATCGGGATCGAGCCGGATGATGCCGAAACCGCGCCCACGATCACGACCGAAGCGCCGAAGGCGGATCCCACGCCGGACGCTGCTTCCGAAGCCGCGCAATCGACGCGCACGCCACGCGCCGGGACCAAGCAGTCCGCGCTGATCGCCATGCTGCGCGCGCCGGAAGGCGCAACCATCGAGGAAATTACAGCCGCTACCGGCTGGCAGGCCCACACGGTGCGCGGCGCGATTGCCGGAGCACTCAAGAAGAAGTTCGGGCTCGATGTCACATCGGAAAAGGTTGAAGCGCGCGGACGGGTGTACCGGATCGTCTGACTCGAACATTCCAAAGCCGTCGAGGTCAGGCCTCGGCGGCTTCCTTGATCTCCCGGCATACGCGCAGTCCCTCGAATATTCTTCGAAGGCAATAGGATCGGCCGATCGACACTGCGGTGAAGATCGCGCCGATCGTCATATTCTCGGCAAGTGTCGTGTGCAGCCCGAACAGGGGAAAGACGAGCAGCTGTGTGACGACGGCAAGCCCATAGCCTACCGCGACGTTGACGAGAGACTCGGCCAGCGACATGGCGCGCGATTGCTTCATGCGGCCGGGTCCTGAAGATGCGCGGTCTCGCCGAGCCGCTCGGTCCTCACCTGCGAGAAGGTCCGTCCGTCGCCGTCGAGGATCGCCTCGCGTCCGGTGTCGGCCTGCCAGCGCTCGATGGCGACATCGACATAAGCCGGGCTGATCTCCATCGCGAAGACACGGCGGCCATTGGCTTCGCCCGCCATGATCTGCGAACCTGAACCGGAAAACGGCTCGTAGCAAAGCCCGCCCCGCGCCACATGCTGACGCATCGGGATACCGAAGGCATCGAGCGGTTTCGGCGTCGGGTGATCTGGTCGATCGTCCTTGGCGAAACTCGGTAGCGCCCATGTCGAGGGCAGCGTTTCCTCGGCCACCTTCGGCGGGCGCTTGCCCTTGATCCAGCCCATGAAGCAGGGCTCGTGCTTCCAGAGGTAGTGCGACCGGGTCAGAACTCCGCGGTCCTTCACCCAGATGATCTGCTGATGGACGAACGCGCCCGCCTTCTCCCAGCAGGCTTCCAGCATCGCCTGGCGGCGCGAGGCGTGCCAGCAATACCAGGCGGCGTCTTCCGCGATCGCCTCGGCAACGGCCGCCGCGATGAAGCCGTCATATAGCTCCGCGCCCTGGCTGCTGTCATCCCAGGTGACGCCGTAGGATGGCGACCAGTCCTTGTTGCGGGTCGGATGGTTCGAGCCGTCGTAGTCGACGAGATAAGGCGGGTCGGTGGCGAACAGGATCGCCCGCTGGCCATTCATCAGGCGGCGGACATCGGCGGCACTCGTGCTGTCGCCGCAGAGCAGCCGGTGATCGCCCAGCGTCCACAGATCGCCGAGGCGAGATGCCGGATTGCGCGGCGGTTCCGGGATAACGACGGGGGCGACGCCCGTAGCGTCGGATGTCTCGGCGCCCGGTTCCAGCGCGAGCAGCCGGTCGAGCTCGCCATCGGAGAAGCCGATCAGCGAGAGGTCGAATTCATCGGCGACGAGTTCCTGCAGTTCGCCGGAAAGAAGCGCTTCGTCCCAAGCCCCGAGTTCGGTCAGCTTGTTGTCGGCGATGCGATAGGCGCGACGCTGCGCTTCGGTCAGATGGTCGAGCACGATGACCGGCGCTTCGGTGAGGCCGAGCTGCTCAGCCGCCATGATCCGGCCATGGCCAGCAATGACCTCGCCATCGCTCGACACCAGCACCGGGACGGTCCAGCCGAACTCCGCCATGCTGGCGGCGATCTTGGCGACCTGGTCCGAGCCATGGGTCTTGGCGTTGCGCGCATAGGGGCGCAGGCGGTCGAGCGGCCAGGTCTCGATCGCTTCGGGGGCGAAGCTGAGGGTCATGATGTCCGGTGATGGCTGGGCGTGTCGTCGTCGATTGGCCGCTGGATGCCGGATGCCGAGCCGGACTCCGCGAAGGGTCCAGGCATGGCAGGCGTCATAAGGCAAAAATGCTTGTGTTCGTCGGGACTTCCGAGCGGCCATGAAAGGCGCTGGACTCCGGGTGGCTTCCCAAAAAATCCGGCCTGGCGCTAGCGACGTTTCGCGCCGCGCCCCCCCGCATACGATAGGGGCTGGGAAGGAACCAAACTTGCTGGGCAGGTCGGGATAGCGAAGCTCATTGAGCGCGTCTGTCCTGAGGATAGCCCGAAATCTACCCTGAACCGGCATTTCTGTCCGCGCGAAAACTGTCCGGCGGACACTTTGCTCGCCGCTACTCACCGCTGCGCCGCGCCAGCCAGTTCGATCACCTTGCGCTTCGAGTAGCTACGGTTGAGCCGCCGTCCATTAAGCCGGAAAGCGATGACGCACAGCGCGTAGAGCCAATGCTGGTGGGCGGCAGAGCGCTGCAAGCCGACAGTCCAGCAGATCGTCTTCCAGCGCTCGCCGTAGGCACGCATCCAGATGATCTTGCCCTCGACCGGATCCAGCCCGACGGTCCAGCTCAGCGTCTCCTCCATCCTGCTGATGGCCGCAGGCGACGGAAGCACACGCATCGGCTTCGGCTCTTGTGCGACCTTGTCGGCAAAGCCGTGGATGATCTCGGGCCATGTGCTGAAGTATCCCTGCCGCCGGGGTTCAGGCAGGCGCTTGAGCACGAAGGCCGCTTCGGCGAGACGTGCTTCGACAAGGCTTGGCGCCCAGTTGGTCATCGACGCGCCTCCTTGGGCTGATTGCGATCGCCATAGAGCTTCTCGCCGAGTTGCCGGATCAGTTCACGTTCGGGCCAGGTCAGGCGGGCATCGTCGATCGACACCGCAAGGACGCGCTGCTCGCGCCAGCCATCGCGCTTGACGTCTTCAGGGCTGCGGCGTTGGCCGCCATATCCTCGTGGTGACCACCTCACAGCACACCTCCCCGGGTCTCCATCGCCCAGAGCAGGATGGCGATCGCGTCGGCCTCGTTGTCGTCGGTAGGCCGGAAGCCGCGCGCTGTGACGGCGGCGAGCACCGCGTGCTTGTCGGCGTTGCCCTTGCCGGTCGCAAAGCGCTTGATGGTGCCGACCGGAACGCCCTGATAGGCGACCTGCTCACGCTCGCACCACGCGGTCAGTGTTGCCAGGAAACCGCCGTAGAGATGGGCGGCATCCGTGCCAACATGCCGACGGACTTCCTCGAAGTAGATCGCGGCCAGGCCGTCATTGTGGTGGACGAGCGTATCGAGCCAGCGCTGGAAGCGCAGATAGCGCATGCCGCCGCCATCATAGCGGCTGGGTCGGAAGGAGACCGTGCCGCTCTGGACGATGCCGCCAACGAGGCTTGCCCAGCCCGTGGTGGTGCCAAGATCGAGGGCGAGGATGCTGCTGCCCGCAGATGCAGAGCCGATGGATGCAGGTTGGCAGTCGGCGACAAGGACGGGTGATGGATGCATGCTCATGCTGGTTGATCCTGTTCGAGTGTTGTCGGGGATGAGAGATTTGCCGCACGCCACGCACGCGCAGCACCTTGGGGTGGGTTTGGGAGACCCCGCCTGCGGCGGTCTCCCCCACCCCTGAAGGGGGTGGCTTTGCCCCCCTGAACTTGCTGGCCACGCCAAGTCATTGACGTGGAAGAGGAAATTCCAGTTTCGGGAGTTTCGGCCAGCACTCGCTGTCCAATCTGATTGCAGCGCAGCAGATCTGGCTCGCGCGCAGTTGCGAGGGAGCAGTTTGGGCATCGCGCCCAATCTGGTCTCGACGGGGTGGAGCGCAGTTCGGCGCGGGGATGACGGAGCAGTTTCGGAACCGCACCCCATCTGGTTCAATCTGGCCGGAGCGCAGGCCTGCGCGAGGTGCGACGCGAGCGCGATCATGACGGTTCGCCCTCCGGATAGACCCAGAGATGCGGGTTCTCGACCTCGAGCAACGCGCCGGTCTGGGGCGATTTGTAATGGGTCGGCAGGACCGCGATGGTCGCCTGCGAGACCTCGCCGGTTTCGGGATCGACCGCTTCGCCGTCCGTCGGAATGGCCATCGCTTCGACGCACAGAAACCCGAAACGGGACCGGGACGGGCCAAAGCCATAGGGCGCGCCGTCGCGGACGAATTTCACGAAGCCCTTGGTGGCAAGCACGTTCAGGCGATCCCGGATCGTGTCCTTGCCGCCAAGCCCGCCGCGGTTCTCGAACGCCTCCGCGAACTGGTTGATGGTGTAGAGTCGACCGGCCAACGCTTCGTCGAGAAGAATGCCGAGGATGACATCGTGCTTGCGCACTCGCTCGGCATCGAGCCGTTCGCCCAGCGATTTGCGCACCAGCCGCTCGCCCGAACGGTCGACTTCCATCCAGCGTCCGTCGGTCTTGTCGATGATCTTCGGCTCGATGCCCGGGCCGTTGCGCAGCTCGAAATGCAGCATCCGCTCCGGACGTTCTTCGTCCGGCCGGTGCATGATGATGCCGGAGGTATAGAAGCTGCGCAGGCTTCCAGCGCCCGAGAGCGCCATGAACGGATCCTCGGCCAGCTGCTTCTTGGTGATCTTGCGGGTGTGGTGGCAGAGGATCAGACCGGCGTCCGGCGCCACCGAATCCCTGAACACCTCGACACGTTCCTGCAGGAAGAACAGCATCGCCGTGTTGTCGTTCTCGCCGCCGCCGTCTGGACCGCCATCGAAGAGGTTGCGGATCGGGTCGATGCAGAGGATGTCGGGCGCGCCATGGCCGTAATGCGCTCGGGCGGCGGCCACGGCGCGCGAAACACCGCCCGCATCGAGCAGCATTCGGACCTTCGGTGTCGCGACCAGATTGTCGCGGGCGGCGGCGAGCAGCGCCGGGTCGAGCCGGATACCCTGAAGCCGCTCGCGCAGATAGTGGTACTGGATCTCAGCCTGCAGATAGAAGATCCGCAACGGGCGGCACGGCGCGAAGCCGAGGAACGGAATGCCGGCCGCCATGTGCACCAGCAGGCTGATCAAGAAGTCGCTCTTGCCGACTTTGGGCGCGCCGCCAAGGACCAGCATTCCACCTGGCGTCAGCACGCGCGGGCCGATGATGTCGTCCGGCATCGGGCTCCTGTCGTCGAGGAGCGCACCGAGCGTGAAGGTTGGCAATGGCGACATCGGCGAAACCGCCAGCCGCTCCAGTGGCGGACCGTGCCTTTCTTCGTGCAAGCGCCAGAGGCGCTGCGCCTCCGTCGCGAGCCTCTCCAGCGGCCAGCTCGGGCGCAGCATTGCGGCGTTGTACTGGCAGATCGCCTCCCAGGCCTCGTCGCGACCCATGCGCCCCTCATGGGCCAGCCGGATGAAATGGCCGATGGCAGCGCTTGCACCCTGAAAACGCGTCCATGCGTCCTCGCTGCCTTCCCGAACCGGCGTTGTCAGAACATCGGCAATGGACGGCTTCGCTGCGGTTGGTCCCGGTTCTGATCCGACACCGACAAGAGGCGGCATGGCGTCGACCCGTTCCGCGAAATCGCGCAGGTCCACCTCGACATGCGGGTTGTGGCGACGGATGGTGACGAGCCGCTTGAAGCCGCCCTTGTGATAGATGGATCCCGCCAGACGGATCGGCTGGTGCGCCGATCGAAAATGCGTGTCGCCACCAACCTTGACCGCGATGTCGCCGCGCAACCGGCACAGCAGCGCGATATCCTCGGCTTCCGCAGGCTCGGTCAGGCGCCACCAGACATGCAGCTTGTCGAGACCGTCCGGCGTGCGGCCTCCGCTTTCGACGATCAGCGTCGGCTCGCCCAGATGCCGGATCAGGTGGTCGAGTTTGGTCGCGATATCACCGGCGTCGAGATCGACCAGCACCGTTTGCATCTGGCGCACGTCGGCGGACTTGGCCTTGCCGCTCTCGGCCACCGTTCCCGGCACCACATAGAAGGCAGCACCTTCGCGCGCCGCCCAACCTGCGAAAGCGATCGCCTTCTTGAGCAGGTTTGCGTCGGCTTCGATCCAGGCATTGTGCGGGCGACCGTCGATCCCCTGGCCCTTGTCGATGAAGCCCCGCAGCGGCACCCAGCCGTCGCAATAGCCGAAGACGACATCGAGAAAGATGGCGATCTGCTCGGCGTCCGGCTCGACGTCGAACGGATCAACCTGCGGCGTCGCATCGTTGAAGTCGCGCCAGGCATCGAGGGAAACGACGTTGTGATCGCTCATGCCGGCAGCCCCCAGCAGCGCTGGCCCCACGGGCACATCCGGCATTCGTGAAAATCGCGCGTGGTCGCGATCCGGGGCAGCAGTTCGCCCGCGTCCGTCGCCTGCAGGATCCGGACGGCGCGATCACTCATCCGTTGGGCAAGACCGGCATCGAAGGCCACAAGCTCGTGGTGCAGTTCGGCCGTGTCCTTGTTGATGGCAGTGAACAGAGCCGGATTGGAACAGATGCCGGGGACGCTTCCTTCCATGTAGGCCTGGTAGAGGGCGATCTGCGCCGCATAGACCGGCTTGGCGATGACGACGCCTTTGGCGACGGTCTCGCGCCAGTTCCTCGCGTTCATGGTCTTGCATTCCCAGAGCGCGGGAACGGCAAGGCCCAGTTGGCCGGGGGCTGCCGCGATGATCCCGTCGACATGACCGCGAACACGGCCACCGGCGATCGAGAAGCCGAACTGCGCCCCGTCGGGTCGATTGCCCTTGCGGGTGTAGAGATCGAAGCCCGCACCACGGAGCCAGCGGACGGCCAGATCTTCAAGCGCATGCCCGATTTCGAAGATCCGCAGCGTCTGGCCGTCGAAGTCGGAGCCTCCGTCCTTCGGCGCACCGGCGAATTCGAACTGCAACGCGCGCTCGCAAGGCTGCCCGAGCCGCGATCCACCCAGATAGGTCCGGGGCGGCGTCACGGCGCGTGCGGCATCGAGGCTGTCGTCGATCAGCCCGTTGATGCGTTCGGCGATCAGGGAGCGGTGATTGAAGTCGAGCATCAGAATGGGATCTCCGCATCCCCGCGCGTTTCGGCAGAGCCTTGGGCGATGGCGCGCATGGCATCCTGAAATCCGCCGACGGCGACTTCGATCAGGGTTCGAACCTGAGCTTCCGAGAGATCGGCGAGCCGGGTTTGCCAGCCGATCTCCTCCATGATCTCGGCAATCGGCTTCATGCTGGCGCGGATGGCCGCCTTTTCCTGTTCGGTGAGGTCAACCATGGCCCAGCGCTCCCGCGCCAAGCGCGTCCAGAAGCCTTGGCAGGCGATCGAGCAGAACCAGACCGAGGGGCGCGGCTGCCTCGATCGCACCGGGTCGAACCAGCCAAAGCCACGGTTCGGACAGCGGCAAACGGCGCAGAGCGTCCCACGCGGATGCCAGAGGCGCAGACGATCCGAGGATGTCATGTTCATGGGGGCGCTCCATCATGCAGCCCTCCCGATCAGGTCAGCGGGAGCGGCGTCCGCTGCGCCGAAGACGAGCGAGCGAATGGCGTCGCGGTTGAAGCGGAACGCGAGGAGCGCCGATGCCTGGTAGCGCGTGAGCCCGAAATCCTGCCGGTACTCGGGCGGCAGGAACGAGAGCTGCTTGTCAGTCGGCGGCTGGTTCAGCCACCGCCTGGTCTTGTGGGCGCTCTCGTCGCTTTCGTGTTCGTTCAGCCAGTCATCGGCTGCCGCGAGGCAGACCGTGCGCTCGCCTGCCGCCAGCAGATGCGGCCGCTGCTTTTGCACTCCGCCGATGCCGTACCAGCGGCCATTGAGAAAGAAGACTCCGCCCCAGGCATTGAAGCCGCTGGCGATGAGCGCGGCATCGTCGCCGAAAAGATCGCACCACCGGAAACTCGACCGCTTCAGGAGGTCGATCTCCGACATCACGAACTCGCCGAGCGGCGTAGCCTCGCCGGTATATTCCCGTTCCCAATGGTGGCCGCAAAGCGGACACTCGGTTGTGGCGAGCGGCACGACGGCGCCGCATTCGGGGCAGTCCTTCGTCGGCGCCTCGCCAGTGGGCTCGCGACCGTTCAGGTCAACGTCCTGTTCGAGCGATCCGTGAAGCAGCGTCGATGTGCCGAAATCGAGGACGATGCAGTCGGTCTTCAGAACACCGGGATGTTCATCCAGCGAGACCGTGCGCAGTCCGCGGCCGATCATCTGGATCATCGTCGACTTGTAGGAACTCGGCCTCAGGAGGACGACGCAGCTCGTGGGGGGATGATCCCAGCCTTCGGTCAGAACCGCGACGTTGACCACCACGCGAAGATCGCCTGCCGCATAGGCCGCGAGCACGGATTTGCGCTCGGCATCCGGCATTTCGCCATGGATGAGCTCGGCAGGAATTCCCGCGCCATTGAATGCCCGGGCGACATTGCGGGCATGGTCGACGGTGGAGCAGAAAACGACCGTCTGCCGATTTCCGGCCTTTTCCTGCCATTGCCGAATGACGGCATCGGTCACCGGAGTCCGGTTCATGATCGCATCGACTTCGCTCATGTCGAAGTCATCGGCGGTGCGCCGCACCTTGGTGAGCTCATCCTGGACACCGACGTCGATGACGAAGGTGCGCGGCGGCACGAGATGGCCGGAGGCAATCAGTTCGCCGATGCGGATCTGGTCCGCGACATTCGAAAAGACGCCACGAAGGCCGCGCTTGTCGCCCCGGTTGGGCGTTGCAGTGACCCCATAGATCCGGCAGGCGGGATTGCTCTGCAGCGCCTGGTCAATGATCCGGCGATAGCTATCGGCCGCGGCATGATGCGCCTCGTCGATCACCAGAAGATCGAGTGCCGGCATCGCCTCGAGATTGCAGGAGCGCGCCAGCGTCGGAACCATTGCGAAAGTCACTTGTCCTTTCCAGGACTTCTCCCGGGCATCGACGACGGACGTGGAGAGACCGGGAACGACACGGCGGAACTTGTCGCAGTTCTGGTCGGTAAGTTCGTCGCGATGGGCGAGGACACAGGCCTTGGCATCGGGATCGGCGATCATGCGCCCTGCGACAGCCGAGAGCATGATCGTCTTGCCAGCCCCGGTCGGGGCCACGGCGAGCGTGTTTCCGTGTTGCGACAGCGCACTGACGCTTCGCTCGACGAACAGTTTCTGGCGGGGTCGCAGCAACATGGGTAGCGGCCCTCACTGCGCCCAGGAGGGACGGATGCCCGGCTGCGGCATCGAAGCCTGCGCGGATTGCGGCTGCGGAGCCGTCGCCCTTGCCGCTGCGCCCGCCAGCGGCGCGTATTCCTTGTGGTCCGGCGTGACGGCGGCGCGGATCTCGTTCTTCTCCTCGCCGTTGGTGTCGGTCCCGACATCGATGCGGGCCACGAACTCCAGCCCGTCGAGATCGGCGAAGCCGCTGATGCGTCGGGCGGACTGGGCCTGAGGCGAAGAATCCTTGTCGGAAATGCCACGGGCGGAATTCAGCATGCCGCGGATCAGGCTGCGGCCCATATTGGCCCAGTCGGGACCCTTCGGGCTGTAGAGCCCGATCAGCGTGAAGATCTTGCGCCTCGCATAGGGCCCTTCGAGCACGGTGAACTCGCCGGACAGATAGACCGAACCGGTCGTGCCACGCGTCGCGTAGCCTCCGGTCCAGCCCTGAGTCGGGTCGTCGAAGCCGCCCGGGCGGATGGTGAGGCGCACCTTGGCCAGCGTGCCCTTCGGGATGATGTTGCTGTTCTGCTTGGCGTCGTTGAAGTCGTTCCAGGATCCAGACATGGCTGGTTGCTCCTCTTCAGGCGTTTTCGGGATGGGTGATGTCAGTCGTGGGGTTCGCGGCGTCCGGCCGGCTGAACGCCAGGCGCTCGGCGGCGGGCTTCACGGGGCCGCGGATCTTCGTCATCAGCCGACCGAGATGCGGCTCTTCGACGGGCGACAGACGCCCTGACCGGTCCTTGGCGGGAAAGCCCCACGGATTGATCGTGTGGCAGACGAAGGCGCGATAGGGCGTGCCCGCGTCGTCCTTGATCTCCGCCATCGTCAGCACTTCATCGACGATGCCGGGCAGTTCGAGGCCGGTCTTCGAACCATCGATCTGCGGCTGGAAGATGCGCCGGTTGAAGTCGTCCAGCTTCTCGTCAAGGATGCCGACGAACCAGACGTTCTTCGCCCGAGTGTGCTGGAGGTGCGTGAGCCACGCGATCATCTCGCGGCCATGCAGGCCGTAGGCGCCGCGAATGTCGGGCTTGCCGGTCTTTTCGGAGAAGGCGTCGGGCTGGCCCTTGCACCACTGGAAGCACAGACGGCCGGCAACCGTGATCGAGTCGATGAAGACCGTCCGGTAACGATCCATGACGCCGGGATCGCCGAAACGCTCGCTGACCGCCGCGAAATGCGCGGGGCTGTATGCCTGGTCGTCGCGCAGCGCCGGGTTCGGCCCGCCGATGAACACGGCGAAGTCGCGGCATTCGGGCCAGGTGCGCGGACGCACCGTGTCGCCGGGCCATCCTTCGATGGCAAGGTCACCCGCCTCGAGGTCCATGAACAAGGTGGTCTCTGCATCGAGCGTCCAGAGAAGCGAGGTCTTGCCGATGCCGGACTTGCCGAAGATCGTGCCTTTGATGCCGCGAGGTTCCGTGAGCCGCTGGTCGGCGGTGATGATGGGGAGCGCCATGATCAGCGCTCCGTCCTGGCGCGGGCCGCAGCCTCGACGGCATGGTGCGCGCCAAGAGCGCCAGCATCACGCGCGATGTGGCTGAGCTTGCGCAGGGCGTACATCTGATCGATGAGCGCGCTGGACGCTGCCTCCAACCCGCGCAGCGCGAAGGCGATGTCGTCGACCGTCGCCTCGGTGATCGGCTTGGCGTCGGTCTCGCCGCGCTCCGGCGTTGCCGGGATCCGGATCGTCTCAGGCAACGAGGCGAGGCTGTAATGCGCCTTCTTCAGCGCTTCGAGCGCGGAAAGAGGGGCTTCGGGCTTGGATTTGCCGAACGGGAACATGGGTGATCCTTTCAGTCGCGGAGAAGGCGGAAGGTCTGCTTGCCGGTCTTCAGCGTGCGGGCCGGGGTGAAGGCGCGGCGGATCGACTCCGGCCATGCGCCGTAGGCGCGCTCAGAGACGCCGAACGTGATCTCGACATAGTCGGTGGGGTTCTCGCCCTCGGCGCGGATGGTCTCGACGAGCGCGGTGAGCTTCGCCTGATCCCACTCGACCTTCTTGGGCAGATCGGCGACGACCGTCACCGCGCCGTCGGCAAAGCGGACCGTTCCGGTATCCTTCGCCATGGCGATCCGCGCCTGTGACGCGCGCTCGCCGTAGCGGAGCCCGATGGCGCCATCGAGCCAGTCCTTGAGGGTCTTGGCTGCCTTCAGCGCGGCGTCGGCCTCTTCATGGAGGAGCGCCAGCTGCTCGGCGGGCAAGGCCACGATGTCGCC
Organism: Allobosea sp. FBZP-16; assembly: GCF_002831785.1. Taxonomy (NCBI): domain Bacteria; kingdom Pseudomonadati; phylum Pseudomonadota; class Alphaproteobacteria; order Hyphomicrobiales; family Alloboseaceae; genus Allobosea; species Allobosea sp. FBZP-16. Next base: position 22,066 of record NZ_LNCQ01000050.1, on the reverse strand, counting down.
GATCGGCATCTCCCGGAGCGCGTCGAGGGTGATGTGGTTGGGGATCATGCTCAGCGCGCCCCCGCCGCCATCGTGGGGACCGGCTTGATGGCCGTGCTCGCGCGGAGTTGTTCCTTCTCGTAATCCTCGACGTCTTCGAGCCGGTAGACGACCCGCCCGCCAATCTTGATGTAGCGGGGGCCTTCCCCCGACCACCGCCAGCGCTCAAGCGTGCGGTGGCTAATGTTCCAGCGAGCGGCGAGCTCGATCTGGTTCAAGTGCCTGACGGTCATTCTCGTCTCCTGAGGTTCGTGTCGAAAACCTGCGGAGAGGATGGCGGTCAGGCGGGAAGGAGCCGGGGAGGAGAAAGGGAGGAGCCAGCGGAGGAATCGCAATTCCGGGCGCTGAAATGAAAAACCGCCCGAAGGCGGTTCAGCGATCGCTCAGATGGGCATCAGACGTCGATCCAGCATCGACCGCGCTCTTCCTTGATGAATTCGCGCCAGTCGGAGCGCCCCTTGAAGGCTTTGCCAAGTGTCCGGACCTGGTCGCCAGAATTGGCGGCTTCCAATACGGCAGCTGTCAGGCATTCGCGTTCGCCCCGCAGCCATGCCTCGAAGAGGTGACGAATGATGGCGCGCTGCTTCGTGCCGGTGAACGCGTAACTCTTGCCCCTGACCGTGATCGAAGCTCCATCCGCAGCCATCGATACGGGCTGGCCGTCGTCGCGCCCATGCGCCAGGCGCGCGGCGAGAATCTGCGGATCGATCCGGAAGCCATCACTTGCATCGACGACGGATCGAACCGCGATAATTTCGTGCCCGCTGACATAGGTCTTTGGGAGCTTCGCCTCGGCTGTCAGCGATAGCACGATGCGCAATCCCGAAGATGGACGCTGCTGGACCTGCTGAAGAAACAAGGCCCATGTCGCCGGGTCTGAAAGGCGGCGACCGAACCAGACAGGCACACGGGCCGAGCGCCCCGGCAAACGGGCGCCTCCGACTTCCCAGAGCAAACCGGGCAGCAGCTCCAACGGCCGCGAGACCAGCGGGCAGTCGAGTCCATCGAGGAGCTTTGGCAGAAGAGTCTCAAAACTCAGCGCATAGACCGCTTGAGCGTCGGGCGATGCCGTCACCCATCCCGCCTGCGGGCTGAAATAGCCGAAGGAACGACCGTCAGGTGAGCGCGCAAGGGCGACCGGCGTATCCTCATGGTCGGCCAAGGACGTCGCCGCCGCCTCATCGCCCACACGGGTCAGCACGCCGCTCGCCTGAAGCTGCGCGCCGGCTACCGGGTGGTGGTTCGACAAGGCCGCGGAGGTGATGCGCGCATCACGGGTCTGAGCAATCGCGCAGATCAGGGCCAGCGCGTCGTGATCAGAACTTCGGAGAGAGCGCGTCATCGGCGAGGATTCCCCAGCGGCGGAGATACTTCTCGCCGATCAACTGCTCTTCCTCGGTCTGGTCCCTGAGATTGCAGCCATGCGGCATGGTGATTGTCAGCGGAAGCGTCCTGCCGCGCTTTGCGTCACCCTTGGGGTGGAACTTGATGGCCAGCTTGGCCTGCGTGGCAACCCATCCGCCGTCGATCGGATTGCCCGGCCCGAGCCGCTCCTCCGCCATGCTCCAGATGGTGCGGCCCGCCTTGGCCATGCACTCAAGCGTCACGCGCTCGCCGACGGTGTCGAGCGGCATCAGCCGCAGCAGGCGGACATCGACCCGCTCGATGCCGTCTTCGAGGTCGGTCGGAAAATCGAAGGGCGACAGCAGAACTTCAAGATCATAGCGGCGAACCGGCACCTTCTCGTTCTGGAAGTCGACGCCGAGGAGATCACGGGCCAGGAACAGGGCCATCTCGGCGCGGCTCTCCCGGTCGCTTGCCACGACCTCGACCACTCCCGTCGCGGGTTCATAGGTCATTGCGGCTTCGAACACCGGGCGATAGGCACGCCGCACGAGGGAACCGCCGTCATCGAATGCCAGAAGATCGTCCGGTAGGCCTTCCCGGTATACGGTGATCTGAACCAGATCGCAGTCCTCACCCTCGAAGGTCGCGCGCACACGCTCGAAAACATCGACGTGGACGTTCGCCGAGGCAAAGCGGGCACGGAGCGACGCCTTGAATGCGTCGATGGCGATCTGATCGCGGCTGACCGTGCAACCGGCTGCGATGACGAAGCCATCCCAACTGCGACCACGCCGCTTTTCATCCGTGAACCGGACTTCCTCGGCATGACGGAACAGGATCGGCCGGTTCAAAAACATCCAGAGCGATCTGGCGTGACCGTTCGCGATAACGTCGAGAAGGGCACGGTCATCGACCACGCTGTAGAGCGCGGTCTGGCCGGCATCGTCGGCGAGCCCGCTAACCCGCTCTGCGTCGTTCAGGACGCGAGCTTTCGCTTCCTCGTCCATCTCATCGACGGCGCGAAGCGTGACCCGGATGACCTCCGGCTCGGGCGCTGTCCAGTCGACCGCAGTCGGCAACTCGATGCCGATGTGGTTGAAATAGGCCTGCAGCGACGAGGCAGGCATGTTGCGGATGAAACTCGTCACTGATGCCATGTTCGGACCTCCTCAGCCCTTGATGTTGCGCGGGTCGTTCCCGTGCGAATCGGACTGCCCGATGCGGCCGTCCTGGTTGTGGATCTTCAGTTCGGTGCGGGCATTGCTGCTGATTTCCCGCGCCCGCTCGACGGCGTCGGACTTGCGGTCGAAGTGGGCGCTGGCGCGATCTGCACCGCCGCGACGAACGTCCCAGCCGCCACCTGCATTCGGAACAACGTGATGGGTCCCGGACCCTTTACCCTTGGCCATGTCAGCCTCCTGTATTTCGTGGTCACGCGAAATAAAGTTCGTTACTACGAACCTGAGCGCGAGATATAGGAGTTGCGGGTATGGCGTGTCAAGGACTAGGAGTATGGCGAAAACGAACCATGCACAGCGAGGAGGACGATCAGTGCCAACACCCCTAGGGGAACGAGTCCGAGAGCAGCGACGCAAACACGGCCTCACTCTCGAAGCGCTGGCCGAAAAAGTAGGGTCCAGCAAAAGTTACATGTGGGAGATTGAGAACAAGGACGTCGCGCGCCCGTCTGCTGAGAAACTCGCGCAGATAGCCGCCGCACTCGAAACAACGGCCGATTACCTGTTGGAGGGCGACGGCGCCAAAGAAGAAGATGAAGCTACAGATCTTGCTTTCTATCGCAAGTACAAGAAACTGGATGCTCCCGTGAAGGAGCGGTTGCGCAAAATGCTCGATATCTTGGACGACGACTGATGGCCGAGGGGGCGGCGAAGTCACCGAGGAAGGAGGCGATCCGGCTCTCCAAGCTGTTGGAGCTCAGCCTTGGATCCGACCGCTTTCCGGTCGATGTCGCCGCTCTTGCGAAAGAGGTTTCGCGCAACTGTGGGGATCCCATCGACAAGATCATCGGTGATGAGCTGCCAGGATTCGAGGGCATGCTTCGGCCGCACAAAAAACGCCCGGCCTGGCACATCGTCTATTCGACCAGTCCTCAGTATCGTGGGCGAGAGCGCTTCACGGTCGCCCACGAGTTCGGGCATTACATGCTTCATCGCCCGGAACTGTCGCCGGCGGACTATCCGGACGGCGTGCTGAACAGGGCTTGCGGCTTCGAATGCCTGCCCTTGCAATCGAACGAATGGAAGCAGGCGGAGCGGGAGCGCGAGGAGGAAGCTGACACATTCGCTTCCTACCTGCTGATGCCGATCGACGACTATCGCTTGCAGGTCGGCCAAAACGAGATTTCGCGTGAGCTTCTCGCCCATATCACGCGCAGATATGGCGTCTCTTTGCTCGCCGCCGTTCGTAAATGGATCGAGTTCACCGACATGCGCGCCGCGATGGTGGTCGCCTGTGACGGCTACGCGCGGTGGGGGCGAGCGAGCGATGCTGCGCTCAAGACCGGGATCTTCATCCCGTCGGGCATGCCGATCCCCGAGGGCTCCATCGCCGGAATGGGCCCGAGCGGATTGAGCGAACAGGATCGGGCGGCCCAGCTTCCTGAAGGCATCTGGACATTTCGTCGTGGATCCGAGCCGGTGCGTGAACTGACGATCTTCTCTGAGCGTCTCGGTCTGTCAGTGACGCTGCTGATGTTCGAGCGTGCACCACCGAAGCACTGGCCTATCGATGAGCTTGTGCCAGACGCCTACGATCAATTTCTCCGAAGCGGACAGCCGTGAGCGTCCCGCAGACAAACAGTGATTCGGCCCCGCGACCTGGCTTGGCGCACTCACTTGCTTCGATGAGTTCCCGAGTAGATTTCGCGTGCCTTTGAATGTTTGCGCAGAACCATGATAACATATTGAATATGCTTGTTTTATTCTGATTCTTGCCTAGCGTTTCACTCATGCGAAACGCTTTCGATCCCCACTGCGCGGAGACTGGCCCCAACGCCCTGCGCCCCGAACTGATGAGCGATGCCGAGCGGCTCGATGAAGTCGCCGAGATCCTCGCTCGCGGCGTCGTCCGGCTTCGGCAGCGGCGGAAGGGACGACCCACACCTTTATCTCGCGAGTGCGGAGACAGTTCGGTGGACTTCACCGCCGACCGACGCCGTCATGCGGACACGCAACTCGGCGGAGACCGCCCATGAATGATCCCGTGCTGGCGCGCGTCGCCGCCATCAAGACCATGTCCACGCCCGCTTTGAAAGCGATGTGGCGCGATCTGCATGGCACCGAAGCGCCGCCCTACAATCGGCGCTTCCTCGAAAGCCGTCTGGCCTATCGCATCCAGGAGTTGGCCTATGGCGGGCTCAAGCCCGAGACGGTGAAGCGGCTGGATGCGCTCGCGCGCGGCGTCGAGGACACTAATCCCAAGACGCGGAGGATTCGCACCGACCGCAAGCCCATCGCGGGCACGCGCCTCCTGCGCGAGTTCCAGGGCGTCGAGCACATCGTGACGGTCACCATCGAAGGCTACGAGTACCGGGGCCGCCCCTACAAGTCGCTGTCAGCCATCGCGCGGGCCATCACCGGCGTGAAGTGGAATGGCTGGGTGTTCTTCGGCCTGAAGAGCGCGGGGAGCGGCACATGAGGCGAGCGGCTTCCGGCCATCATACGACGACGAAAATCACGCCGAAGGTGCGGTGCGCGATCTACACGCGCAAATCGTCCGAGGAAGGGCTCGACATGGAGTTCAACAGCCTCGACGCCCAGCGCGAGGCCTGCGCCGCCTATATCCTGAGCCAGAAGCCGGAGGGCTGGGTTGCCGTCGCCGACCGCTATGACGACGGCGGGATCTCGGGCGGCACTCTGGAGCGTCCGGCGCTGAAGCGGCTCATCGCCGATATCGAGTTCGGCAAGGTCGATGTGGTCGTCGTCTACAAGATCGACCGGCTGTCCCGCTCGCTGATGGATTTCGCCAAGCTGGTCGAGGTGTTCGAGCGGCGCGGCGTCACTTTCGTCAGCGTCACGCAGTCCTTCAACACGACGACGTCGATGGGGCGGCTGACGCTCAACATCCTCTTGTCCTTCGCCCAGTTCGAGCGGGAGGTCATCGGCGAGCGCATCCGCGACAAGGTCGCGGCCTCGCGCCGGAAGGGCATGTGGATGGGCGGCTACGTGCCGCTCGGCTACCGCGTCGAGAACCGCAAGCTGCTCGTCAACGAGGAAGAAGCGGTTTCCGTCCGCCTGATCTTCGAGCGGTTCGTGAAGCTCGGATCGATCAAACTGCTGATGCGCGAACTGCAAGCGGCCGGAATCCGCAGCAGGCGCGGCTACATGCTCGACAAGGGCGCGCTCTACAAGCTGCTCAACAACCGGGTCTACATTGGCGAGGCCGTCCACAAGGGCGAGGCCTATCCCGGCGAACACGAGGCCATCATCAGCGCCGATCTCTGGCAGCGCGCTCACGCCATCATGGGTGAAAGCCCGCGCACGCGCGCGAACAAGACCCGGCTGTCGGGACCATCCTTGCTGCGCGGCCTGATCTTCTCGCCGAACGGCGACGCGATGTCGCCGAGCCACACGCGCAAGGGCGATCGGCTCTACCGCTACTACGTCACGCAGTCGGTCCTCAAACGCGGACCAGGAACCTGTCCGGTGGGCCGGGTTCCCGCCGCCGAGATCGAGACGGCGGTGATCGAGCAGCTTCGCGGCTTCCTGCGCGCACCGGAATTGATCGTGCGAACATGGATGACCGCGACCCGGCACGACGATCGCATCACCGAGGCCGAGGTGCGCGACGCCTTCGAGCGTCTCGATCCCATGTGGGACGAGCTGTTCCCCGCCGAGCAGGCGCGCATCGTCCAGCTTCTGGTCGAGCGGGTCGACGTCAAGGTCGATGGCATCGCGATCCGCCTCCGCACTGGCGGGCTGACCAAGCTGCTGGGCGAACTCCAGACCTTCACTGACCGAAAGGACGCGGCCTGATGGCGAAGGGCGCTCTCTTCCACGATGCGGGCGCTCTCACCGTCACCGTGCCGATGACCTTCCGGAAGCGCGGCGGGCGCAAGCTCGTCATCGCGCCGAACGGGGCCGATGCGTGGGCGCTGCCCCGCGCCCGCATCGACAACACAATGGTCAAGGCGCTGGCCCGCGCCCACCGCTGGAAAAAGCAGATCGACTCAGGGCGCTTCCAGACCGTCCAGGACCTCGCCGAGGCTGAGCGGATCAACCCGTCCTACATCGCGCGCGTCCTGCGCCTCACGCTGCTCGCCCCGGATATCGTCGAAGCCATTCTCGACGGACGGCAACCAGCCGGATTGCAACTGGACGACCTGCTGGCGCCGTTCCCCATCGAGTGGGCGCGGCAGAGAGAGGCGCTCGTGGACGGCATCGGGGCCGAGCACCAGAGCAGGAAGGAAAGGGAGCCTGCCGATTGATGATTGAACCGGCCTTCTTTGCGTCTATTCTGCGGATCGCTCCTGCCCACAAGAATCGCGATCCGCTCCATGCCGTCACCGCAAGATATTGCCGAAATACTTTACTCCATTCTCCCGGAGGATGGATCAGCCATCGGCAATGCTTCCGCGTTGACGCAAGTGCGTGCGCAAGTGCCAGACCTTTCGGAGGAAGATTACGCGGCGGCGCGGGATGCGCTCGTCGCGTCCGGGCGCGGCGTGAAGGGGCGCGGGCGCGGTGGAGCGATTGCACGGGCCGTCGATGATGACCTCGAAGACGAGGATTCGACGGACGGCGACGAGGACGCCGAGGATGAGGACGAAGACGAATTCGCGCTGGAGGTCGAGGACGAGCCAGCCTCACGGCCGCGCAAGGCGGCCAAGGCCAAGGGCAAGCGCAAGTCGTCCCGCTCGAACGGGCCGGTGCAGGTCGTGAGCTATCGCCACCTCGACAAGCGTACCAACAACCCGGAAGTCGGGATGGTCCATCCCGAGAATGATCCCGATCAGCCCAAGACGACCTACGCCTATGATCCGCACATCGATCCGGCGCTGATGTTCGACACCGCGCGGGCGCGGATCGAGAAGGTGATCGACGACGCGCTTGCCTCGGGCGATGCAGACACGATGAAGGAGGCGCTGCTCGAACTGAAGCGCATGCAGGCACCCTATCTCAATTGGGCAGGCAAGGCCGAACGGACCTCGTTCGAGATCGACACCGTGTCGCTGCATGTGCACGAGCGCGTGGATCCGGCGACCATTCTGGCCAATGCGCGCAAGCGGCTGAAGGGCGAAAAGGCCGGAGAGGTCTGGCGGCAAGCGGATCTGTTCGCTGCGCCGTTCGAGAACCTGCCGCTTCGCCAGGCGGTGGATTTCTACCGGCATGAAAAGGGCTGGTCGAACCGGCTGATCGCTGGCGACAGCCTGCTGGTCATGAACTCACTGCTGCAGAAGGAGTCGATGGCTGGCAAAGTCCAGATGATCTACATCGACCCGCCCTACGGAGTTCGATATGGGTCGAATTTTCAGCCCTTTGTAGGCAAGCGCAAGTTAGCTGATGGGGACAAAGATGAGGATTTGAACCAAGAGCCCGAAATGATCAAAGCATTTCGGGATACTTGGGAACTTGGAATACATTCATATCTCACGTATTTGCGTGACAGGATGATACTCGCGCGCGAGTTGTTGAATGAGAGTGGATCGATCTTTATTCAGATTTCGGATGAAAATGTTCATCTTGTTAGGGGTGTTCTAGACGAAATATTCGGGTCTAAGAATTTTGTTTCACAGATTTCATTTTCAAAGACGGGGAGCGTTTCGGGCAACTATCTCGGAAAAGTGTGCGATCTGATTCTATTTTATGCCAAGGATCAGTCGAAACTGAAATACCGAGTCCTGTATGACAAGAAGGAAACCGATGACGAATACTCTGAGGATCCGTTGAAGTCCGATGGGTATCGTTCCACCACAACTTTCGATCACAATTTCATGGGACGGAAGTGGCCTTGTGGACAAAACGAACATTGGAAGGTCACCGAGGCTGGGCTGCGTCGCGTTGAGAAGGCCAATCGGATCATTGCAAAAAAGACCTCATTGCGCCTCCGAAAGGAAAGTTCGGATTTTGAGTACAAGGTCTTTCATTCGGTTTGGCTAGGTTTCGGTGGCGCGTCGAATATGCGTTACGTCGTTGAAACCAACACAAAAATTCTTGAGCGCTGTATCTTGATGGCCACCGATCCAGGCGATCTGGTGCTCGACCCGACATGTGGCTCGGGTACAAGCGCCTTCGTTGCCGAAAGATGGGGCCGTCGGTGGATCACGTGTGACACGTCTCGCGTTGCTACAACGTTGGCCAAGCAGAGGCTGATGACAGCGAGTTTTGACTATTTTCGTTTGCGCTATCCGCACGAGGGACTGAAGGGCGGTTTCGTCTATCAGACAGTGCCGCACATCATGCTGCAGTCGATCGCCAACAATCCCGACATCGACACGATCTACGAAACGAAACATCCCGCCATCGCCTCGGCGTTGGCGACGCTCAACACCGCTCTGAAGGGACAGAAGCTGCGCCATCGCTCGCCCCAGGGCGGGCGCAAAGGCGAGTGGATCGATTTCTCGGCGTCCGGCAAGAGACACAAGCTGGCCAATGGCGAGGCTTCGCCTGCCGATGCGCTGCTCGAGTGGGAAGTGCCGTTCGATTTGCCGGAAGATTGGCCCCCAGCCGCTGCCGAGCCCTTCAAGGCCTTCCACAGCGCGCGACATGCGATGCAATCGGCGATGGATGCGTCCATCGAGGCCCATGCCGAGCCGGAGACGCTCTACGACAAGCCGGAGAAGGACGAAACGCGCCTGCGCATCACCGGGCCTTTCTCGGTGGAAGCCGTGCCCGCGCCGACCGTGCTCAGCCTCGATGACTCGACGCCGCCGGTTGAGGCTGATGCGTCGGTCGCACGGTCCGGAGAAACCTCGCGGCAGGCGCTCTGGCGCGGCGAGCTTCTGAAGACAGGCATCCGCGGCAAGGGCGGCGCCATGCTCAAGTTCACGGAGCTTGAGGCGATCCCCGGCTGCAAGCATCTCCACGCGTCCGGCTCGCTGGAAACCGGCGAGCGCGCCGTCGTCAGCTTCGGCCCGGAACACGCGGCGCTCGAACAGAAGCAGGTGGAACGCGCCATCGAAGAAGCGCAGACGCTGGTTCCGCGCCCGAAGATCGTCGTGTTCTGCGCCTTCACCTTCGATCCGGAGGCCGCCAAGGACATCGACGAGATGAACTGGCCCGGCGTCATGCTGCTCAAGGCCCAGATGAACACCGACCTCCTCACCGAGGACCTCAAGAAGGCGCGGTCATCGAACCAGAGCTTCTGGCTCATGGGCCAGCCGGATGTCGACCTGCGGCGTGAGGGAGATGAATGGCGCGTCGAGGTCAACGGGTTCGACTATTTCGATCCCCGCTCGGGCGAGCTTGTCTCGGGTGGCAAGTCCAAGATCGCCATGTGGTCGCTCGACACCGACTACGACGGGCGCAGCCTGATGCCGCATCAGGTGTTCTTCCCCATGGCGGGAGCCAAGGATGGCTGGAACCGCCTGCGCAAGACCATCCGGGCCGAACTGGACGAGGACCTGCTGGAGCAGTTCCACGGCACCGTGTCGCTGCCGTTCAAGGCGGGCGAGAACCGGCGCGTCGCCGTCAAGATCGTCGATGACCGAGGGATCGAAAGCCTGAAGATCATGGGCTTGGAGTGAGGGGGATGGAGAAGCCGAAGTCCCTCATCATCAACTCGCCCTTTGTCGCCCCGCATCAGCACTGGATCGAGGGCAAGGGCGGCGTGCTCGAGGTGAAGCCCGAACGCAGGCCGGCGAGCTACGAGGTGTTCGACGCCCGCAACAACACGCGGCGCGTCGAGATGCTCGATAACGTGAACACGATCCGCTCGCGCGTCGATGCGTGGCGCGATGCCGGCTGGCCGGGAGTCACCATCGTGACGCGACGCCTTCTTGAGCATTGGCATGACGAGACGGTGCGCGAATATCCCTTCTATTTCTGTCAGCTCGAAGCGATCGAGACGCTGATCTGGTGGGTCGAAGGCGCTCCGGAGTTCAAGCAGGGCATCGTGGTTCCGGGCGACGGCGGCCCGTGGGAGCGGCTCTGCAACAAGATGGCGACCGGAGCGGGCAAGACCACGGTGATGGCGATGATCATCACGTGGCAGGCCCTGAACGCGCTGACCTATCCGAAACGCAGCAAGGACTTCAGCCGGGCTGTCTTCATCGTCGCGCCGGGCCTGACCGTGAAGGGGCGGCTCCAGGTTCTGATCCCGAGCGAGGGAAGCTACTACGACCAGTTCAATCTCTGCCCGTCCGAGGCCTTTCGCCAGAAACTGAACCAGGCGGAGGTTCTGATCGAGAACTGGCACACGCTGATGCCGGCAGCGCAGCCGAAGCGCTCGGTCGTCAAGAAGGGCGCCGAGTCCGACGAGGCGTTCACCCGCCGTGTTCTCGGGAAGCTGGCGAACCATCGCGATATCATCGTCATCAATGACGAAGCGCACCACGCCTATCGCAAGCCTGCCGAATTGAAGATCAGCAAGAAGGCCGCCGCTGACCAAGGCATCGATCTCGACGAGGCGACGCGGTGGATCGAGGGGCTGGATCGGCTGCACAAGACCCGTCGCATCCAGCGCTGTTTCGATCTCTCGGCGACGCCATTCGCGCCGACCGGCAAGGCCAGCACGGACACGGCGCTGTTCGACTGGATCATTTCCGACTTCGGATTGAACGACGCGATCGAAAGCGGCCTTGTGAAGACACCCCGCGTGGTCGTTCGCGATGACGCGCTGCCCGACGCCAGGACGCTGAGACCCAAGCTCTATCACATCTATCGCGATCGTTCGGTCTCCGAGGATCTGAACCGCAAGGCCGAGCCGCACGAACCGCTGCCGAAGCTGGTGCAGGATGCCTATACGCTGCTCGGCGCGGATTGGCGGAAAGCGCTGGCGGATTGGGCCGGTCACCATTCGCCGCCTGTGATGCTGACGGTTTGCAACCGTACGGAAACCGCCGCCCGCATCGAGCGCTACTTCAATGCTGGCGATGCCCACTGGCCGGAGCTGCGCGCTCCCGAGCGGACGTTGCGGGTGGATTCGAAGGTTCTGGAGAAGGCGGAGATCGGCGAACAGGCTGCATCCGACAAGGGATATGAGGAGCGTCTGAAGGCGATCGTGGATGCGGCCAACATCCCGGCCACGCGAAAAGAGCGTCTGAAGGAGTTGAAGAAGGAAGAGCTGCTCCGCGAGATCGTCGACAATGTCGGCAGGCGGGGCGGCGCTGGCCAGGATCTGCAGAACGTCATCTCCGTCGCGATGCTGTCGGAAGGCTGGGACGCCAAGAACGTCACCCACATCATGGGTCTGCGGGCCTTCACGTCCCAGCTCTTGTGCGAGCAGGTGATCGGCCGCGGCCTGCGCCGTGTCACTTATGACAAGGACGAGAACGGGCTGTTCCGGCCTGAATACGTGAACGTCTTCGGCGTGCCGCTTTCGATCTACGAACCTGGAGAAGGTGGCGAAGCTCCACCTCCGCCGAAGCCTTCGACGCAGATCGATGTCGTGCCGGAACGCGCTGCCCTCGAGCTGCGATGGCCGAACATCCTGCGGATCGAGCAGGTCGTGAAGCCCGTTCTCGTCGTCGACTGGTCCAAGGTGGAGACGCTAACGCTCGATCCTGCGGCGACAGCCATCACGGCGGAGCTGGCCCCGGCACTCGGCGGCGCGACCGACATGAGCAAGGTCACGCAGATCGACCTTGCTGCTCTGCCCGAGGGCTTTCGCCTGCAGCGGCTCATCTTCGTCGCGGCGCGTAAGGCCTTCTCCGCCCTCCACGGCAGTTTCCAGGGAACCGAAGAGTACCTGCTGGCCCAACTCGTACGGCTGGTCGAGGAGTTCCTGGCCTCGAACAAGATCGACATTCCATCTCTGTTCCACAGCGATCCCTTGCGACGCCGGATCCTGATCGCCCTCAACATTGATGGGGTGGTCACGCACCTTCTGCGCTTCGTGACCGAGCAGAACACGACGAAACTCGAACCGGTCTTTGATGAAGAACGCCCCATTAGTTCGACCGCGGACATGAGGGTTTGGTACACTACCAAGCCGAACATCCTGACGCAGAGATCCCACATCAGCCATGTCGTCGGGGACTCGTCGTGGGAAGGTCATGCGGCAAACGTCTTCGAGACGCGCCCCGAGGTGGTTGCCTACGCCAAGAACGACCATCTCGGCTTCCACATCAGCTATTTGTGGCAGGGCTCTCGCCGTCGGTACCTGCCAGACTTCATCGTTCGACTGCACAACGGCCTGAGCCTGGCGTTGGAAATCAAAGGCGAAGACACGGCTCAGAACCGGGCGAAGCGTGCGGCGCTGTCAGAATGGACGGAAGCCGTGAATGGGCATGGAGGATTTGGATTGTGGGCTTGCGATGTAGCGTTCAAGCCTGCCGAGATCATCGACATCGTGCTGAAGCATGCGAACAGGCCGGTTCCGAGCCACACTGCGCCTTGAATGATGAATTGCTGACCGCTTGGTCGAAGGCTACCGACGAGCGGGCTGCTTCTTTGGTGGCGTGATCCGGTCACCCTTTGCGAGAATGTAGTCGGCAATTTTTTGGCCGAGGGGATGTGGCCCCGCCCAGAGCATGTAGTAGATCGGAACTCCTCGCGTATTCCTGACGACGCTCGGCGTCGCGGCGTGGCCAAATAAAGTCTTCAAGCGGCCAACGTAATGGTCCAGGAGCCGCTTCGCGGCATCATCTACCTTGTGGCGCGTCGTGTCGCCAAAGAGGTCGGTCCGCTCTGCATAAACGAGGCTTTCCCAGTCGGTGCCGCCGAAGCAACCGTTCAGCCCAGTGCGCCAGTTCTCTGGAATATCGCCTGAGCGCGTGATCAGTCGGTTGATGGCCATACCGAGCGGAAAATTGATAATGACCTCGAACTTCTTGGTTGCCCCAAGGGCTTCGACGGTTCGCCAATTCAGGTGGGGTCCGTACGGATCGAGGAATGCGACACCTTTCGTGTTCCGCCCCGCTATCCGTGGCACCAGCTTCTGGATCAATTCGTTCGCGTCCCCAACCTGAACACTGATTTTTCGATCCGGATAGTCGGCCTTTAGGCCACCAAGAAGCGCTGCGCGCCCGGCGTCCGCATCAAAGAAGTGGTATTGGGTGAAGGGGTGTTCGAGAGCGAGGGCTCGGTGCGGGGAGCCTTCGATGAACTGCTCTTCGGATCGAATGAACTCGTCGTCCAGAAGACGAAGGTCCTCGTCATCAGCGCCAGCCCAAGCATCGCGGATTCTTGAGCGTCCTGCGCCGGCGAACGCATCAATATAGACCAGTTCGAAGGGCTGCTTCTTCAGCGCGACGGTGTATGCGTGCAAATATGCTTCGAGGCCATCGAGCTTCTGTCGGGCCCAAGGGCCAACTGTGTTCTCAACGTGCGACTTCTTCAATGCTGACGGCACTCCATGCGAAGTGGCTCACGCTGAAATCTGATCGAGGATTGGCTTAGGGACGATCTGCCAGGGAAAGCCGTTCCATTCTTCGCCATCAAGCAGACGCCCGCCCGACTTGGGCCGGGGACCGCCCCATTGCTTGAAGAAGAAGGCTACCTCGTCACGGTCACAGATGTCCCGGATCTGTCTGACCCAGCTCTCGTCCATCGGGCGAGCCCGCGGCCCGCTCTCGCCGCCGACGATGGCCCATGCGATGCCGCCTAGATCGACGTTGCCGATAGGACCGAGCAGGGGCTCGAACGATATGAAGCGCGCATCCGAGTTGATCTGCTTCAGATGCTCGATCCGGCTCGTATGCGCTGCGTCCTCAACCGACACTCCGAGCCAGATATGGCGCGGGACCGATCCGCCGTCATACCGCTTCCGGACATAATTGCGCATCAGTGAGCTGCGCTTGGTCAGCACCTGATAGACATGCCAGTTCGCCTGCTCCATGGCATCGAACACTTTGTCGATGAACGTGCGGTCGATGTCCTTGTGGAACAGGTCGCTCATCGAGTTCACGAAGATCATCCGCGGCTTTTTCCACTGCGCGGGTTGCATCAGCCTTGATGGCCAGAGCGTCAGGTCGAAGCCTTGTTCGTAGGGGTGCCCAGCAACCCCACGCCAACGTTCCGCAAAGCGTTCAGCGTAGCAGTTGTCGCAGCCCGGACCGATCTTGGTGCAGCCCGTCACCGGGTTCCAAGTTGCGTCAGTCCATTCGATTTCCGACGTTTGCGCCACGGGGCTGCCTCGTTATTGGACCTCATCCTATCCGAGGTTCGCCTCAGAACAAAGAACGAACCTGCGGCCTTCGAATAAGAAATTGCTGTTTCGATTCAACAGCCTATTTGGGAGCGATTGAGGTTTCGTTAACCAAAGAAAACTCGAACTCGCGCCCCGACCTGATCGTCTAACCGTATGAAGAAGCGAGGGTTTCTATCCGTATGGTGGTGGCTTTAGTCCACAGGTCGGGAGAGAAACGGGCCATTCGGAGAATGTCGCACGGAGTTCGCGGGCAGCGCAGTGCAGAGGTCGAACCGGCAAAGCCTTTGGAACGTTGCGCATTCTTCTGCCGCACCGTGCGCTGGGAGACGCTTCATTTGAAGGTAATGGCGGAGACGGAGGGATTCGAACCCTCGATACCCTTGTGGGGTATGCTCATTTAGCAAACGAGTGCCTTCAGCCTCTCGGCCACGTCTCCGTTGGAAGGCTCTATGCCCGATCGCGACCCGCTTTGACAAGCCGTCAGGATACGCGATCGACAGTCATGCCGCAGATTGCCGCGATCCGGGCCATTTCAATGCCCACGGGCGCGGTCGATGCCCTCGATCCAGGCCATAGCCTCGTCGAGCGTCGGGAACACGGGCCCCGGCATCCGGGCATCCTCGGCCTCGCTCAGGCCGAAGCGGATGCCGTAGCCGTCGGCCTCGCGCCGAATCGCGATCAGCGACGGCCTGGCGAGAGGCTGCATGGCGGCAATGGTGTCGGCGGCTGTCATGGGCAATTCCCGTTCGGTCGCCGGAGAAAACGGCCCAGCGCCTGAACGGTTCCCGAACGGCGCGTTCAGGGACGCACAGCGCTTCGCTCACTTCCAAATGAAAAGAGGCCCGCGGCACGCCGCAGGCCCCTTCCCTCGCCTCTTGGAGGCGCGTTCGTCAGTCGGCCGCGACGATCTTGCCGGCTTCCCACTTGTACATGGCGAAGCTCGGCGAGCTCAGGTCGCCGGTCTTGCCATAGGTCAGCGTACCGATCGCGGTCTTGACCTCGAGGCCAGCCTTCAGGGCCTTGGCCACCGCATCGGCCTTGGCGTCCTTGCCGGCTTTCTCGATGCCGGCCTTCAGCACCTCGACGGCGGCATAGGCGTTGAGCGTGAAGGCCTCCGGCGGGATGCCCTTTTCCTTCAGCACCGCCACGGCCTCGGCCGAGGCCGGGTTCTTCAGCGCGTCGGTCGCGTTGGTGAAGAGCGTGCCGGCCGCGGTGTCGCCGCCGATCGCCCAGAGCTCGGTGTTGGAGAGCCCCTCACCGCCGATGATCGTTGCCTTGACGCCGGCATCATGCAGCTGGCGGGCGAGCAGGCCGCCCTCGGGATGGTAGCCGCCGAAATAGATCAATTCGGCACCGCCCGACTTCAGCCGGGTGATCACCGCCGCGAGGTCCTTGTCGCCCGGGTTCAGGGTGAGATAGGCGACCTCGGTGATGCCGCCGGCATTGATGCCCTTCTTGAAGGAATCGGCGAGGCCTTTGCCATAGGTGCCCTTGTCGTGAACGATGGCGACCTTCTTGCCCTTCAGGTTCTTCAGCACGTAGGCGGCCGCGACTTCGGCCTGCTGGTCGTCGCGGCCGCAGGTCCGGAAGACGTTGGAAAGGCCGCGATTGGTCAGGGCCGGCGAGGTCGCGGTCGGCGTCACCATCAGCACGCCGCTCTCGGCGAAGACATCCGAGGCGGCCATGGCGACGCCGGAGGTCACCGGGCCGACGACGAAGCGGACCTTGTCGCCGACCAGAAGGTTGGCGGCAGAGACGCCCTGCTTCGGATCGCCGGCATCGTCGGCGAGCTTCAGGACGACCTTCTCGCCGCCGATGCCGCCCTTCTTGTTGATCGCGTCGACGGCAGCCTGGGCACCATTCTTGACCTGATCGCCATAGGCCGCGACCGCACCGGTCAGCGGCGCGAGCAGGCCGATGGTGATGTCGGCGCGCGCCGGGGCGCCAGCGAAAACCGCGGCGGCGAAGGCCGCCCCGATCAGGAACTGGGCTTTGAGCGTCATGTGCGTCTCCTCGTGAATCGTACAATCTTTGCGTGCGACCCGACCCATGGATCGCCTGCCACCTGTATAGGCCAGCGAAAGGCATCGCGGCACTGCGTGGCGCGTTTCTGAGCAGATGCAAAAATGCATGGCAGAGATGGCGAGGCCGCTCAGAGCAGCCAGAGCGCCCGCGCGAGCTGGACAGCGCCCGCTCCGAGCATCAGGCCGCAGGTCGCGCGAGCGACGCGCCCGCCGGCCGGCGCGAGCCGCTCGGCGGTGATCGCAAGCGCGAGAATGGCCATGGCGCGCAGATCCATAACGCCACCGACGAGGAGCAGCGTGGTCAACCCGGCGCAGGAGGCGCAGCAGCTCAGGCCGAGCCGCAGACCCCGCCTTATCGCGGCCGCCGCGCCGGCGCCTTGCCCGGCGACATGCGAGCAATGCGCGAGCATGGCCAGCTTCCAGTGCGACATCTGGAAGAGACCGGCGGCGATCACGACAACCCCCGCAGCCAACGGCACGGCACGAGCCAGAAGCGGCCAGCGCAGCACGGCCTCCAGCAGGAGCGCGCCGCCGGCGAAGATCGCCAGGCCGAGCGCGCTCCAGACGAGGAGATAAGCGCAACCAGTGAGCGCGGCGAACAGATCCGGGCGAGTTGCGCCAACTCGGGCTGCGCTCGCCCGCAACCGCCAGAGCACCGGCGTGAGCGAAGGCAGCATCATCGCCATCGTCATCAGCGCCCACATGCCGAGGAAGGCTGCGGCCGCAGCAAACCAGGAGCCGCCGCAGAGCGGCGTCCAGGCCGTCGACATCGACCAGCCGCCGGCCATCGGCACCTCGCCCATCTGCGCCATGGTGAGACAGATCGTGACTGTCGCGATCGTGCTGGCGATGAACAGGAGGATGCAGATGGCGAGGAAGCTGCGGCCTGCATCGATGACGGAGCCGCCGGACGAGATGTCCGGCGCTCCGCGATCACTCTGCGCCAGAGCGGGATGCGAAAAGGTGGGAACCGGTTTTTCGCTGTGATCCCGCTCTGAACTCTTGGAATCGATCACGTTCACGATTTTGGGTCGGGTCGATCCAAAATCGTCGTGATCTATGGCGCTCAGGCGCAGCATGATTGAGCCGTCGCGGCCGACGAGGCGGCATAGGCGTCGCGATGGCGCCACCAGATACCGCCGGCCTCGTTGCGTCCCTTCGGCGCGCGGTCGAGCCAAGGATACATGCTCCAGATCGCGTCCATGCCGCGGGCATAGCTGGAATAGGTGTGATAGATCGTGCCGCCTTCGCAAATGAAAGCACTCACACCTGGCCGCTCGCGCATGTAAGCGCCGGTATCGGTGCCGGATATCCGGGCGAGCAAAGCTTCGGCCCCTTCCGCACCGGGCTCGCCCTCACGCCAGTCCCGCTCCGGCTCCTTCTGGAAGTTGTAGGTAATCTCGCCCTGACGCTGCTGGTCCTCCGTGAAGGAGGCGCTGAAGTCGAAGTTGAAATCGCCCGTCGCCGAGGAGGCCCAGGGGAAGCTCCAGCCCATGCGCCGCTTGAAGGCGACGAGCTTGTCGAGCGAGGCCAGCGACACGGCGGTCAGCGTCACGTCATGGTTGGCGAGGTGGACGTGAATGCCGTTGAAGCCATCGGCGATCAGCGAGCAGGACGGGCAGCCGGCGGAAAAATCCGGCCCGAACATGAAGTGGTAGATCAGGAGCTGGGAGCGCCCGGCGAAGAGATCGGCGAGGCCGACCTGCCCCGCCTCCGTGGTAAAGCGATAGTCCTTGTCGACCCTGACCCAGGGCAGAGCCTGGCGCTGCAGCGCCACGGCATCGCTCTGCCGCGTCAGCGCCTTCTCGGCTGCGAGCAGGTCGAGTCTCGCCTTGAGCCAGTCCTCGCGGGTTCCGGTGAGATGAGCCGTCATGATGCTTGCTCCTGCCTTCGGTTGACATTCGCCGCCCGCCGTTTCGCGATGCGGCGTCGGAAGCAGGGGTAGGCTCGGGCCGACAGGGAGCGGGAGTGACAAGTTTGGCGGGATTCGAAAGCTGGGCATGGACTCGCTGATCACCGCGGCCGGGCGGGCCCTGGCGGCGGGCGATCCGTTCAGGGCGCTCAACCATGTCGCCCTGCGCGACGATGCGCCGGCGCTGGCGCTGCGCGGCATCGCCATGGCGCAGCTCGGCGACCTCGCCAGGGCGAAGGCATTGCTGAAGCGCGCCGGCCAGGGCTTTGGCGCGAAGGAGCCGGTGGCGCGGGCTCGCTGCATCCTGGCAGAAGCCGAGATCGCCCTGGTCTCGCGCGATCTCGGCTGGCCGGCCAAGGCGCTCGATGCGGCGCGCGCGGTGCTCGAAGCCCATGGCGACCGGCTCAACGCCGCCCATGCCCGCACGATCGAGGTGCGCCGGCTGCTGCTGATCGGCCGGCTCGGCGAGGCCGAGCGCCTGCTTGGCGGCTTCGACGAGAGCCCGCTGCCGCCGGCGCTGGATGCGGCGCGCGCGCTCGCCATCGGCGGCATCGCGCTCAGACGGCTGCAGGCGGAGGCAGCCCGCGCCGCGTTCGCACAGGCGGCAGAGGCAGCCGAACGCGCCCGCATCCCGGCACTGATGGCCGAAGTCGAGGCCGCCGCCCGCGTACTGGCAGCCCCGGCGGCGCGATTGATCCTGCGCGGCACGGAGCGCCCGCTGCTGCTGGGCGAGGTCGCGGCGCTGCTCGCCTCGGGCAGCTTCGTCGTCGATGCCTGCCGCAACGTCGTACGCGAGGCGGGTACGGCCGTGCCGCTGGCCACTCGCCCCGTGCTGTTCGCGCTCGCTCGCGCCCTCGCCGAGGCCTGGCCGGCGGATGTCTCGCGCGAAGATCTGCTGAAACGGGCCTTCCGGGCGAAGGAGGCGGACGAATCGCATCGTGCCCGCCTGCGGGTCGAGATCGGGCGGCTGCGCGCCGAACTGCACGGGATCGCCGAGATCAGCGCGACCCAGCGCGGCTTTGCCCTGAAGCCGCGCCGGGCGGGCGAGGTCGCGGTGCTGGCGCAGCCGCTGGAAGAGGCGCACGCCGACGTGCTCGCCCTTCTCGCCGATGGCGAGGCCTGGTCGAGCTCGGCGCTGGCGCTGGCGCTCGGCACGAGCCAGCGCAACATGCAGCGCGCGCTCGAGACGCTGGCTGGGGCCGGCAAGATCCAGTCCTTCGGCAAGGCGCGGGCGCGGCGCTGGCTGACCCCGCCGGTGCCGGGTTTCCCGACAGCCTTGTTACTCCCTGCCCCGCTGCCAGATCGCTAGACCTCGTCCCGGTCCAACCGAACAGAGGAGATATTCCCATGACCAGGACAGCCAGGATCGTCCGCGAATACGGCCCCTTCCCCGGCATCGAGGCCGTGCACGGCGTCAGCTATGACGGCAGCCAAGTCTGGTTCGCCTCGGGCGACAAGCTCAATGCGCTCGATCCCGACAGCGGCGAGACGACCCGCAGCCTCGACGTCCCCGCCCATGCCGGCACCGCCTTCGACGGCAAGCACCTCTACCAGATCGCCGAGGACCGCATTCAGAAGATCGACCCGGAGAGCGGGCGTGTGCTCTCGACCATTCCGGCACCCGCCGGTGGCGGCGATTCCGGCCTCGCCTGGGCGGAGGGCACGCTCTGGGTCGGGCACTACCGCGAGCGCCAGATCCACCAGATCGATCCGGAAACCGGCAAGGTGCTGCGCACGCTGCAATCCAACCGCTTCGTCACCGGCGTGACCTGGAGCGACGGCGAGCTCTGGCATGCGACCTGGGAGAACGAGGAAAGCGAGATCCGGCGGGTCGACCCCGAGAGCGGCGCGGTGCTCGACGCCATGCGCATGCCGGAGGGCACCTTCGTCGCCGGCATGGAAGCGGGCGGCGACCGCTTCTATTGCGGCGGCGGGAAGAACGGCGTGGTCAGGGCGGTAGCCCGGCGCTGAGTCAGGTCAGCGGACGACGCGCCCGCGCTGTCGCGTTCCGTTCGGCAGGCGGCAAGAGCAGGCCGCGCCGGCCCGAAGTCGACTTGACGCCGCGCAGGCTCGGCGCGACGTCCTGCAATAGGCCGTGACCACACTGCGCAGCGCGGGATCACTCGCCGACCCGTAGCGCGGCATGGTGATCGGATTCTGCGAGCGCGGTGCGCCCCGCGGCGTGCCGCCATAGTCGACCGGCGGGCCGGCGCCGGGGATGCCGCCGGCACCTGGCGCGTGCAGCCTGATGCCGGGTGTGCTGTCGAAGATCGAGGGCGGACCCAAGCCCTGGCGCGGGCCGTCCGGCGTCAGCGGCGCATTGCCCGGCGTGCCGATCTGGGCGTGTGCTGGATGGAAGAGCAGCAATGCCGCCAGCGCCGGCACCAACCATTTCCAATACGTCATCATCTCTCGCCTTCCTTCCGGCAGCTCGCCCGACAGTAATCCCTTCGGATTAGTTCGAGCGACCTAAAGCTTTCACTCGAATAGAATAAAATCAAGTCAATACCACATGCTATTGCTCAACATGCCGGCTTGGCCGTGTTCGAGCGTCTAGAACAAGCCATCCCGAATACATCTCTTTTTTGCACTGGACAGCCATTGGGCTGCCCGGGCGGGAGGCACGTCATGCGGTACCTGCCGAGCAAGATCTTTATTGCGGGACTTCTCGCGACCACGTCGACCTTTGCTTATGCCCAAGGGACGAGCCCATGGCCTGAATACCACGAGGGCTTTGCCGTCAACGGCAACCCGACGCCGCAGCCCCATAGCGGCTGCGAACGCAAGCTCATCAGAGACAATTGGCTTTGGGAATGCGATCCGGCGGCGCGTGGCAACCCGTTCCGCCCGACCGCATCCGCATCCGGCCCAAGCGCGTCGGATGCCGGCGGAGTGCGATATTACAACGCCGTCTCACCAAACGGCCGCAGAACCCGGGCACCGAGCCGGGACTGCGTCGTCGTGCAGTCCGAACGCGACCTGCTGTGGGCCTGCCCGCCGCTTGCCACCGCGTCGATCGGCGCCACCGCCACAGCCCCCCAGGGCACCGCGGCCGGCAATGTCCAATACTACAATCTCCTCGCCGCCAACGGGAGGCGCACGCGCGCACCCGGTCCCGGCTGCACCGTGGTCCAGCAGGGCGGCAACCAATACTGGGCCTGCCCGCCGCTGACGACGGGAGCCTTGTCCTCGGGAGGGCCAAGCGGCTCTGGCGATGCGGGAGGCAACGGCCGTAACGGCAGCGACGGCTTTGGCGGCGGCGCTGGAGGCTCGTCCAATGACGGCTCGGGCGGCGGCTCCGCAAGCAATAATGGCGGCGGTGGCCAGGGTGGCGGCGGTCAAGGTGGCGGCGGCCAGGGCGGCGGTGGTCAAGGCGGCGGTGGTCAGGGTGGCGGCGGTCAGGGCGGCGGCGGCCAGGGTGGCGGCGGCCAGGGCGGCGGTGGTCAGGGTGGCGGCGGTCAGGGCGGCGGCGGCC
>NZ_LNCQ01000051.1:8026-82034 GCF_002831785.1 Allobosea sp. FBZP-16 | reverse complement strand
CGCGTTCACGCTGCTCACGGGCGGCGCGCTGGCGCGCTTCCTCCTCGGCGCGGGCGCGGGCCTCCGCCTCGGTGGCGCGGGCGTCGGAGAGGGCGCGCTGGCGCGCGTCCTTCTCATCGTCCGAGAGCGTGCGCAGCAGCATGCTGCCGGCCGGGCGGCTGGCCTGTGGCGCGGGCTGCGGTGCCTGTGGCCGCGGCGGCGTCGGAGCCTGCTGCTGTGGCTGCGGGGCACGGGCAACCGGAGCTGCCACGGGTTCGTGGCCGCTGACGCGGCGCTTGACCTCGACGACGACCTGCTTCGTGCGCCCATGCGAGAAGCTCTGCCGAACCGTGCTCTGCTCGACAGGTCGCTTCAGCGACAACGTCTTGGGAGGCGTCACGCTCAAGGTCTTGTCGCCGGGGGTCTTGGTATCACTCATTCCGCTGTCGGTCCTGCCGGTTCGGTCTTCGTCTGGTCGCGTACGTCGGATTCAGCCGGGTCGATGAACGCCGTTTCGCCAGCATCGTTCATCCGAAAACGGATGAGCCGACGCCAGCGCGCGAGGAAACCCTCAGTCGCCGGACCCGGAGCAAGCGCTGCATGTATCACATGCTCACGCCCCAGCGCCAGTTCCAGTTCAGCCGCGGCGAAAATCGCCACGACCGGTATCTCTTTCGGCCCCGGTGCACGCCGCAGCGCCTGGCCGATCTTGCGCTTTCCGTCCTCGGCGCCGTCGCTCGCGGCGATCACCGCGGCAGGGCGCCCTGCTTCCGCCTGGGCCTCGACCTTGGCGAAGCCGGTCGAGACCAGTCCCGCCTTGTTCGCCATCGCCAGCGCCTGGATCGCGTCCCGGACCAGCAGCGCATCGACCTCGGCCGCCAGCTCGGGCGAAACCGTGACCTTCATCTTCAGCGAGCGCTCGAACGCGCGTCGCTTGACCGCTTCGCGGACTGCGGCAGCGCTGAGCGAGACCCAGACGCCGCGTCCCGGCAGCTTGCGCCTGATGTCCGGCACCAGGACCTCGCCGGGGCCGACCACGAAGCGGATCAGGTCATCCGGCGCCCGGCCCTGGCGCGTCACCACGCAGGTCCGCTCCGGACCCTCGCGTTCGGCGCGCCGGTTCATCTCGCGCTGCCCCGGCTCAGGCCTGCGACTCCTCGGTCTCCGCCTCCGCCTCGGCTTCCGGCTCCGGCGCCTCGATCCAGCCCGCCTTGACGCGGGCGGCCATCACGATCGCCTCGGCGTCCTGCCGCGACAGGTCGAAGCCGTCGAGATAGCCGGAATGGCGGGTGCTCTCGCCATCCTTGCGCTCGGTCCAGCCGACCAGATCGTCGGTGGCGCAGCCCGCAAGGTCCTCGACGCTCTTCACGTCGTTCTCGCCGAGCGCGACCATCATCGCGGTGGTGACGCCCTCGACGTCGCGCAGCGCGTCCTCGACGCCCAGCGCCTTGCGCTTGTCGTCGAGCTCGGCCTCGATCGTGGCCAGATATTCCTGGGCGCGATTCTGGATCTCGGCGGCGGTGTCCTCGTCGAAGCCCTCGATCGAGGACAACTCGCTCGGCTCGACATAGGCGACTTCCTCGACCGAGCGGAAGCCTTCCGAAGCGAGCAGCTGGCCGACGGTCTCGTCGACATTGAGGGCGTTCATGAACAGCTCGGTGCGCTGCACGAACTCCTTCTGGCGGCGCTCGGACTCCTCGGCCTCGGTCAGGATGTCGATGTCCCAGCCGGTGAGCTGCGACGCCAGGCGGACATTCTGGCCGCGGCGGCCGATGGCGAGCGAGAGCTGCTCGTCCGGCACCACGACCTCGATCTTGTCGGCTTCCTCGTCCAGCACGACCTTGGCGACTTCCGCCGGCTGCAGCGCGTTGACGACGAAGGTCGCGACATCGGGCGACCACGGGATGATGTCGATCTTCTCGCCCTGGAGCTCGCCGACCACGGCCTGCACGCGCGAGCCGCGCATGCCGACGCAGGCGCCGACCGGGTCGATCGAGGAATCGCGCGAGATCACCGCGATCTTGGCGCGCGAGCCCGGATCGCGGGCGACGGCCTTCACCTCGACGATCCCGTCATAGATCTCCGGCACTTCCTGGCCGAACAGCTTGGCCATGAACTGCGGATGGGTGCGCGACAGGAAGATCTGCGGCCCACGCGGCTCGCGGCGCACGTCGTAGACATAGGCGCGGGCGCGGTCGCCGACCTTGAAGGTCTCGCGCGGGATCATCTCGTCGCGGCGGATGATCGCCTCGCCACGGCCGAGATCGACGAAGACATTGCCGTATTCGACGCGCTTGACCGCGCCGTTGACGATCTCGCCGATGCGGTCCTTGTATTCGTCATACTGCCGGTCGCGCTCGGCCTCGCGCACCTTCTGCACGATGACCTGCTTGGCCGACTGGGCGGCGATGCGGCCGAAATCGAAGGGCGGCAGCGGATCGGCGATCACGTCGCCGACCTGGGCGGCGGGATTGTGCCGCTTGGCCTCGTCGACAGTGATCTCGACGGCGCCGTTCTCGACGAGGTCGACGACCTGGAGATGCCGCGCCAGGCGCAGCTCGCCCGACTTGGTGTTGATCTCGGCGTGCACGTCTGTCTCGGCGCCGTAGCGCGAGCGCGCCGCCTTGGCGATCGCGTCCTGCATCGCGTCGATCACGATCTGCCGGTCGATCGACTTCTCGCGGGCGACGGCGTCGGCGATCTGCAACAGCTCGAGCCGGTTGGCGCTGACGGCCATGGCGCTCACTCCTCTTTCTGTGTGTTCTTCACCGGCCCCTTGGCGCCCTTGCCCGGCTTGCGGGCCTTGGGATCACGGGGGCCGAGCGACTTGCCGCGCCCGGGTACGGGCTGGGCGATCTCGTCGGCGGGCGGCATTTCCGGCGCCAGGCCCGATTTGCCGCGCCGGAGCGATTCGGTGACCAGCGCGTCGGTCAGCACCAGCCGCGCCTCGGCGATCAGGCGCATCGGGATCGCGACATCGCGCTCCTCGTCGGCCTTGGCGTCGTCGCGGCTCAGCAGGGCGTCGGTCCCGCTGGCGCCCCGCAGGACGCCGCGGAAGCGCTTGCGCCCGGCGAAGGGCTCGCTGGTCTCGATCTTGGTCAGGTGACCGGCCCAGCGCTCGAAATCGCTCGGCCTCACCAGCGGCCGGTCGATGCCCGGCGACGATACTTCCAGATGATAGGCCGTCTGAACGGGATCGTCGACGTCCAGCGCCGGCGAAACCGCCTGGCTCACGGCCTCGCAGCCTTCGACAGTCATCGTGCCGTCGGGCAACTCGGCCATGATCTGGACGGTGCAGCCGTTCTGGGCGCTGATGCGCACGCGCACCAGCCGATAGCCGAGATCCACGATCGCCGGCTCGATGATCGCCGCGACGCGCGCGGCGATGCCGCTCTCCACGACGATGCGCTCTTCCTGATCCTGGCTGTTCTGCTCGACCATCCGTATGGCTCGCCCGTCTCCCGCCGGCTCCAAAAAAGACTCATGGGCGGTTCGGCCAATAAAAAAGAGCGGGCCGGTGGGCCCGCTCTTGATCGCCGGCTTACACCGAAACCAGAGCTGTTGGGCGCTATCTAGTCCCGTTTCCGCGATCTTGCAAGCCTGTCCTCGATTTCGACGATCCTGCTAACCGGCTGGTCATTCTTCATTGCTAGGAGAGGGGATGGTTGTGTGTGGGGTTGCGTGATGAGTCCTGTCGGCGCGTTGCTGCGCGATCTCGAGACGACGATGGCTCGCGGCTCGACCGACGAGCGCGCCGTCATCCTGTCACGCCTGACCGACCTCTTCCTGGCTACGGCCAACGAGATGGGCGAGGACCAGGTCGGTGTCTTCGACGTGGTCATCGGTCGCCTTGCCCGCGCGATCGAGATGAGGGCGCGCATCGAACTGGCCGAGCGGCTAGCTCCGGTCCCCAATGCGCCGAGCGGCGTCGTGCGCCAGCTGGCGCTCGACGAGATCGCGGTGGCGCGCCCGGTTCTCGTCGCCTCGCCACGTCTCAGCGACCATGATCTCGTCGCCATCGCCGCCGCCAAGGGCCGCGATCACATGCTCGCCATCACCGAGCGTCCGGACCTCGGCGAGCCGGTCACCGATTTCCTGATCCTGCGCGGCGGGCGCGTCGTGACCCACGCCGTCGCCGCCAATCAGAGCGCCCGCTTCTCGCGCCACGGCATGGGCGTGCTGGTCATGCGCGCCGCTCAGGACGACGCCCTGCAGGCGACGCTCGGCACCCGCGCCGACATCCCCGGCGATCTCGCCGAGCAGTTGCTGGCTGCCGCCAAGAGCTCGGCCCGTCGCCGGCTCGAAGCCTCGCTCGAGCCATCCCTGCTCGGCTCCGTCGCCGGCGCCGTCGAGCGCGGCGCCGAAGCCGTCTCGGCCCAGGCGACCATCGGCGACGAGCTCGGTCGCTTCGGCAAGGCGCTGGCGGACGTCAAGGCCCTCGACGAAGCCAGCAAGCTCGACGAATCCGTAGTGGCGCAATACGCGACCTCCGGCGCGATCGAACATGCGATCTGCGGCGTCGCCACTCTGGCCCGCCTGACCCTGCCGGCGACTGAGCAGATCGTCTTCGGCCCCGATCGCGACGCAGTGCTCCTGGTGGCGCGCGGCATGGGCTGGTCCTGGGAGACGACCAGGGCGCTGATCGGTTTGCGCAAGGGCGACGGCAAGTCCGCTCCGGTGCTGGAGCGGGCCAAGCAGAGCTTCCGCAACCTGACGCCGGTGACGGCGCAGCGCGTGCTCGGCTTCCTCAGGATGCGCGACGGTGCGCAGTCAGATAGCTCGGCACCCGCCCGGCCTTGACCGCTTTGGCCTCGTAGCGGGTGCGGACCCAGCCGGGATAGGGCTGGCGCCAATCGTCCGCGCTCTCGTCGGTCCAGTCGAAATCAGGCGAGGCGGCGAGCCGCGCCAGCGTCCAGCCGACATAGTCGTCGATGTCGCTGGCGAAGCGGAAGCGACCGCCCGGCCGCAGCACCCTGGCGAGCAGGGATAGGGTCCGCTCCGAGACGAAGCGGCGCTTGCGCTGACGGCGCTTCGGCCACGGATCCGGATAGAGCAGGTCGGCCGCGTCGATGCTTCCTGCGGGCAGCTGCGGCAGGAGCAGCGCGGCATCGCCGTCCCAGAGCCGGATGTTGCGCAGGCCTTCCTGCTCGATCACGGCCAGGAACTTGGCCATGCCGTTGATGAAGGGTTCGACCCCGATGAAGCCGATCTGCGGGCTCTCGCGCATGCGCGCCAGCAGATGCTCGCCGCCGCCGAAGCCGATCTCGAGCCTGACGGCCTCGACGGGAATCGGAAAGAGCGCCTTCAGATCCGCGATCGGGCCCTCCGGCAGGCGCAAGGCCGGCAGCGTCTCGGCGATGCGCTCGGCCTGGCCCTGGCGCAGTCCCTTGCCCTTGCGGCGGCCGAAGAAGGCCCGGTCTGGATCGTGCTGCTCTGTCATGCGCTTCGCTCTATGTCGGTTCGAGCAAAAGAAAAAGGCCGGGGCGTCGCCCCGGCCTCGATGTCCGCGCGGACGGCGTGGATCAGGCGACGGCCTTCTTCAGCGCGTCGACCAGATCGGTCTTCTCCCAGGAGAAGCTGCCGTCGCGGCCGGCCTTGCGGCCGAAATGGCCATAGGCCGCCGACTTGGCGTAGATCGGCTTGTTGAGGCCCAGATGCGTGCGGATGCCGCGCGGCGTCAGGTCCATCACTTCACCGAGCACGCTCTCGAGCTTGGCCTCGTCGACCTTGCCGGTGCCGTGCAGGTCGACATAGATCGACAGCGGCTTGGCGACGCCGATGGCGTAGGAGAGCTGGATCGTGCAGCGCTCGGCCAGCTTGGCGGCGACGACGTTCTTGGCGAGATAGCGCGCCGCATAGGCGGCCGAACGGTCGACCTTGGTCGGGTCCTTGCCCGAGAAGGCGCCGCCGCCATGGGGCGCCGCGCCACCATAGGTGTCGACGATGATCTTGCGGCCGGTCAGGCCGGCGTCGCCATCGGGGCCGCCGATCACGAACTTGCCGGTCGGGTTGACGTGCCAGACGGTGTCCTTCGAGATCCAGCCATCGGGCAGGGTCTCACGGATATAGGGCTCGACGATCTTGCGGACATCGGCCGAGGTGAGCTTCTCGTCGAGATGCTGGGTCGAGAGCACGATCTGGGTCACGCCGACCGGCTTGCCGTTCTCGTACTTGACCGTGACCTGGCTCTTGGCGTCGGGGCCGAGCTTGGCGGCCGGACCTTCGCCGGCGTGACGGGCCTTGGCGAGGACCTCGAGGATCTTGTGGGCGTAGTAGATCGGCGCGGCCATCAGCTCCGGCGTCTCGCGGCAGGCATAGCCGAACATGATGCCCTGGTCGCCGGCGCCGACATCCTTGTTGCTGCTTTCGTCGACGCCTTGGGCGATGTCGGCCGACTGCGGGTGCAGCAGCACGTCGATCTTGGCCTTCTTCCAGTGGAAGCCGTCCTGCTCGTAGCCGATCGCGCGGACCGCCTTGCGCGCCGCCGACTTCACCTTCGACTTGATCTGCTTCTGGTCGAGATGGGTGCGGACCTCGCCGGCGACGACGATGCGGTTGGTGGTCGCCAGCGTCTCTGCGGCGACGCGCACCTGAGCCGGATCATGGCCCGCCTTGATCGCTTCCTTGAAGAACAGATCGACGATCTCGTCCGAGATCCGGTCGCAGACCTTGTCCGGGTGGCCTTCGGAAACGGACTCGCTGGTGAAGAGGTAGTTCTGGCGGGACACGATCGGGATCCTTCCCATGCTGCGGGGCGGGCGCCGGTGGAGACCTGCGCATGAATGAAAAATGCGCAGCGTCTTTTGCAGCGGAAAGGTTCGCCGTCAAGGCAGGAAATTCTTTTGACAGATATTTTGTTCGTTAAGTCGAACGAATAGGACGTGGAATTAGGCCGTTTCTCCGGTTTCATCCGCCAGGGCCTCGACAAGGTCGATGACGCGTCGGCGGACACGCGGGTTCTTGATGCGCACGAAGGCCTTGGAAAGTTGTACGCCCTCGCTGGTGGAGAGGAAGTCGGCGACATAGGCCGACGCCGACGCGTCGGCGAAGCCGCCGGTGGCCACGTCGCCGGCCGGGGCGCCCTCGAAGAAGAAGGAGACGTGTACGCCTAGCATCTTGGCGATCTGCTGCAGGCGGCTGGCACTGATCCGATTTGTGCCCTTCTCGTATTTCTGCACCTGCTGAAAGGTCAGGCCCAACGCCTCGCCCAGCTTTTCCTGGCTGATTCCGGCCAGCATGCGCTGCATGCGTACCCGGCTGCCGACATGACGGTCGATCGGATTCGGAAGTTTCTTCAGCATTGGCCGTTCACCTCGGGTCTCACTCAATCGCACTTCCGGCCGCGCGTCTACCGCCGGCTCTGGCAGGCCATGAGCTGGTATGCATTGGTATGCGTTGATTCTTGGCCGATCTGCGTTGAAGCTGCTAAGATCGGAAAAAGACGGGACATGTCGGGACGACATTTCAACGCGGGACGAGACGCGCTCGACTTCATCGATCGGCTGAGCACTCTCACCGATCCGACGACGGTCGTCGCCGCTTTGCGCGATAAGCTCGCCAGCTATGGCTTCCACGCCTTCCTGATCACCGGCCTGCCGGAAATCGGCGACCGGATCGATCCGCTCGTTCTCCTCAACGGCTGGCCGCCGGGCTGGTTCGAGCTCTATCTGGAGAAGTCGTTCTCGGATTGGGACCCGATCGCGGCCCATTGCAAGACGACGATCGACCCGTTCGCCTGGAACGATGTCTATCAGGAGGGCGCGGCGCTGCCGCGCCAGCGCGAGGTGATGCACCGGGCTCGCGACTTCAACATGATCGAGGGATTCTGCGTGCCGATCCATGGCGAAGCGGGCTTTCAGGCCGTGGTCACCATGGCCGGCGATCGGCCGGACCTGTCGCGTCAGGCTCGTTCGGCGATTCACCTGATGTCGATTTACGCTCATGGCAAGGCCGCAGATTGCCTGCGGCCGGCGCGGCTTGAGCATGTCCTGACCGTTCGCGAGCGCGAGGTGCTGACCTGGTTCGCGATCGGCAA
The DNA here is from genome assembly GCF_002831785.1 of Allobosea sp. FBZP-16. Lineage (NCBI taxonomy): Bacteria > Pseudomonadati > Pseudomonadota > Alphaproteobacteria > Hyphomicrobiales > Alloboseaceae > Allobosea > Allobosea sp. FBZP-16. Next base: position 74,020 of record NZ_LNCQ01000051.1, on the reverse strand, counting down.
GACGACGGAAGGCGTAGCGGAGCGCCTCGGCGTTTCCGCCGGCACGGCGGAGGCCCATTTCGAGAACGCCGCCAGGAAGCTCGGCGTCAGGGGCCGCACGCGCACGGTGATCGAGGCCTATCGCCGCGGCGAGATCAGCATCTAGGCGTGTTCCGTCGAGGCGGGACTACTTATGCGTTAGGAACAGCTGCTCGAATCCGGTCGATTTCGCCCGCTTCTTCCGGAATTCCGGAATACCCGTGAAACCTGAATGGAGCCAGCTTGCGTCCCTCTAGGGAGGGAAGCGGCGATGATCCACGTTATCGATGCCGGGAACCGGCACCTCTACCGGGCCGAGCTCGAGCAGCACTACCAGATTCGGCACCAGATTTATGTCGGCGAGCGCAAATGGATGGCGCTCGAGCGGCCCGACGGGCGTGAGGTCGACCAGTTCGACAACGCGGATGCGACCTATCTGCTGGCGATCGAGAACGGGCGCGTCATCGGCGGCACGCGGCTCGTCCCTACGACCTGCCCGCATCTGATGGCTGATGTCTTCCCGTTCCTGGCCGATGTGCGTGGGCTCCAGCGCGGCACCGACATCGTCGAATGGACGCGCATCTTCGTCGTGCCGGAGCGGCGCGGCCCCGACAGCAAGGTGCTGCATACCGTTCTGGCCGGGATGTTCGAGTATTGCCTCGCCAACGACATCACGGCGATCACCGTGGTGATGGAGACGTGGTGGATGCCGCGTTTCCTGGAACTGGGCTGGGAGGTCCGGCCGCTCGGCCTGCCGACCGTGATCGAGGGCATGAACTGCGTCGGCACGATCATCACGGTGAGCGAGGACGCCTATCGCCGTACCCTTGCCTTCAAGGACATCGAAGCGCCGGTCATCCTGTCGCGTCGCGACGCGAAGCGGACCCCGGGCGAGCGGAGGATCTCGCATGGCTAATCAGCATGACACCGGCAGCAGCCGCGACAAGATCGAATACGCCCTCGGCCTGCTCACCACCCTGCTGCGCAATCAGCCGGTGCATCAGGAACTGGTGGATGTGGCTCACCGCATGGACTTGCCGGACGAGCTCTGGCTCGCAGTGCAGATCCTGTCCATGTCTGAGCCGGACCAGGTGAAGCTCAGGGATTTCCTGCTGGTGAATCCCAGCCCGCAACTGCAGCGGCTCAATCAGAACACGCTCGTCCTGACTCAGGATACGCCCCCGGCCCTGCACTGAGCCGACGTCCCATCAAGGGAATTGCACTGTCCTTCCGGCCTTTCGCTCTGCGAAGTTCCGGAAAGACAGCACGCCTCGGCAGGAAATCCAGCGGTTCAGTGCGTCACTGCTCGATGGTGTCGATCGGCGCTTCGCCGAGCGATTCGACGAGATCGACGATACGCCGGCGCACGCGCGGGCTCTTGATCCGCACGAAGGCCTTGGTCAGCTGCACACCCTCGCTTGTCGCGAGGAAATCGGCGACATAGGTTGTGGCCGACGCATCGGCGAAGCCTTCCCCGACGCTATCGTCGGCGGGCGCCCCGTCGAAGAAGAAGGCGACGGGCACGCCCAGCATCTTGGAAATCTGCTGCAACCGGCTGGCGCTGATCCGGTTGGTGCCCTTCTCGTATTTCTGAACCTGCTGGAAGGTCAGGCCCAGCGCCTCGCCGAGCCGTTCCTGGCTGACGCCGGCGAGCATGCGGCGCATCCGGACGCGGCTGCCGACATGGCGGTCGATCGGATTCGGTACTTTCTTCAACATGGCAGCCGGTCCCCTTTTTTTATCCGGTCAGCCAGCCGGTGGCCCGTTGAAGGCCTGGCGCGGTTGGCCATTCGGCGGCGGTCCCGAAAGAAAGTTCCAAATGGGATTACCGTCGCCGCATTATTACTCCAGCGAGCATTAGGCTGGCAACTACACCTGCAAAGAAAAGGTCGCCGAAGCGGGAATAGGGCGTCGCCGGACCAGCGCGGGGCAGCGAGGTGTCGATGACGCCGGCCTCGCCGAGCGGCAACGCGGCGCGGATGCGCCCGTAATGGTCGGTCACCGCCGAGATGCCGGTGTTGGCGACGCGCACGAGCGGCAGGCCTTCCTCGATGGCGCGCAGGCGGGCCTGGGCGAGATGCTGGTAGGGGCCGCTGGTCTGCCCGAACCAGCCGTCATTGGTCAGGTTGAGGATGAAGCCCGGCCGCGGCCCGCTCGGCATCGCCTCGCCGGGGAAGATCACCTCGTAGCAGATCAGGCTCGCCGCCGGCGGCAGGCCGCGGATCGACAGCGGCGTGCGTCGGCTGCCCGACGCGAAGCCGCCCGGAACCGAGACGAATTCGGACAGGCCGACCGCCCGGATCAGCCGCTCGAAGACAGCAGGCAGATACTCGCCGAACGGGACGAGATGGACCTTGTCGTAGCTGCCGGTGATCGTGCCCTCGTCGTTCACCACCTGGATCGCGTTGTAGATCGGCGGCCGGCTTTCACCAGGCAAGGTTTCGCCGGCGCGGGCCGCGCCGGTGATCAGCGTCGTGCTCGGCGGCAGCAGCGCGGCGATCCGCGCCAGTGCCTGCGGCGTGCGCCCGAGCAGGAAGGGGAAGGCCGACTCCGGCCAGATCAGATGCGTCACATCCTGCACGCCCGAGGTCGCCGGGCCGGTCGCCCGGTCGCTGAGCGCGAGGTAGTGCGACAGGATCATCTCGCTGTTGCGCGGGCTGAACTTGGCATCCTGCGGCAGGTTCGGCTGCATCAGCCGGAGTTTGACCCCGCTCAGCGCCGGAACCGGCTCTGCCGGAATCCGCCAGGCGCCGAATCCGGCCATGGCTGCCAGCGCAAGCCCCGCCAGCGCAGGCGCGCGCCAGCGCCCTTCGCCCTTTTCGCCCGTTCCGAGAACGGCCGGCGCGGCCCCGATCGCGACGGCCAGCGCCGTCAGCCCGTAGAGCCCGATCAGGCTGGCGCTCTGGGCCAGCCAGGCCGGGCCGGCCAGCATCATGCCGTAGACGTTCCAGGGAAAGCCGGTGAGGACATGGCCGCGCAGCCACTCGCTCAGCGCCAGCACGGCCGCCAGCACCAGGATGCGCCCGGCGCCGGTCGGCCAGAGCGCCCGCGCCAGGGCGAAACCGGCAGCCGGGAAGACGGCGAGGAAGGCCGGCAGCGCCACGACGCCGAGCGGCATCGCCCAGGCGAACTTGTCGGCCTCGACCAGGAAGGCGGCGCCGAGCCACCACAAACCGGCGAGATGATAGCCGAAGCCCCACCACCAGCCGGCGCTCGCGGCCGCCCAGAGCCGCCCGCGCCGGGTTTCCGCGACGGAGCCGTCGATCAGCCAGACCGCCGCGGTCATCGGCACGACCATCAGCGGCCAGAGATCGAGCGGGGCCAGCGCCAGCGCGCCGCAGGCGCCGCAAATGAGCGCGATCAACCGGCGCGGCCAGCCCCAGGCGAGGATGACGCGGTCGGCCAGCGCCGAAAGCAGCGTCATGCGGCGTCCGGCGCGGCTGGTGCCTCGGTCGCGATCGCATCGCGGCGATGGATGCGCAGGCGCTTGACCCGGCGCGGATCGGCGTCGAGCACCTCGAATTCGAGGTCCTCCGGCCCCTTGATCAGTTCGCCGCGCACCGGCACCCGGCCGGCCAGGGTCACGATCAGCCCGCCGAGCGTATCCACCTCCTCGGCAACCTCGGCGCTCGACAGGTCGATTCCGGTCGCCTGCTTCAGCTCGTCGAGGGTGGCGCGGGCATCGGCGATGAAGCGGTTCTCGCCGGCCGGCGCGATCGCGGGAGCTTCGTCGAGATCGTGCTCGTCCTCGATGTCGCCGACGACGATCTCGACCAGGTCCTCGATCGAGATCAGCCCGTCGGTGCCGCCATATTCGTCGATCACCAGGGCGATATGGGTGCGCGTCGCCTGCATCCGGACGAGAAGGTCGACCGCCGGCATCGAGGGCGGCACGTAGAGCACCGGCCGCAGGATCTTGGCCTGGGCCAGCGTCATCGAGAGGTCGATGGCGCCCAGACTCGGGCCGGCCGGCGCCTCCGCCTCGCCGCGCAGCTTCCGGCCCGGCTTGGCCCGGGCTGCGATGAAGTCGAGGAAGTCGCGGATGTGGATCATCCCCCGGGGGTCGTCGAGCGACTCGCCATAGACGGGCAGGCGCGAATGGCCGGCGGTCCGGAACAGCGCCAGGAGGTCGCCGAGCGTCGCCTCCGAGGAGACCGCGATGACGTCGGCGCGCGGCACCATCACGTCGGCGACGCGGCGCTCGCGCAGGCTCAGCACGTTCGAGAGCATCGCCCGTTCCTGAGGCGAGAGATCGGTCACTCCGCCGCTGTCCTGCGCCAGCGCCTCGGTGATGTCCTCGCGGATCGAACCGCCCTGGCGCAGGCCGAGCCGGTCGAGGAAGTGGCCGAGCCAGTGCGCCAGGCCACGGCCCGTCGGTTCAGACGCGGAGGAAGATCGGGTGTCGTCGCTCATGACGCTGGCTGGGGCTTCTTGGTCTTGGACGCTGGGCGGGGCTGCATGGGTTCCGGCTCGGAGCCGGCATAGGGGTCGGCGATGCCGAGGCGGGCAAGCGCTGCGGTCTCCAGCGCTTCCATGCGCTGGGCCTCGGCTTCCGTCTCGTGGTCTTCGCCGAGCAGGTGCAGCAGCCCGTGGATTACGAGATGGCTGAGATGGTCGCCGAAGGGTTTCTCCTCGGCCTCGGCCTCGCGGGCGACCGTCTCCAGAGCGATCACGATGTCGCCGATCACCGGGCTCGATGCGATCCGCTCGGGCGGCGCGGCCGGGAAGGAGAGGACATTGGTCGCCTTGTCGAAGCCGCGCCAGTCGCGGTTGACGATGCGGATGCGCTTGTCGTCGGTGAGCAGCAGGCTGAGCTCGGCGCCCGGCAGCGGCTTGACCGGAGCCAGCGCCAGCCCGGCATCGACCGCGGCGAGGATCCGCGGTCGCAAATCGCCGATCTCGCGCCATTTCCGGGACTGCATGCGGATATCCAGCGAGGGCCCGCTTATGGCAGGCTCCGATGCTTCGGTTCGCGGCGCAGCGCGCCGCGAACGAGGTCGGTCGGTCATCGCGGCCGCTCCCGCGACAGCATCCGCTTCAGCCCGTCGGCATCGCCCTCGGCGGGAGCCTCCGGCGCGGGCAGGGCGGCTAGCCGCGCCTCGCGCTCGTCGCGCTCCGCCCTTGCGGCGTCCTCATAGGCCATGACGATCCGGCGCACGAGCGCGTGGCGCACGACGTCGCCTTCCTCGAAGCGGGCATGGCCGACGCCCTCGACGCCCGAGAGCAGCCTGACCGCCTCGACCAGGCCTGAGCGCTGGCCCGGCGGCAGGTCGACCTGCGAGGGGTCGCCGGTGATGATCATGCGCGAGCCCTCGCCCAGGCGGGTGAGGAACATCTTCATCTGCACGGAGGTCGCGTTCTGCGCCTCGTCGAGCAGCACGACGGCATTGCTCAGCGTGCGCCCCCGCATGAAGGCGAGCGGCGCGATCTCGATCATGCCGGTCTGCAGGGCGCGCTCGACATGGCGCGCCTCCATGAAGTCGTTGAGCGCGTCGTAGATCGGCCGCAGATACGGATCGACCTTCTCGCGCATGTCGCCGGGCAGGAAGCCGAGGCGCTCGCCGGCCTCGACCGCCGGGCGCGACAGCACCATGCGCTCGACCACGCCCTGCTCGATCAGCGAGACCGCGTGGCCGACGGCGAGCCAGGTCTTGCCGGTGCCGGCCGGGCCTTCGGCGAGGACGAGCTCATGGCGCTTGAGCTGGCGCAGATAAGCGTCCTGCGCGGCGTTGCGGGCCCGGACCGGGCCGCGCTTGCGCGTCACGACCGCGTCGAAGGCGGCCTTGCCGGCATTGTCGGAGGGGAAGAGCGAGCGCTGCACATTGCTCTCCTCGATCGCACCGTCGACCTCGCCGAGATTGACGGCCGCGCCGGTCTTGGCGCGGGCATAGAGCGTGCGCAGCACGCGGCTCGCCTGCTCGGCGGTCTCGCGCGGGCCCTTGATGGTGACGTGGTTGCCGTTCGGACTGACGACGACACCGAGGCGCCGCTCCAGATGCGCCAGGTTCTGGTCATAGTGACCGAAGACCAGGCCGGCGGTCTGGTTGTTGTCGAAGGTGAGTTCAACCTCCGCGCCGGGCAGGCCGTCGCGCGTCAGCGCCTCGTCGCGGCGACCGCCGCGCTCGGCTTTCGGATTGAATTGATCGGCCTGGGCCAATGCCATTGTCTCCAGTGGGAATGAGTCGGACAGGCGCAGTCAAAAACCATCACCGCCAAATAACGTTCACCGCAACGCCGACGCCATCGCACGCTACGCACTCGGACCGTCTCAGGCAGCCAACCCCGGCTGTTCGACCGCACGGCCGAACAGCGAGTTCGACCCGGCGCGCTCGATCTGGACCATGACGCGATCGCCGATCCGGTGCGCTGCGCTCTCGATCTGGACCGCCTGCATATAGGGCGTCTTGCCGGCGAGCTGGCCGGAATGCCGCCCGTTGCGCTCAATCAGAATCTCGACGGTGCGCCCGACCATGGCGTGGTTGAACTCCTGCCGATGCTGTTCGACCAGAGTCTGCAGCCGGTAGAGCCGCTCGTCCATCACGGTGGGCGGCACCTGTTCGGACAGCTCGGCTGCGGGCGTGCCGGGGCGCGGGGAGTACTTGAACGAATAGGCCGAGGCGAATCTGACATCGGCGATCAGCCGCAGCGTCTCCTCGAAATCGGCATCGCTCTCGCCGGGGAAGCCGACGATGAAGTCCGAGGACAAGGCGATATCGGGCCGCGCCGCGCGGATCTTGTCGATCAACCGGCGGTACTCGTCGCCGGTATGCTTGCGGTTCATCGCTGCAAGGATCCGGTCGGAACCGGCCTGCACCGGCAGATGCAGGAACGGCATCGCCTGCGGCAGCTCGCGATGGAGGGCGATCAAGTCCTCGTCCATGTCGCGAGGGTGGCTGGTCGTGTAGCGGATGCGGGCGACGCCGGGCACTTCGGCGATGCGCCGCATCAATCGCGCCAGCGTCCAGACCCGGCCATCGGGGCCGTCGCCATGATAGGCGTTCACGTTCTGGCCGAGCAGCGAGACGTCCTGCACGCCCGCCTGCGCCAAGCGCTCGACCTCGGCGATCACCTGCGCGACCGGGCGCGAGAACTCGGCGCCGCGCGTATAGGGCACGACGCAGAAGGCGCAGAACTTGTCGCAGCCTTCCTGCACGGTAACGAAGGCCGAGACGCCGCGGGCCACGATCGCCGCCAGCTTCGGCGCCGGCAGGTGATCGAACTTGTCCTCCGGCGGCAGGTCCGTATCGACGATGCGGCCGCTTTTCGCCTGCGCCAGCAATTCCGGCAGGCGGTGATAGGTCTGTGGGCCGATGACGAGATCGACGGCCGGTTGGCGGCGCTGGATCTCGGCGCCTTCGGCCTGGGCCACGCAGCCGGCGACGACGAGCGTGGTCTCGCGCCCGTCAGCCTTGCGCTCGCGCTTCAGGTCACGCAGCTTGCCGAGCTCGGTATAGACCTTGTGCGCCGCGCGCTCGCGGATATGGCAGGTGTTCAGCAGGATGAGGTCGGCATCGTCGGGCGTCGCAGTCTCGACATAGCCCTCCTGGCCCAGGACGTCGGCCATCCGCTGGCCGTCATAGACATTCATCTGGCAGCCATAGGACTTGATATGGACTTTCTTCATCAACGCTGATCCGGCCTCAACCGCGTCTCCTTATCCCAATCGCCCCTAGCTTGGGAATCATATCGCCCTCGCTGGTCGACACGCAATATCCGGGCCGCAACAGTCCAAGCTGTTCGTATCTGGCTCAGCCGCGTGACCGGCCGGTGACGGCTTCCTGCCGCGCCCGCCGGATCGCGATCTCGGCGAGGCGCGTCGCCTCCTTGCGCGAGAGCTTGCGGCCCATCCGGATCGGCTCGCCCCAGGCGAGCTCCACATCGATGGCGCCGGAATTGATCATCGCCTGGAAATGCGGCGCGAGTTCGGTGTCGCCATACCAGGACAGCGCCGAGCGCTCGGCCCGCCCGCCGCGCAGGCCGTGGAAGCCGGTATAGGTGACGCAGAGCGGGTAGATCGTTGTCTCGGCCTCGTCCGCCCCGCGCACGGCTTCGTGAGCGGCCCCAAGCAGCGAGGAGCGCAGCGGCAGGACGCGTGTGCCGTCGCCGGTGGTGCCCTCGGCGAACAGAACCACCGACTGTCCGTTCTGCAGCCGCCTGCCCATCTCGCTGGCGACGCCGGCGGTGGCGCCGCGGCGCATCCGGTCGATGAAGACGGTGCGCTGCAGCGTCGAGAGCCAGCCGATCACCGGCCAGGTCGCGACCTCGGCCTTGGCGACGAAGGAGAGCGGCCCGGTGGTGCCGATGACGGGGATGTCGAGCCAGGAAGTGTGGTTGGCGACGATCAGCCCGCCTTGGCCTGCCGGCGGAGGCGCGCCGCGCGTGGTGATGCGCACCCCGAAGCAGCGGCAGCCCAGTTTCTGGAACAGCCGTGTGAAATAGAACGGCCGCCCGAGGCGCATGGCGACAAGCTGCGGCGGAATCAGGACGAGCGTGCCGAAGACGAGCAGCGCAAGCCGCACCATGGCGCCGGGACGGATGCCTTTCATGCTGAGCCGCTCATTCTCTGCATTGGCGCCCCGCTTCTGCGAGCCCGGCTATAATCGGACCTCCTGCGGCCGTCCATGCCGCCAACGCGACGAAGCTCAACCGAGATCGCGCCGCATCACCAGCGCGGCGGCGCGGCTGCCGTCCGGCTTCGGGTAGTATCCCTCGCGCCGCCCGACGGTCTCGAACCCGAGACGCCGGTAAAGCGCGATTGCCGGCGCATTGCCCTCCTCGACCTCGAGGAAGAGCCGTGCAGTGCCGCGCGCCGCCAATTGCGCGAGATGGGCCGACAGCAGCGTCTGCCCAAGCCCTGACCGGCGCTTCCCGCCGGCGACGACGATGCTCAGGATTTCCGCCTCGTCGGCGGCCAGCCGCGACAGCACGAAGCCGCAAGGCTCGTTGGCGCTGCCGATGAACACACCCTCGGCCACGACCGCCCGGTCGGCGAGCAGGGCCGCGCACTCGCCGGGTTCCCACAGCCGCGCGAAGCCGCCCTGGTGATGCAGGGCCGCGACCTGGCGGGCATGGCGGACGTCGAGCGGGCCGGCGCGGCCCGTCTTCGGCCGGCGCTGGAACAGGGATTGGAACCAGTCCATCGCGCTAGATCACGATGATTCGGATCGAATCGATCCAGAATCAAAAAACGTGATCGATTCTAACAGTTCAGAGCAGGATTCCTGCGAAAAACCGGTTTCCACTTTTTCGCATCCTGCTCTAGCGCCGCGGCAGCCGGGCGCGGTCCTGCGGCGTCGTTTCCGGCGCCTTGAGATAGAGCGGGCGCGGCGGGGCGCTTTCTGGGTCGGCGATCATGCCGAGGCGCGCCACCCAGATCACGTCCGGCGCCTTGGCGTCGTCGACGACGAGCGCGTCGAGGCCGATCGCCCAGGCCTCATTGGCGACGGCGAGGGCGGCCGAACCGACCAGCGAGACCGGGCCGGCGCCGATGGCGCGGGCAGCGTCGCGATGGTTGACCTGGCGGACCGAGACCAGCTGCTTGCCCTGCGCGTTCATCGCCTGGAACCAGACCTGGCCATGCTTGGCATCGACTGCGGCGGCGACGACGCGTCCGCCCTCGCGGCCGATGAAGGGCGCGGCGCTGGCGGCCAGCGTCGAGATCCCGATGGCGGGGATGCCGGCGGCGAACGCGATCGCTCTCGCCGCACTGATGCCGACGCGCAGGCCGGTATAGCTGCCGGGGCCGATGGTCACTGCGACGCGGTCGAGCGACGAAAAGCAGCCTTCCACCTTGGCCATCACGCGCTCGATCATCGGCATCAGCGCCTCGGCATGGCCGCGTTCCATCGCGGTCTGTTCGATCGCGAGCGGGGCGGGGTCGCCGGCGTCGAGCACGCAGGCCGAGCAGGCGCCGAGCGCGGTATCTATCGCGAGGATGCGCAAGAGCCTTTTCCCAGCTTTTGGAACGCTTCGACTGACCTCATCCGTCGTCCCGGGCGACCGGTGGGAGACCCGGGACCCATTCCGGAACCTTTATCGGATAGGCTCCGGCATGGATCCGGATCTCCGCTACGCTGCGTCCGGGATGACCGATGGAGGGAAACGAAAGAAAAAGAGCGTCGTGGCGATCAAACCGCCTCGACCTCGCGCACCTGCGGCAGGAAATGCCGCAGCAGGTTCTGGATGCCGTGCTTCAGCGTCGCCGTCGAGGAGGGGCAGCCCGAGCAGGAGCCCTTCATGACGAGGTAGACGGTGCCGTCCTTGTAGCCGCGGAAGGTGATGTCGCCGCCGTCGCCGGCGACGGCCGGACGGATGCGGGTCTCCAGCAGCTCCTTGATCGTGTCGACGGTCGCGGCGTCTTCCTCGGCGAAGAACTCGTCCTCGCTGTCGGCGAGTTCATCGACCGGGGCGCCGTCGCTCATCAGCGGCGCGCCCGACATGTAATGTTCCATGATCGCGCCGAGGATGGCGGGCTTGAGATGCGGCCACTCGCCCTCGGCCTTGGTCACGGTGATGAAGTCCGAGCCGAAGAACACGGCCGAGACGCCCTTGACGCCGAACAGGCGCGTCGCGAGCGGCGAGCGCTCGGCCAGGGCTGGGTCGCGCAATTCGATCGGCCCCTGCGGCGAGACGCTGCGGCCGGGCAGGAACTTCAGGGTGGCGGGATTGGGCGTGGCTTCGGTCTGGATGAACATGGCTTTGTCTCCGGCGCCGGCGGGTCAAGGCCGCCGTTCCTGGTCCCGATATAGGCCGGACGCTGGAATCATTCCAGCAGCTGCAAGCGCTGATCAGGCCAGCGCGTCGATTTCCTCGTCGGCGAGGTGTCCGGGCACGATCGCGACCGGGATCGGGAAGCTGCCGGCGCCCTTGCCGGCGAGCGCGGCGACCAATGGGCCCGGCCCGTCGCGACCGGTGCCTGCGGCGAGCACCAGCAGCGAGATGTCCTCGTCGGCATCGATCAGCTTGACCATCTCGTCGGCCTTGACGCCGGTGCGCACGACCTTCTCCGGCTCGAGTCCGGCCAGCGAGCGCACGGCCGCGGCGGCCGCGTCGATCAGCTCCTGCGCCTCGGCCTCGGCGTCGGCCTGGACCATGTCGCCGACGCCGAGCCAGGTCTCGTCCGGTGGCGGGGTGACCACGCCGAGCAGCACGATCGACGCACCCAGGCGCGCGCAGCGGCGCGCCGCGAAGCGCACCGCCTTCGCGCATTCCGGGCTGTCGTCGACGACAGCGAGGAATTTCGGGCGATGGCCCGTCTCATAGGACCGCCGTCTCTTGACCATTGCCGTTGCCTGCCGCCGTTTCAGGACATGTCATGGTGACAGGCGTCGCAACGTCAGTGCAAGCCTCCCAATTGTCCCGATTCCGAAATTAGCCACTGCCCGATATCGAGTGTGGAGCGAATTCCAGAATCGTCAGGGACACTCGTAAACCCTTGATTCCTAGTGCCTTTCTTTGATTTCGACGTTCGCTCCGCACCTGATATCGACCGAGAGCGAACGTCGAAATCACGACACTGGGCGCCCGCCGGATCAGCGCCTGCGCACGAAGCCGGTGATGTCCTTGACGTCGAGCATGATCGGCGCGGCGATCGCGGCGGCGCGGTCGGCGCCGTCGCTGAGGATGGCGTCGATATGGCTGGGATCGGCCAGCAGGCGGCGCATCTCGTCGGCGATCGGCGCGAGCTTGCCGACCGCCAGCTCGACCAGCGCCGCCTTGAAGCCGGAGAACTGGCTGCCGCCGAACTGGCCGAGCACCTGCGCCTTGCTCTCGCCGGAGAGCCCGGCATAGATCCCGACCAGGTTCTCAGCCTCCGGCCGGCCCTCCAGCCCCTTCTCCTCGGAGGGCAGCGCCTCCGGATCGGTCTTCGCCTTGCGGATCTTCTGCGCGATCATGTCGGCATCGTCGGTCAGGTTGATGCGCGAATAGTCCGACGGGTCCGATTTCGACATCTTCTTGGTGCCGTCGCGCAGGCTCATCACCCGCGGGGCCGGGCCCTGGATCATCGGCTCGGGCAGCGGGAAATAGCCGAGCTCGCCGGTGCCGAGGTCAAGCTCGGCGATGCGCTCGGCGAAGTCGTTGTTGAACTTCTGGGCGATGTCGCGAGTCAGCTCGAGATGCTGCTTCTGGTCCTCGCCGACCGGCACATGGGTCGCCTTGTAGAGCAGGATGTCGGCCGCCATCAGCACGGGATAGTCGTAGAGCCCGACCGAGGCGTTCTCGCGGTCCTTGCCGGCCTTCTCCTTGAACTGGGTCATGCGGTTGAGCCAGCCGAGGCGGGCGACGGTGTTGAACACCCAGGCGAGCTCGGCATGGCCGCAGACCTGGCTCTGGTTGAAGATGATGCTCTTCTTCGGATCGACGCCGGCAGCGATGTAGGCGGCCGCGACCTCGCGTGTGGCGCGGGTCAGCTCGGCCGGCCCGCCCCAGACGTCGAGCCCTTGCGTGATCGCGTGCATGTCGACGACGCAATAGATGCAGTCATGGGTCTTCTGCATCGCGACCCAGTTCACCAGCGCGCCGAGATAATTGCCGAGATGGAGCGTCGAGGTCGGCTGCATGCCGGAGAAGACGCGGGGAGAGAAAGCGGCCATGGGGCGCTCCGTCGTCAGGGCGAAGAAATCCTTCGAGTCGGGGGTCGATCCGCTCAGGAACGCGGCGTTCTGACGGATGCGCCGCGAAGGCGCAAGAGCCGCGAAGGCAGGACAGCGTCGAAGGCGCCGAGCAGGAAGCCGGCAACGGCGTAGACCGCAGCACCCGCGCAGCACAGCACTGCCAGCGCGCCGGCCCGCCACAGGGCCGGCTGGCGCAGGTCGAGCGCGGAGAGCAGCGGCCTGAGCATGGCCTCGAGCACCGCGATCATGAGCAAGGCGGCCATGATGATCGCGAGGATCGTCCGGCCATCCGTCCAGCGCGGTCGCCACAGCCCTGCCCGCAGCAGATGGATCGCGAGCAGGCCCGCCTGGACGATGAAGGCGAGGCTTGCCGCCAGTGCCCCGATCATCGCCGCATCGCGCCAGCCCAGCAAAGCGAAACCGGCTAGCGCGGCGACGGCGACAGCGGCAAAGCCGGCGATCAATGGCAGGCGCGGCTGCCGTCGCACGAAATAGACCTGTCCGAACACCTTGGCGGCGAGTGCGAAGGGCAGGCCGCAGGCGAAGGCTGCGAGCGCGGCGGCGGTACGCTCGCGGTCAGCAGCGTTGAACTGCCCGTTCTCGAACAGAACCGAGACGATCGGTTCGGCCAGCACGAACAGGGCCGTCGCGGCTGGGATCGCCAGTGCCAGGCCAAGTGCCAGCGCCCGGCCGAGCAGGGCGTCGTGGTCCGCCTGCGAGCGTTCGCCAGCCATGGCCGAGAGCACGACCGTGCCCATCGCGACGCCGAAGAAGGAGAGCGGCAACTGGAAGACGCGGTCGGCATAATACAGCGCCGAGACCGAGCCGGGCCCGGTCGAGGCGATTTGCGTCGAGATCAGGAGGACGAGTTGCGCGGCGGAGGCAGCGAGCAATGTCGCCCCGCCGGTCCTGACCAGCCGGCTCATATCCGTTGACCAGCGCAGGCCGGGGCGCGGCAGGCCGATGCCAAGCAGCCGCCATAGGATCATGGCGAGATGCGCCAGGCCGGTGAGGCTGAGGCAGGCGGCGAGCAGCGTCGCACTGGCATGGCTGTCACCGCCGCGGAACAGCGCGAACAGCAAGGCCGCGAGCAGGATCGCGTTCATCAGTGCCGGCGCCAACGCCGCCACGGTGAAGCGCCCCTCGGCATTGAGCAGCGCCGCGAGCAGTGCGGCAAGCGTGGTCAGCAGCACGAAGGGCAGCATCAGCCGCGTGTAGTAGGCGGCGAGCGCCAGCGTCTGCGGTTCGTCGGCGAAGCCGCCGGCCAGGCCGAGCACGACCCAGGGCGCGAAGATTTCGGCCAGAACGACGAAGCCGAGCAGCAGCAGGCCGAGCTGGCTCGCGGCAGCGCCTGCAAAGCGCTTGGCGGCTTCTTCACCTCGCTCGGCCTTGATCGCGAGGTAGAGCGGCACGAAGGGCGCGTTCAGCCCGCCCTCGCCGAGCACGCGCCGGACGAGATTCGGCAGGCGCAAGGCTGCCAGGAAGGCGTCCGCCACGGGACCGGCGCCGAGCAGGCGCGCGATCAGCACGTCCCGGGCAAAGCCGAGCAGGCGCGACAGGACCGTCGCAGCGCCGACGATCAGCGAATCGCGGGCGAGGCGTGAGGATGGGGGCTCTGCCTCGCCCGAAGAGCTCACAGAATGAACCGGCTGAGATCGGCGTTTCTGGCGAGGTCGCCGATGCGCGCTTCGACATAGGCCGCATCGATGGTGATGCTCTCGCCGCCGCGATCCGTCGCCGTGAAGGAGATCTCGTCGAGGATGCGCTCGATAACGGTCTGGAGCCGGCGCGCGCCGATGTTCTCGACGCTCGAATTGACCTCGACCGCGATGCGGGCGATCGCCGCGACCGCGTCCGGCGTGAAGTCGATCGTGACCTGCTCGGTCGCCAGCATCGCCACCGACTGCTTGATCAGGCTGGCCTCGGTCTCGGTCAGGATGCGCTTGAAATCCTCGACGTCGAGCGACGAGAGCTCGACCCGGATCGGCAGGCGGCCCTGCAACTCCGGCAAGAGGTCCGATGGCTTCGAGACGTGGAAGGCACCCGACGCGATGAACAGGATGTGGTCGCTCTTCACCGGCCCGTGCTTGGTCGCCACCGTGGTGCCCTCGATCAGCGGCAGCAGGTCGCGCTGCACGCCTTCGCGCGAGACATCGGCGCCGCCGCGGCCCTCGCGGGCGCAGATCTTGTCGATCTCGTCGAGGAAGACGATGCCGTTGTTCTCGACCTCGCGGATCGCCGCCTGGACGATCGCGTCCTGATCGATCAGCTTGTCGCTCTCCTCGGCGAGCAGCGGTGCGTAGGCTTCCTTGACCAGCACGCGCTTGGGCTTGCCGCGCTGCCCGAAGGCCTTGCCGAGCATGTCGGAGAGGTTGATCGCGCCGATCGAGGCGCCGGGCATGCCAGGCACCTCGAACATCGGCGCGCTAGAGGCCGCCGAGGCGATCTCGACCTCGATCTCCTTGTCGTCGAGCTCGTTGTTGCGCAGCTTGCGGCGGAAGCTGTCGCGCGTGGTCGCGCTCGCCGTCGGTCCGACGAGGGCATCGAGTACGCGCTCCTCGGCCGCGACATGCGCCTTGGCCTCGACATCCTTGCGCCGGCTCTCGCGGACGAGGCCGATCGCGACCTCGACGAGGTCGCGCACGATCGATTCGACGTCGCGGCCGACATAGCCGACCTCGGTGAACTTGGTCGCCTCGACCTTGAGGAACGGTGCATTCGCCAGCTTGGCGAGGCGGCGCGCGATCTCGGTCTTGCCGCAGCCGGTCGGCCCGATCATCAGGATGTTCTTGGGCGCGACCTCCTCGCGCAGCGGCCCTTCCAGTTGCTGCCGGCGCCAGCGATTGCGCAGGGCGATCGCGACGGCGCGCTTGGCGTCCTTCTGGCCGACGATGAAGCGGTCGAGCTCGGAGACGATCTCGCGGGGGGAAAACGACGTCATCAAACAGGTTCCTGGATCATGATCAGCGCGGGGCCGTCGCCGGTCTCGCGAACGTCTAGGGCCGTGAAACCAGCCTTCTCATAGGCGCGGATCGCGGCGAGATTCTCCGGATCGGGGTCGATCACCACCCGCGGCGCGCCCTGCGCCAGCAGATGCCGGGTGAAGGCGCCGATGAAGCGGGTGCCATGGCCCTGGCCGAGCATGTCGGCCTCGCCGATGAACTGGTCGATCCCGCGCGTGCCGGCTGGCTGGTCCTGCAGCGGGTAGTCGGGCCAGAGCGCGGGATCCCAGCTCTGCTGGTGGGCGAAGGGGCGCCCGTCATGGCTGACGATCAGCGCCTCCATGCTGGGATCGCCGAAGATGCGCGCGATCTCGGCGAGCTCTTCGTCGGGGTCGCCCCACCAGCGCCGGACATGGTCCTGTTCGAGCCAGCGCGCCAGCATCGGGAAGTCGTCGGGCGTCGCGGGGGCGAATGAATAGCCATCGGCGACGAAATTCATGGGGTCTCCAAGCTCTCGATGACAAGGGAATGGTTGGTATAGACGCAGATATCGCCGGCGATCTTCATCGCCTTCCGCACGATCGTCTCGGCATCGGCCTCGCCGTCGATCAGGGCTCTGGCCGCCGCGAGCGCATAATTGCCGCCCGACCCGATCGCCATCACCGAGCCATGCTCGGACGCTTCCGGCTCGAGCACGTCGCCGGTGCCGGAGATCAGCAGCGAGACGTCCTTGTCGGCGACCAGCAGCATCGCCTCCAACCGGCGCAGATAGCGGTCGGTGCGCCAGTCCTTGGCGAGCTCGACGCAGGCGCGCAGCAATTGCGTCGGAAACTGCTCCAGCTTGGCCTCCAGCCGCTCGAACAAGGTGAAGGCGTCGGCGGTCGCGCCAGCGAAGCCCGCGATCACCGCACCCTTGGCGAGGCGGCGCACCTTCTTGGCGTTGCCCTTCATGATCGTCGGGCCGAGCGAAACCTGGCCGTCGCCGCCGATCACGACCCGGCTGCCCTTGCGCACCATCAGGATGGTGGTCGCGTGCATGACGGGGGCATTGCTAGTCTCTGACATTGCGATTCGATCTCGGGCAAACGGTCGACGGGAACCGCCAAGATGTTCAGGCTGAAGCCCGGTATCAAGAGCGACCCTGTCAAACGCTGGAATCTGCCCGAGCGGGTCTTCTTCGCCTGCGGCGCCTGCCACATCCTCGCCTACGCCTTCCTGGAAGCCTATCCGGAGCAGGGTTTCCACGCCGTCTGGATCAGACCGGCCGAAGGCTTCACCGGCAACCACGTCTTCGTCAGCGATGGCAGGATCGCCTTCGATTTTCACGGCTATCGCTGCGAAGAAGCCTTGGTCGCCCATCACTGGGCCAAGGGCCGGCTCTGGTGGGCGGGCTGGGACGGAACGCTCGTGTACCTGCCCCAGGACGTCCTGATCAGCGAAGCGAAATCGAAGGCCTATGACGGTCTCTGGCTGCGCGAGCCGGGCCAGTTCCTCCACGATGCGCTGCCGAGGGCGCGGGCGTTCCTGGCCCGCTTCGGGCCGCCGCCGTCAGGCGCCGGCCAGGCTGGCGGCACATTGCTCGACGAAGCGGGCCTGCGCCGCCAGATAGGGGCCGGGGCCGTAGCTGATCCGTGACACGCCGAGCCGGATCAGGGTCTCGCGATCGGGCGCGCCACCCATCATCATCACGTTCACGGGTAGCGTCGACGCAGCGCAGATCGCCGCGATGCCGCTCTCGTCCAGCAGTCCGGGAATGAAGAAGCCGTTGCAGCCGGCCTGCTGATAGGCCTGCGCCCGCTCGATCGCCGCGTCGATGAGGCCGGAGTGCCGCGTCTTGTCGGCTTCCAGCAGGAAAAGGTCGGTCCTGGCGTTGATGAACACGGCGATGCCGAGACGATCCGCCGCGCTCCGGATCGCCTTGATCCGCTGCACCTGGTCGGCGATGGCATAGAGCGCGCCTGCCCCGACGATCCGGTCCTCGAAGTTCAGGCCGACTGCGCCGGCTTCGATGATCCGCGCGGCATTCTTCGCGACGCCGTCCGGGTCTTTCGCGTAGCCGCCTTCGAAATCGACGGTTAGCGGCAGCGTGACGGAGGAGGCGATGCGGCCGACGATCGTTTCGATGAAGTCGAGCGGGATCGCCTCGCCGTCGTCGAAGCCATGGGCCGCCGCCATCGACCAGCTGCCGGTGGCGATCGCCTTGCTCCCGGCCTTCGCGGCCGAGCGGGCGCTGCCGGCATCCCAGATATTGTAGAGGACGAGCGGCCGGCCTTTGACGTGCAGTGCGGCGAACTGGCTCGCTCTGTCAGCCTGTGTCATCGCACCTCTCCCTGCCTCGCCGCGCCGCTGGTAGCGAACCCGGCCGTCGCCTTCTGTCAGCAGATGCGCCAGGCGCCGAGTCAACGAGAAAGGTCGGCCGAGAGCGGATCCGCCTCGATCGCCATGGCCTTCCGGCCGGTCGCCTGCTAAAGCGGGCACGGTTTTGCGAGGGTACAGAGGTCAGCATGCGTTCGGGCGAAGTGAAGCGCCGCACCAACGAGACCGACATCGCGGTCAAGCTCGTGCTCGACGGCACGGGCAAAGCCGAGATTGCCACAGGGGTCGGCTTCTTCGACCATATGCTCGATCTGTTCGCCCGCCATTCGCTGATCGACACCACGGTCAAGGTGAAGGGCGACACCCATATCGACGACCATCACTCGGTCGAGGATGCCGGGATCGCGCTCGGCGAGGCCCTGAAGCAGGCGCTCGGCGACAAGAAGGGCATCCGCCGCTATGCCGATGTCCACCTGCCGATGGACGAGACGCTGACCCGCGTCGCGGTCGACGTCTCCGGCCGGCCTTTCCTGGTCTTCCGGACGCAGTTCAGGGCGGAGAAGATCGGCAGCTTCGACACCGAACTGGTGCGCGAGTTCTTCCAGGCCTTCGCGATCAATGCCGGGCTGACCCTGCATGTCGAGACGCTCTATGGCGACAATGCCCATCATATCGCCGAAAGCTGCTTCAAGGGTCTGGCCCGGGCGCTGCGCCAGGCGCTGGAAGTCGATCCGCGCGAGGGCGGCCGCGTGCCCTCGACCAAGGGCGCCCTCTAGAGCATTGCGCGAAAAAGTGGAAACCGGTTTTTTGCTTGAGCAATGCTCTAAACTTTTGGGATCAAAGGGATCGCTGCCATGGCGTTCTATCAGGCTCTGATCCCGCCGCCGGGCGCCGGCGGGCTGCGCGAGGAGGTCGAGCAGGCCAGGCTCCTGCCCGAGACCTTCACCTTTTCGGCGCTGGTCTTCGGCGGTCTCTGGCTGCTGTTCAAACGGCTCTGGCTCGCCTTCATCCTCTATGCGCTGGTGTGGGGCGGGCTGGTCTACCTGCAGCGCCAGATCGGCTTCTCCTTTTTCGCGGTGATGCTGTCGCATACCGCGCTTGCGGTCTTCCTCGGCTTCGAGGGTCAGAACCTGATTGCGCGCAAGCTGATGCGGAAGGGCTGGCGGCTGGTCGACGTGGTCGAGGCGCCGGATCTCTCCAGCGCCGAGCGCCGCTTCTTCGAGCGGGCCCTGCCGGCCGGCGCGGCGCCCCGCATCGTCGAGACGGCACCGGCTCCCGCGCGCTTCGCAGCGAGCTCCGCGCCGGTGATCGGCCTCTTCCCGGAGGCGAACGGGCGATGAGCCAGACCGTTACCATCGTCGATTACGGCTCGGGCAATCTCCACTCGGCCGCCAAGGCCTTTGAGCGCGCCGCCGTTGAGGCCGGCACGCCAGCGACCATCCGCGTCACCAGCGATCCCGCCGAGGTCCGCGCCGCCGATCGCATCGTGCTGCCCGGCGTCGGCGCCTTCGCCGACTGCCGGCGCGGGCTCGACGCCGTCCCCGGCATGGTCGAGGCGCTGGAGGAGACAGTGCGCGGCAAGGGCCGGCCCTTCCTCGGCATCTGCGTCGGCATGCAGCTGATGGCGAGCCGCGGCCTCGAATATGTCACCACCGAGGGCCTTAACTGGATTGCCGGCGACGTCGCGCTGATCCGCCCGGGCGATGACGCCCTGAAGATCCCGCATATGGGCTGGAACACGCTGCACCCGCAGGACGAGCATCCGCTCCTCACCGGAATCGAGACCGGCCCTTCCGGCTGGCACGCCTATTTCGTCCACTCCTACGCGCTGACGGCCACAAGGCCGGAGGAGGTGCTGGCGCTGACCGATTACGGCGGCCCGGTCACCGCGATCGTGGCAAAGGACAATATCGCCGGCACCCAGTTCCACCCCGAGAAGAGCCAGAAGCTCGGCCTCAAGCTGATCGGCAATTTCCTGAGGTGGGCGCCGTGATCCTCTTCCCCGCCATCGACCTGAAGGAAGGCCGCTGCGTCCGCCTGAAGCAGGGCGACATGGATCAGGCGACGGTGTTCAACGACGATCCCGCCGCCCAGGCCGCGACCTTCGAGGGACAGGGCTTCCAGTGGCTTCACGTCGTCGATCTCGATGGCGCCTTCGCCGGCAAGCCGATGAACGCGGCTGCGGTCGAAGCGATCCTGAAACGTGTTCGCTTCCCCGTTCAGCTCGGCGGCGGTATCCGCGACATGAAGACGGTCGAGGGCTGGCTCGCCAAGGGCATCGCCCGCGTCATCATCGGCACGGCGGCGGTGCGCGATCCCGGTTTCGTCCGCGAGGCCGCGAAGGCGTTTCCGGGCAAGGTCGCGGTCGGCATCGATGCGCGCGACGGCTTCGTCGCCGTGGAAGGCTGGGCCGAGACCTCGTCACTGGCGGCGGATGATCTCGGGCGCCGCTTCGAGGATGCCGGCGTCGCCGCGATCGTCTACACCGACATCGCCCGTGACGGCATGCTCCAGGGCATCAACTGGGACGGTACGATCGCGCTCGCCCATGCGCTGACGATCCCGGTGATCGCCTCGGGCGGCCTTGCCTCCATGGCCGATATCGAACGCCTCTGCGCGCCCGATGCCGCGATCCTCGAGGGCGCGATCACCGGCCGCGCCCTTTATGACGGCCGGATCGATCCTGCGGCGGCGCTGGCGCGGCTGGCGGCCGCCTGAGCCTCAGCGAAGATACTGCTCGTAGTAGCGCTGGTACTCGCCGGTCGCCTTGGCGATGTGCAGCCACTGGTCGACGAAGGCCTTGAAGATCACGTCGCCGCGCGGAAGCAGATAGCCGATCTCGATGAAGGTCAGCGGCTTGTCGGGATTGATGGCGCACAGGCCCGGCTTCAGCTTCTGCTGCACGGTCGCCTCGATCGCCTCGGTGACAAACACGTCGGCACGCCCGGCGAGGATTTCGTCGAAGATGCCGACATTGTCCTGGTGAAGCGTGACCTTGGCCTGTTTGAAGTTGCTCTTGGCGAAGCGCTCATTGGTGCCGCCGGGATTGGCAATCGCGGTGACGCCGGGCTTGTCGATGTCGGCGACGCTCTGGAACCTGTCCTTGTCGGCGCAGCGCACCAGCGGGATCTTGCCGGTCCGCAGCGCCGGATCCGAGTAGAAAACGCGCTTCTGCCGCTCCAGCGTCACGCCGATGCCGCCCATGGCGATATCGCATTTGCCGCCGGTGAAATCGGCCATCAACTCGGCCCATTTCGTCCGCACGAATTTGGGCTCGACGCCGATCGCCTTGGCTAGCGACTTCGCCATCTCGATGTCGATGCCCTCATAGCTGTCGCCGACGGCATTGGTGAACGGCTTGTAGTCGCCGGTGGTGCAGATCCGCAGCGTCCCGGCGCTCTGGATCGCATCGAGTGCGCTGGCCGGTGCCTGCGCCTGGACGGCGCCGATCGAGATGAAGGCTGCGCAGGCGGCGGAGAACGCCGCGCGGATGATCGTCGACAGCATGAAAAAAGCCCTCATCCCCTCTCTTGTCAGTGCCGCAAGGAGAGCAGCGCGCGGGACCAGCTTCAACCGCCATGCGGGTAAGGGCGCCCGTGCCTGGCATGCATCGCTTGACTAGCAGGCGTTGCATCGCGTCGTGCTGAAACATGCTGCAGGTTGCGCCACGCCACTGTCTGTCAGCGAAGCGGCGCGACCCTGCCGAAAAGTCAGCGAACGAACTGATTGTAGATCGTGCCGAACTCCCCGGTTGCCTTGGCGAGATGCAGCCATTGGTCGACGAACGCCTTGAAAACGATGTCGCCGCGCGGCAGCAGATAGCCCATTTCGCCATATTGCAGCGGCGAGTCCGGGTTGATGGCGCACAAGCCCGGGCGGATCTTCTCCTGGACTTTCGTCTCGATCGACTCGGCCACCATGACGTCGGCCTTGCCGGCGAGGATCTGATCCCAGATCGTGACGTTGTCCGGGAAGATCTCGATCTTGGCCTGCTTGAAGTTGGCGCGCACGAAGCGCTCGTTCGTGCCGCCCGGATTGACGATGACGCGTGTCTCCGGCTTGTCGATGTCGGCGACGGTCTGGAACTTCGAGACGTCGGCGCAGCGTGCGATCGGCGCCTTGCCGTTGATCAGATAGGGCGCGGAGAAGAAGGCGCGCTTCTGCCGGTCGAGCGTCACCGAGATGCCGCCCATGGCGATGTCGCATTTGCCGCCGGTGAAGTCGTTCATCAGGTCGGCCCATTTCGTCTGCACGAATTTGGCCTCGACGCCGATGGCCTTCGCCAGCGATTTTCCGAGCTCGATGTCGATGCCCTCATAGCTGCCGTCCTTGGCGAGCGTGAACGGCTTGTAGTCGCCGGTGGTGCAGATCTGCAGGGCTCCGCGGCTCTGGATCGTCTCGAGCTGGCTGGCCGGAGCCTGCGCCAGCGCGGCGGCGCTCAAACCGAGCCCGGCCACGGCGCTCAGCACAGCCAGTTTCAGGCCCTTGAAGGGCGATGCGATCGTCATGGAAATCCCCTCGGCTTTGCTTGTGGCGCGCAGGAGAGCAGGGATCGTGGCGGCGATCAATCCGGCCTGTGTGCGCTGCGTTTGCGTGCCGTGCAGCGGCAGCGCTATATGCGCCGACCCGTTTTTGTCGCTCCCGCTCGGGCAGGCCCGCCGATGACCTTGAAGACCCGCATCATCCCCTGCCTCGACGTCAAAGACGGCCGCGTCGTCAAAGGCGTGAAATTCGTCGATCTCGTCGATGCCGGCGATCCCGTCGAGGCCGCTAAGGCCTATGACGCGGCCGGGGCCGACGAGCTCTGCTTCCTCGACATCACCGCAAGCCATGAGGCGCGCGGGACCTTGCTCGACGTCGTCACCCGCACGGCCGAGGCCTGCTTCATGCCGCTGACCGTCGGCGGCGGCGTGCGCAAGGTCGAGGATATCCGCGCGCTGCTGCTGGCCGGCGCCGACAAGGTCGCGATCAACACCGCGGCGGTGACCAACCGCCCCTTCGTCAAGGAAGCCGCGGAAAAATTCGGCGACCAGTGCATCGTCGTCGCCATCGACGCAAAGCAGGTCACGCCCGGGCGCTGGGAAATCTTCACCCATGGCGGGCGCAACGCCACCGGGATCGACGCCATCGCCTTCGCCCGCGAGGTCGTCTCGCTCGGCGCCGGCGAGTTGCTGGTGACCTCGATGGACCGCGACGGCACAAAATCTGGTTACGACATCGGCCTGACCCAGCGCATCGCCGACGCGGTCTCGGTGCCGGTGATCGCCTCGGGTGGGGTCGGCGATCTCGACGATCTCGTCGCCGGCGTGCGCGACGGCCATGCCTCGGCGGTGCTCGCCGCCTCGATCTTCCATTTCGGCACCTACAGCATTCCGCAGGCCAAGGCGCATATGGCCGCCGCCGGGCTGGCGATGCGGCTGGATTGAGCGATGACTGCTTTTTCCCTCGCCGACCTCGAACGCATCGTCGCCGAGCGCGCCAGTGTTTCGCCGGAAGAATCCTGGACGGCCAAGCTCTTGGCCGCCGGACCCGAGCGCGCCGCCAAGAAGTTCGGCGAGGAAGCGGTCGAGGCCGTCATCGCCGCTGTTAAGGGCGATCGCGACGAACTGATCGCCGAGAGCGCCGATGTGCTTTATCATCTTTTGGTCGTGCTCAGGTCACGCGATGTTGCATTGCGGGACGTCTTGAGCCAGCTTGAGGCCCGCAGCGCGCGCTCCGGCCTGGCCGAGAAGGCGGCGCGACCCCGTTAGGGCATGGTCGTGCCCAAGTTTGAAAGTCGAGGCCGTTGCGTTGAACCTCGAAGCTTGGAATACGGGGGGCATCATGGACCAGCGTCCGCTCGCGGCGCCCTCCGCCCCCGATCTGGTCTCGCCCTATCGCAGTTTCTCGCGCGACGAGTGGGCGCATTTGCGAGCCGATGCGCCGCTGACGCTGTCGGTCGACGACCTGACCAAGCTGCAATCGATCAACGACCCGATCTCGCTCGACGAGATCGTCGCGATCTACCTGCCGCTTTCGCGCCTGCTCTCGCTCTACGTCGCCGCGACGCAAGGGTTGTTCAAGGCGACGCAGCGCTTCCTGATGGCCGAGGCCGAGGTCAAGGTCCCCTATGTCATCGGCGTCGCCGGCTCGGTCGCGGTCGGCAAGTCGACCACGGCGCGCGTCCTGAAGGCTCTGCTCTCGCGCTGGCCGAACACGCCCAAGGTCGAGCTCGTCACCACCGACGGTTTCCTCCTGCCCAATGCCGAGCTCGAACGCCGCGGGCTGATGCAGCGCAAGGGTTTTCCGGAGAGCTATGACAGCGCCGCGATCCTGCGGTTCCTCTCCGATGTGAAGGCCGGCAAGCGCGCCGTCAGCGCCCCCGTCTATTCGCATCTGGTCTACGACGTCGTGCCCGGCGAGCAGGTCACGGTCGAGCGGCCGGACATCCTGATCCTCGAAGGGTTGAACGTGCTGCAGGCGAGCCGCCTGCCCAAGGACGGCACGGTCACCCCGATCGTCTCGGATTTCTTCGACTTCTCGGTCTATCTCGACGCTGACGAGAACGACCTGCACCGCTGGTACGTCAACCGCTTCATGACGCTGCGCCAGACCGCCTTCCGCGATCCGCGCTCCTTCTTCCGCAAGTACGCCGAGATCGGCGAGGACGAGGCGCTCTCGATCGCCGAGAAACTGTGGACCGGCATCAACCTTCCCAATCTGCGCGAGAACATCGTGCCGACCCGCCAGCGCGCCAGTCTGATCCTGACCAAGGGCGCGAGCCACCGCATCCAGCAGGTCGCGCTGCGGCGGCTTTAGCGCGGCATCGAACCGCCGGGTCCAAAACCACGATGACGACCTATGTCGCCCTGCTGCACTCGATCGTGCTCGGCCCCGGCAGGCGCGTGCTGATGGCGGATCTGAAGGCGATGGCGGCGGAACTCGGCTTTCGTGATGTGCGCAGCTGGGTCGCCACCGGCAACCTGATCTTCGAGGGCGAGGATGCGCCGCTTGCGACGGTCGAAAGCCGATTGGAAGCGGGCTTTCGCACCCGCTTCGGCAAGCATGTCGATATCATCGCGCGCACCGCAGAGGCCTGGAAGCGGCTCGCGGCCCGGAATCCCTTTCCGAACGGCAACGGCGCCGATATCGGCATCCGCGTCATGCGAAAGCCGCTCGGCCCTGACGCCCTGTCCATGCTCCGCCGGCTCGCCGCGCCCGGCATTGCGCTCGCGATCTCCGACGGCGATCTCTGGATCGATTTCGGTGGCAAGCCGAGCGAGACCAGGCTGCTCTCGCATCTGACGACGAAAAAGCTCGGCATCGGCACGCTGCGCAACGCCAATACCGTCAACGCGCTCGCCGCGATGCTGGACTGATGCCTCTCGATTTCGCGTCCCTCGGCCTGATGGCGGGTGCAGCCTTCGTCGCAGCGACGTTGCTGCCGGCCCAGTCGGAAGCCGTCTTCATCGGGCTCCTGGCGGCGAAATCGGTCGATCCGACGCTGCTCTTCATCGTCGCCTCGGTCGCCAACACCGCCGGCTCGGTCGTCAACTGGTGGCTTGGCCGGCTGATCGCGACGGGCGGCGTCGAGCGGTTGCCGGCGCGGCTGCGGCCAGATCCCGTGCGTTTCGCCAAGGCGCAGGGCTGGTTCGCCCGCTTCGGCTGGCCGTCCTTGCTCTTCGCCTGGCTGCCGATCGGCGGCGATCCGCTGACCTTCGTCGCCGGCTCGCTCAACTATCCGCTCGGACGCTTCGTTTTGCTCGTGTTCATCGGCAAGGCGGCACGCTATGCCTTGCTCTGGGCGGGCTGGGCCGCCGCTGCATAAGCATTTGCGCGGATTCCGGTCTCGGGCTACCAGCGAGGCCCTTTCTGATGGAGACCAGATCATGAGCATCAAGCGCATCGCCCCCGGCCCGCGCATGTCGAAGGCCGTCGTGCATGGCAACACGGTCTATCTCGCCGGTCAGGTCGCCGACAAGGCGGCCGGCAAGAGCGTCGCCGAGCAGACCAAGGACATCCTCTCGATCATCGACGGCCTCCTGGCCGAAGCCGGCACCGACAAGTCGAAGCTGCTGATGGTCAACATCTGGCTCTCGGACATGTCGACCTTCGCCGAGATGAATGCGGTCTGGGACGGTTGGGTCTCGGCCGGCAACACGCCGGGCCGCGCCACCGTCGAGGCCAAGCTAGCCGGCCCGCAATACACCGTCGAGATCGCGGTCATCGCCGCGATCTGATCGCTGTCGCACGAGAGCAGGATCCGCAAAGTGGGAACCGGTCTGTCGCTGAGATCCTGCTCTGGGTTCTTCGGATCGATCACCGTGATCTAGGGTGACGGGAAACGTGAATCCGGAACTCGCCGCCATCCTGGCCCGTGTCTCGCAGCGCGAGGGCGTTCCCCCCGCGCTGCTGCTTGGCGTGCTCGCCTCGATGGGCGACGCTTCCGGCAAGCCCGACTTCACCCGCATCGAGAACAACCTGGCGCGCCGCGCCGGGGATTTCCGCAGCCTGCAGGCCCGGCTCGCCAAGCCGTCCGGGAACGATCCCGAGCGCGACCGGCTGCAGGGACAGGCCATTCAGGCGCTGGCCGACGGCCGGCTCGCCGAAGCCGATCGCCTGCTCGCTTTGGCCGAGCAGCGCAATCTCGATGGCGCCGCTGCTCCCGATGCGCTCTCCCGGGATCGTCTGCTCGCCGCCGCCGCCGGCCGCGCCGATCGTGGCGCCGTGGCGATGCTGCACCTCAATCCGCAAGCCTATCGCGAGGCCGCCGAGCGCTATGCCGAGGCGGCGCTGATCGCCGATTCGGCCGAAGCTGGCAGCGGGCTGACTTATGCCTGGATGCAGGCCGATGCGCTGGCGCGGCGCGGCGCCGACTTTTCCGACAAGGCCGCCTTCGTCGCGTCGATCGGCCAGCTGCGCGGCATGCTCGCCAAGCTCGATAATTTCGACCAGACCGTGCTCTGGGCCGAGACCCAGCTCAGGCTGGCGCGCTCGCTTACCGGGCTGTCGCATTATGAAGGCGGCAGCGCCCTGCTGCGCCAGGTGGTCGAGATCTACCGCACGACGCTGGAGGACCTGACTCGCGCCAAGGCGCCGCGCCTCTGGACCGCGCTTCAGACCAGGCTGGGCGAGGCGCTGGCCCGGCTCGGCGAGATCGAGGACGATGCCGGCCTGCTCGACGACGGAGTCGCTGCCTTTCGCGCCGGGCTGTCAGGGATGACGCGCGCCGACATGCCGCGCGAATGGGGCCGCCTGCAATGGGAGCTCGGCAAGGCCCATGTCGCGCTTGGCCTTCGTGCCAGCGGCGTCTCGGCTTTCGAAGCGGCGGTGAACTGCTTCAAGCTGGTGCTCGACGACCGGCCGCGCGAGAGCGTCCCGCTCGACTGGGCCGAGGTGCAGGACCGGATCGGCGCCGCGCTGGTCGGCCTCGCCCGCTATTACAACGAGCCGGTCGTGCTGGAGGAGGCGATCGCTGCCTTCGACGCGGCGCTGGAGGTTAGGCGTCGCGAGATCGTGCCCTCGCTCTGGGCTGAGAGCGCCGCGAACCGGGCCGAGGCGCGGCTGGAGCTGGCCGAGCGCATCCGCCACCGCGCCGAGGCCGAAAGGGCGACCACCGAGCTCGTCATGGCGATCGAGACGCTGCGCGGGCTCGGGCTGGCGGCCGAGGCCAAGCGGCGTGAGCCGAAACTGCGGCGGGCCGCAGTCCTCGTCGAGACCCTTCGGAAGAGCTGATCAGGCCCTGACGCGCAGGGCAGCGAGCCTCTCCAGCGCCTTGTCGAGCGTGGCGTCGTGCTTGGCGAAGCAGAAGCGCACGACATTGCGCACCGCCCCTTCCGCATAGAAGGCGCTGACCGGGATCGCGGCGACGCCGTGCTCGGCGACCAGCCGCTGGCAGAAGGCGACGTCGTCGCTTTGCCCGAGCGGGGCGATGTCGACATTCAGGAAGTAGGTGCCGGCGCTCGGCAGCACGCTGAAGCCGAGATCGCGCAGGCCGCCTGCGAAGCGATCGCGCGAGCGCTGGAAATCGGCGCGCATTCCCTCGAAATACCCGTCGGCCTTGCCCAGGCCATAGGAGACCGCCGCCTGCAGGTTCGGCGGCGTGGTGAAGGTGATGTACTGGTGCGCCTTGGCGAGCACGCGCATCAGCTCGGGCGCCGCCATCACCATCCCGACCTTCCAGCCGGTCAGCGAGAAGATCTTGCCGGCCGAGGATATCTTGACCGTGCGCTCGGGCATGCCCGGCCGGCTCATCAATGGCTGATGGCGGTGGCCGTCAAAGACGACATGCTCCCAGACGTCGTCGCAGATCGCGACCGCGTCGTGCCGGACGCAGAACGAGGCCAGCAGGTCGAGATCGGCCTCGCTGAAATTGGTCGCGGTCGGGTTGAGCGGATTGTTGAACAGCACCACCCTGGTCTTCGGCGAAAAGGCTTTCGCCAGCGCCTCCTCGCTCAGCCCGAAATGCGGCGGCGTCAGCGTCACGAATTTCGGGATGCCACCGGCGCGCCGCACCAGCGGCAGGTAGGCGTCGTACATCGGCTCGAACAGCACGACCTCGTCGCCGGGCGAGACGATCGCCATCAGCGCGCCGGCGATCGCCTCGGTTGCGCCGGAAGTGATCATCACCTCGGCCTCCGGATCGAGCTCCAGACCCTGCCAATGCCGGAAATGCGTCGCCGTCGCCTGGCGCAGCTCCGGCAGGCCCATCATTGGCGGATACTGATTCCAGCCCTCGATCACGGCTTGCGCCGCCTTGCGGCGGACGTCCTCGGGGCCGGGATCGTCGGGGAAGCCCTGGCCGAGGTTGACGGCCTGGTGCTCGCGCGCGAGCCGCGACATGGTCTCGAAGATCGTCGTCGGAAGGGCGGAAAAGATCGGGTTCATCGCGGCTGGCTTCACTCGGGAAGGCGGGCGGAAAGGCTCGGATGCCGCCATAGCACGCGCAACGCCGGTGTGCATCGTCCCGAAAAAGCGGCAGATTATGCGAAGTGATGAATATTGACATTCGTCAGTAGTCAGTGTCTTCTACCCCTCAGCCGGTTCACGACAGCACTTCCGCGGTTTCTTCGCCCCTTTGGAGCCGTGGGACGCTGGCGTGGACCGGTGAGCTTTTTCTGGGGCTGGAAGCGGGCTAGGCAGGCTCCATGCATCCCTTCCACCGAATCCCTGCCCTGATGGTGCTCGGCACCGGCTCCAATGTCGGCAAGTCGCTGCTCGTCGCCGGCCTCTGCCGCCTCTTCGCCGATCGCGGGCTGAAAGTGCGCCCGTTCAAGCCGCAGAACATGTCGAACAACGCCGCCGCGACCGCGCAGGGCGAGATCGGCCGGGCCCAGGCGCTGCAGGCGCGTGCGGCCCGGATCGCCGCCCATGTCGACATGAACCCGGTGCTGCTCAAGCCGGAGAGCGAGCGCGGCAGCCAGATCATCCTGCAGGGCCGCGTCGCCGGCCATCTCTCCTCCGGGGATTTCAGCCGCCGCGGCGATTTCCTGCCGAAGGTGCTGGAGAGCTTCGAGCGACTGAGCGATGGCGCCGACCTGATCCTGGTCGAGGGCGCGGGTTCGCCGGCCGAGACCAATCTGCGCGCCCGCGACATCGCCAATCTCGGCTTTGTGCGTGCTGCCGGCGTTCCCGCGATCCTCGTCGGCGATATCGACCGCGGTGGGGTCATCGCCAGTCTCGTCGGCAGCCATGCCGTGCTCGATGCCGAGGATCGGGCGATGATCCGCGGCTTCGCCATCAACCGCTTCCGCGGCGATGTCGGCCTGTTCACCCCGGCGCTCGACACGATCACCCGGGCGACCGGCTGGCCGAGCCTCGGCGTCGTGCCCTGGTTCGCCGATGCTGCGCGCCTGCCGGCCGAGGACGGGCTCGACCTGATCCGCGGCGCCCCGGCCCGCGATGGCGGGCTGAAGATCGCCGTGCCGGTCCTGCCCGGCATCGCCAATTTCGACGATCTCGATCCGCTCAAGCTCGAGCCCGGCGTCGAGCTTGTCTTCGTTGGCCCCGGCACGCCATTGCCGGGTGACGCCGCCCTGGTGATCCTGCCGGGCTCGAAGACGACGCTGCGCGATCTCGCCAGGCTGCGGGAGGAAGGCTGGGACATAGACATCCTTGCCCATCGCCGCCGCGGCGGCCATGTCCTCGGTCTCTGCGGCGGCTACCAGATGCTCGGCAGGAGCGTGCGCGACCCGCTCGGGCTCGAAGGCCCGGCCGGCGCCGCCCCTGGGCTCGGCCTGCTCGACATCGAGACCGAGCTCACGCCGGACAAGACGGTGCGCGAGGTCGCGGTCGCCCATCCGGAGAGCGGCACGGCGGGCCGCGCCTACGAGATCCATCTCGGCGTCAGCGACGGGCCGGACCGCGTGCGGGCGCCGTTCCGCGTCGACGGTCGGCCGGAAGGGGCGCGCAGCGCCGACGGAAGGGTGGTCGGGACCTATCTCCATGGCGTCCTGACCTGCGACCCGCTGCGCCGCGCCTGGCTCGAAAACCTGGCGGGAAAGCCGCTGGCGGAGGGAGAAGCCTATGAACCGGCCGTGGAGGCGGCGCTCGACCGCCTGGCCGGGCATCTGGAGCGCCATCTCGACATCGACGCCATCCTCGCACTGGCGCGATCGCGCTCCTGACATCGAACGGGTATTCCGCGAAAAACTGTCAGGAGGACACAAATAAAGCTTTGCCGTTCAATTTGTTGACGACTGACGAAATTCGTCATAGGCAACGATGGCGTCCGCAGACGGCCTATGGGAACAAGTCATCAGACCGGGAAGTTGCTGTGGCATGAGCACAGTAGAGCGCGATACGAGGCACGACATCATCGATGTCGCCGAGCGGTTCTTCCGCCAGATCGGCTATCAGAAGACCACTGTCGCCGATATCGCCAAGTCGCTGCGCATGAGCCCGGCGAATGTCTATCGTTTCTTCGACTCGAAGAAGGCGATCAACGAGGCCGTCGCCGAGCGCTCGATGAGCGAGCTCGAGGCGACCGTCGCTGCGATCGCCGCCGAGAAGCGTCCTGCGAGCGAGCGCCTGCGCGACATCCTCTCTGCGACCTGCCGCATCAATGCGGCCCGCTATCTCGACAATCACCGCCTGCATGAAATGGTCGCCTGCGCGATGGAGGAGAGCTGGGACGTCGTCCGCGGCCATATCGAGCGCTATGACGCGATCCTGCGCTCGGTCGTCGCCGACGGCATCGCCAGGGGCGAGTTCACCGCCCGCGATCCGGTCACCGCGACCCATTGCGTACGCATGGCGATGCTGCGTTTCTGTCATCCGCTCCTGCTCGCCCAATGTGCCGAGCTTCCCGGCCCGACCGTCGAGGAGATGATCGATTTCATCCTCGCCGGGCTGCGCGCTGTCCGCTCCGCTGCCTGACCGGCAGCTCCGACCTGCGTTGACAAGGCGCTGGCGGAGCGGGATACCCCGCCGCGCATGCTGAATCTCACCAAACAGAGCGCCAAGAAGCTCGCCGTGGTCGCCCACGACCTGGCGATGACCGCGCTCGCGATCGTCTTCGTCTTCGCCGTGCGTTTCGATGGCTGGCTGTTTGAGGAGCGGATGCGGCAACTGCCGAAGATCCTGCCCTTCTTCGTCGCCTATGCCGGCGCTGTGTACTGGTTCTTCCAGCTCTATCGCTCGAAATGGCGTTTCGCCTCGCTGCCGGATCTCTCGAACATCGTCCGGGCGGTCACGGTCCTGACCCTGACCTTGCTGGTCGTCGACTACGTGCTCGTCGCGCAGAACCTCTACGGCTATTATTTCTTCGGCAAGATCACCATCGTCCTCTATTGGCTGGTGCAGATCGCGCTCCTCGGGGGGCCGCGCCTGGCCTATCGCTACTTCAAATACTCCCGCTCCAAGCACCAGGCCGCACGCGGGTCCAGCCTGCCGGCCCTGCTGCTCGGCCGCGCCGTCGACATCGAAATCGTGATCCGGGCGATGGAATCGGGCGCGATGGGCAAGATGCGGCCGGCCGGTGTCCTCTCGCCGAGGCCCGATGATCTCGGGCAGTCCATCCGCGGCGTGCCAGTGCTCGGCCTGCTCTCGCAGATAGAGACGATCGCGACCGACGCCAGCGAGCGCGGCGAGCCGTTCCGCCGCATCGTCGCGACACCGAGCGCGCTCGCGCCCGAGGCCGAGCCGGACAAATGGCTCGCCCACACCCGCAAGCTCGCCATCCCGATCTCGCGGCTCGATACGCTCGGCGAGGGCATGCGCGGCAATGAGCTGGCGCCGCTCGAGATCGAGGATCTCCTGGTGCGCCCCTCCGTCAAGATCGATCGGGCGCGGCTTGAAGGCTTTCTCAAGGGCAAGCGCGTTATCGTCACTGGCGGCGGCGGCTCGATCGGCTCGGAGATCTGCCTGCGCTGCGCTGCCTTCGGCGCGGTGGAACTGCTCGTCGTCGAGAATTCCGAGCCGGCGCTGTTCCACGTCACCGAGGCGCTGGCCGCCCAGGATCTCCCGATGCGGGTCACCGGTGCGCTCGCCGATGTCCGCGACGAGGCGCGCCTCGGCCCGTTGTTCAAGGCCTTCGCGCCCGACATCGTCATCCATGCCGCCGCGCTCAAGCATGTGCCCTATCTCGAGGCCGACTGGGGCGAGGGCATCAAGACCAACATCTTCGGCTCGGTCGTCGCCATCGAGGCGGCGATCGCCGCCGGCGCCGGCATCTTCGTGATGATCTCGACCGACAAGGCGATCGAGCCGGTCTCGATGCTGGGCGCGACCAAGCGCTTCGCCGAGATGTACGCGCAGGCGCGCGATGCCGAGTTTGCCAATGGCAATCGCGGCACGCGCCTCGTTGCGGTCCGCTTCGGCAACGTGCTCGGCTCGGTCGGCTCGGTGGTGCCCAAGTTCAAGGCGCAGATCGAGCGCGGCGGGCCGGTCACCGTGACCAGCCCGGAGATGATCCGCTACTTCATGACGATCCGCGAGGCCTGCGACCTTGTGCTGACCTCGGCCTCGCATGCGCCCGAGCATGAGGCGCAGGACGAGCGCGCCGCCGTCTATGTGCTGAAGATGGGCCAGCCGCTCAAGATCATGGATCTTGCCGAGCGCATGATCCGCCTCGCCGGCTACGAGCCGGGCGTCGACATCGAGATCGCCGTGACCGGCGTCCGGCCGGGTGAGCGCCTGAACGAGATCCTCTTCGCCAAGGACGAGCCGATGGCCGAGACCGGGCTCGACGGCGTCATGGCGGCCAAGCCGATCTTCGCCGGGCGCGAACGCATGCAGGGTTGGCTCGACGAGCTCGAGAGGGCGCTGGCGGCGCAGGACAGGCTCGGCGCCGAGGCGGTGCTCGAAGCTGCGATCCCCGATTTCAGCCGGCGTCGGCCCGGCTTGCCGCCAGTTGCGCCAGCGCAGCCTTCGTCTCCGCGGGCGGCTGCCAGCCAGCCTTGATCAGCGCAGCCGGCGAGGCGACGAGCCCGTTCGCCAACCGCTCATAGGCAGCGCTGCGCCCGGCGAGCCGCGCCGCCAGCGCCAGCAGCGCCGACGGGATCGGGATCAGCCCAGGCCCGCGTCCTAGGCCGGCCCGCATCGCGGCGAGCATCTGCGCGACCGACAGGGGTTCCGGATCAGAAACGATGTAGCTGCGCCGCGCCGGGCAGGCCTGCGTCAGGGCGAAGGCGATCGCCTCGGAGAGATTCTCGATCGCGAGCAGCGAGCGCCTGGCCGAGAGCGCGCCGAGCGGCAGCGGCACGGGCAGCTTTGCCAGCTTGAGGAGCGCCGCCATATTGGCCTTCACTCCCGGCCCATAGACCAGTACCGGCCGCAGTGCGACCCAGTCGAGATCGAGCCCGGCGAGGCCTTGTTCTGCCGCGAGCTTGGAGCGGCCATAGGCATCGCTCGGCGCAGGCGTATCGATCTCGCTCAGCGGCTTCTCGCTGATCGGCCCGCTCTGCGCCCGGATCGAGGACAGGAAGATAAAGCGGCGCACGCCTGCCGCCAGCGCTGCCCGCGCCAGTGCCAGCGTCGCCTCGGTGTTCACAGCCCGGTAGCGCTCCTCCGGAATGTCGCCGTCGGCATGGGCCAATCCGGCGCTGTGGACGACGTGATCGACGCCGTCGAGCAGCGGCTGCCAGTCGACCGGCGCGCCGAGATCGCCGATCGCGACATGCTCGACATCGGGGCTGGCAGGGGTTGCGCTCCGCCCCGCCGTCCGCACGCGATAGCCGCGCGCTGCGAGGTCATCAAGCACATGCCGGCCGACGAAGCCGCTCGCGCCGGTGAGCAGGATGCGCTCGCTCATGGCCGCGCCCGCTTGCGCGAGAAGCGGCGCAGCAAGCCGATCGTCAGCGCCAGCGCGATCGACAGGCTGCCGAGCTGTGCCCAGAGTGCGGGCACGGCGATGCTGAGCGCCGCGAGG
This sequence comes from Allobosea sp. FBZP-16, assembly GCF_002831785.1. Taxonomy (NCBI): domain Bacteria; kingdom Pseudomonadati; phylum Pseudomonadota; class Alphaproteobacteria; order Hyphomicrobiales; family Alloboseaceae; genus Allobosea; species Allobosea sp. FBZP-16. The sequence continues at coordinate 39,782 of NZ_LNCQ01000051.1, read as the reverse complement.
GCGATGAGGCCAAGATTGAGCAGGCCGATCTGCGCGACGATCTCGATCACCTTGAAACCGTTATCAGTCGCCTGCTGGTAGAAGTGCGAACGGTGCGCTTGCCAGACCTTTTCGCCTCGCGCCAAGCGGCGCAGCAGCGTGATCGTCGAATCCATCACATGATAAAGCGGCAGGATCAGCGCCGCGGTCAGCGCGCCGGTGCCGGCGAGGCGGTAGAGCAGATACGCTCCGAGCAGGCCAAGCGGCAAAGCCCCGACATCGCCGAGGAAGATGCGCGCGACCGGCTTGTTGAGCGGCGCAAAGCCCAGCAGCCCGCCCAGCAACGCCGCAGCAAGCAGGCCGGTGGCGGGATCGACGATGCCGTAGCCGCCGGCGAGCGCGATCGCAGCGGCGAGCGGCACAAGCCCGGCGAGGGTGATCCAGTCGATGCCGTCCATGAAGTTGACGAGGTTGACGAACCAGGCGCCGGCGATCAGGGCAAGGCCGCGTTCTGCCCAGAGCGGCAGCGCTTCCGGCAGCAGCCGCAAATCGGGTGCGGCGTAGAACACGACGATGCCGACGCAAAGGAATTGCAGCGGCAGGCGCAGCGCCGGCGAGAGTGGCCTGATGTCGTCCCAGGCGCCGACCACGGCCAGCAAAGCGGAGGCGACCATGACCAGGACGAGCCCGTGCCGGGCCCCCGCATCCATCGGAATGAAGGCCAGTGCGAGCCCGAGCGCCAGGAAGGCACCGGAGAGCACGGCGATGCCGCCGCCCTGTGGTGTCGGCGTGCGGTGGCTAGAGCGGGCATTCGGCCGCGCCAACGCATAGCGCATCATCAAGGGTCGCAGGGCCAAGCACAGACCGTAGGCCAGGCCGGCGGCAAGCGCGATCAGCAGGAGGGGCGCGAAACGTTCCAAGGCGGGCGGACCATAGCCATGCCGGCGGTCATCGCAAGCAGCTCTTGCATCGGCGAGCACAAAAAGAGAACATGCCTGGTATGGCCATTGCCCTGTCCGTCCTCAATCCGCCGCCTGCGCGCCCGGAGATCACCCGCGCCGTTTGCCGCGGCGCCTCGCGTCATCTGCGCGAGCGTGGCTATGCCATCGTCAAGGAGATGACCTTCGCCAATGGCCGGCGCGGCGACATCGTCGCGCTTTCGCCATCCGGCGAACTGTTGGTGGTCGAGGTCAAATCGGGGATCGAGGACTATCGCGTCGACGGCAAATGGCCGGACTATCGCGATTATTGCGACGGCTTCCTCTTTGCGGTCGCGCCTGAATTCCCGCTGGAGATCCTGCCCGAGGATGTCGGCCTGATCGTCGCCGATGCCTTCGGCGGCGAGCTGTTGCGCGAGCCGCCGCGCCATCAGCTGGCGCCGGCGCGCCGGAAGATGCTGACCATCGCCTTTGCCAGGCTGGCGGCGGGGCGGCTCTCCGGCATCGAGGATCCGGAGCTGGGTTGAGAGCAGCGTCTTTCCGATAACCGGGTTACCGCATCGGGGTACGTGACCTTGGGTAAGATCTGAGCTAGCAGGTTCGGGCTCGCCGGCCGTTTGCAGGTATCGAAATGATGTACAGGCTCATGGTTTCGGCCGCTGCCCTCGGCTTTCTTGCTGTCGGGACGGCCTCTGCGGAGACGCCCGAGACGATTGTGCGCGGCATATATGCCGGCGGCCTGACGCAGAGCTCGATCGGGCGGCTGCGCGCGCCCGAGAATCGCGCCCGCTATTTCCAGCCCGGTCTCGTCAGGTTGTTCGCCGCCGATGACAGGACCGAGAACCTCTGCATCGATTTTGCCATTACGAGCAGCGGAAACGATTATGACGACAGGGAAATCGCGCGCACGCTACGGATCGAGACCAAGGCTGGCGACAATCGCGCTGCAGTGGACGTCCGTTTCCGGAACTTCGGCGAGCCCAACCATATCCGCTACGACTTCGTGCGTGTCGGCGAACTCTGGAAGATCGGCGACATCGCCTCGCTGAGCCATCGCTGGCGCTTGTCGAAACTCCGGTGTTGAGTAGCTCAGCCGGAGGTGCTGCGCCCCGGCAGGGCCAGCGCCTTCGGGCCGATGTTCAAGCTGATCTGCAGGCTGTCGGCGATGCGCCGGGCGCGGTCAATGAACAGAAACCTGGCCGGGCCGGTGCAGAGCTCGGTGACCGTCTGCTCGAACAGCGCGAGCCAGCGCTCGAAATGCTGCATCTGGAGCGGCAGCGGCATGTGGACCTGCTGTGGCTTGCCGCGATAGCGCCCGCTCATCAGCGTTACCGACGACCAGAAATCACGCAGCTTGGCGAGGTGGGCGTCCCAGTCGTCGCCGAGCTTGTCGAGGAAGATCGGGCCGATCAGCGGGTCCAGCCGTACCCGGCCATAGAAGGTGTCGACCAACTGGGCGATCAGCTCTTCGCTGATGCGCTCGGGGAGTGCCGCAGAGCTTTGCTCAGAAAAGTGCTCGCCGGCTTTCTGAGAAGGCAATGCCCAAACCTTAGTTCATCGCGGCGCGCGCTTGGCCAGGATGCGCTGCAGGGTGCGCCGGTGCATGCCGAGCCGGCGCGCCGTTTCCGAGACATTGCGGCTGCATAGCTCGTAGACGCGCTGAATGTGCTCCCAGCGCACACGGTCGGCCGACATCGGGTTTTCCGGTGGCACCGGCCGGGCGTTCGGCCCGGCGGCCAGCGCCGAATGAATCTCGTCGGCATCGGCGGGCTTGGCGAGAAAGTCATAAGCGCCGAGCTTCACCGCGCTGACCGCGGTCGCGATGTTGCCGTAGCCGGTCAGCACGACGCCGCGAGCATCCGGGCGCTTCTCCTTGAGCCGGGCGATCACGTCGAGGCCGTTGCCGTCGCCGAGGCGCAGGTCGATCACTGCATAGGCCGGTGCCGCCTCCTCGACCGCGGCGAGCCCGGCCTGGACGGATTCTGCGATCCTCACGGAATAGCCGCGGCCTTCCATCGCGCGGGCGAGGCGGGTCAGGAACGGCTTGTCGTCGTCGACGAGCAGAAGAGACATGTCCCTGCCGGCCGTATCGGTGAGCTCGCCTGTCATCGGCGCCGTGTCCATCGCCATAATCTCCTGCCGGGCGGGTAACTGTCCGGCTCACTATCCACTCTACCGATTGCGCGACGCGCTGAAACGCCGCAACGCCTCATTCTGTCGCATATGGGGCCAAAAGCTCCGGGTTTGAAGGTCCGCTGGGTCGATCATCGCGTTCGAACACGGCCCGCAACCAGGTAATGCGGATGCTGGCGCCGGTTGCCGGCAACGGCAGATTGGAGAATTCCAGCGTCGCGCCGCTGCGTTCCAGCAGCGTCTTGGCAATGAACAGGCCGAGGCCGAGGCCGCCGCCGGCGCGCGATTCCTTGGCATGCGAGCGCGAAAGATAGGGATCGCCCGCCCGCAGCAGCACTTCCGGCGTGAAGCCCGGCCCGTCATCGGCGATGGTCAGGATGACGGCTTCGTCGGTCCACTGCGCCGTGATCGTCACTTTGGAACGAGCGAAGTCGACGGCGTTGTCGACGATATTGCCGAGCCCGTAGTTCATGCCGGGATTGCGTCGGCAGACCGGCTCCGGCTTCTCGCCGATCAGCGCGATCTCGAACGGCACGCCGAAGGGCCTCTGCGGCCCGGCGGCCTCCTCGATCAAGAGGCTGAGCGAAAGCTGGTCGAGCGGGCCGGCATCGTCGTCCTGCAGCGAGGCGAGCTTGCCGAGAATGCCGCGGCAGCGCTCGACCTGCTCGCGCAGCAGCGTGATGTCCTCCGCCATCTCGCCTTCGGCCGGGGCGAGCCGCGAGAGCTCGCGGGCGACCAGCGCGATGGTGGCGAGCGGCGTGCCGAGCTCATGGGCAGCGGCGGCGGCGAGCCCGTCGAGCTGAGAGAGGTGCTGCTCGCGCGCCAGCACGAGCTCGGTCGCGGCCAGCGCCTCCGACAGATCGCGCGCCTCCTTGGCGACGCGCCAGGCATAGATGGCGGTGAAGCCGAGCCCGAGCAAAAGCGCGATCCAGTTGCCGAGCTGGTATTGCGGCGGCAGCACCGGGCGCTCGCTCCCGGCCCAGGGCAGCGGCCAGTGCAGGATGGTGAGCAGTGTCGCGAGCCCGGCGGCGAGCAGTCCGAGCGCCAGCGTGTGTCGCGGCGGCAGCGCCGTCGCCGAGATCATCACCGGCGCCAGGAACAGGATCGCGAACGGGTTCTGCAGGCCGCCGGTGAGATAGAGCAGGGCGGCAAGCTGCAGGATGTCGAAGCCGAGCAGTGCCGTCGCCGCGCCTTCCCGCAGGCGGTGGCTGAGCGGGAAGCGGATGCGCAGGGCGATGTTGAGCCAGGCAGAGACGGCAATGGCGAGGAAGCACCAGCCGAACGGCAGCGAGAAGCCGAGCCCGAAATGCACGCCGGCGACGGCGACGCTCTGGCCGGCGATAGCCAGCCAGCGCAGGCGCACCAGCGTGTCGAGCCGCAAATGCCGGGGTGTGCCGCCAGGAGCGGAAGGAACGAGGTCGGCGATCGTCACGGGGCGGAATTTTCGCAATGCCGCAAGCGGACAGGACGGTGGAAGTTGTGGCTAATCGGCATCACAAGGAAATCTTAGCCCTTTGGACGATTGAATCAGAACAAATTCTACTTAGGCTGCGTTCCCTTGCTGCACTGCATCGTGGGATGCGGCGCTGCGAAAGAGCGAAAGGGCCGCCATGTCGTTCGCCTATCACGCCTATGAGGCGGTTCATATGATGGTCAGCCCGGCGCGGGCCATGTCCGACGCCATGCAGCTCGCTTTCAAGAACCCGGCGAACCCGCTGACCTATACCCCGTTCGGCCGCACGATCGCCGCCTCCTGCGAATTGTTCGAGCGCACCACGCGCCGCTACGGCAAGCCGGCCTTCGGCCTCGACACCACCACGATGGGCGGCGTCAAGGTCGAAGTCGAGGAGCGCGTCGTCTGGCAGCGTCCCTTCTGCAACCTGGTCTATTTCGACCGCAAGATCGAAGGTCGCCGCAAGCCGCAGCCCAAGGTGCTGCTGGTCGCGCCGATGTCGGGCCATTACGCCACGCTGCTGCGCGGCACCGTCGAGGCCTTCCTGCCCGATCACGAGGTCTACATCACCGACTGGGTCGATGCCCGCCTGGTGCCGCTCTCGGCCGGCCGCTTCGATCTCGACGACTATGTCGATTACGTCATCGCCATGCTGCACAAGCTCGGCCCCGACACCCATGTCATGGCCGTCTGCCAGCCTTCCGTGCCGGTGCTCGCCGCGATCGCCCGCATGGAGGCCGAGAGCGATCCCTCGTCGCCGCGCTCGATGACGCTGATGGGCGGGCCGATCGATACGCGTTGCTCGCCGACCGCGGTCAACCAGCTTGCCATGGAGCGAGGCACCGACTGGTTCCGCCGCAACTGCATCACCCGCGTGCCGTTCCCGCATCTCGGCGCTTTCCGCGAGGTCTATCCCGGCTTCATGCAGCTCTCCGGTTTCATGGCGATGAATTTCGACCGCCATCTCACCGCGCATTACGACATGTACAAGCATCTCATCGCCGGGGACGGCGATTCGGCCGAGAAGCATCGCGACTTCTACGACGAGTACATGGCGGTGATGGACCTGACCGCCGAGTTCTACCTGCAGACCGTCGACACCGTCTTCGTCAAGCACGCTCTGCCCAAGGGCGAGATGATGCATCGCGGCAAGCTGGTCGACCTCACGGCGATCCGCAGCGTCGCGCTGATGACGGTCGAAGGCGAGAAAGACGACATCTCCGGCGTCGGCCAGACCAGGGCGACGCATGATCTGTGCGTCAACATCCCCGACGACATGCGGGTCGAGTACCTGCAGAAGGGCGTCGGCCATTACGGTGTCTTCAACGGCTCGCGCTTCCGCTCCGAGATCGCGCCGCGCATTGCCGACTTCATGCTGACCCTCGACATGAAGGCAGCCAAGGAGCGCCGCAACGAGACCGCGCAGACGGCGCGCAAGGCGCTGAAGGTCGCGGGCTGAGTTAAGCTCAGCCCCCTTCCGCTTCCGCTGCGAATCCCGCACAATCGCCGGGATGCGGTTCTCCCTGTTCAGGCGCCAGCCCGATCCCGACCGGATCGAGGTCGCCCATGCCGGCGCGCTCTACCCGGTCAGCGTCAAGCGGCGCGCGACGGCGCGCCGCTTGACGCTGCGCGTCTCGCAGGCGACGGGCGAGATCACCCTGACGCTGCCCGAGCGCGTCGACTTCGCGACCGGCCGCGTCTTCGCCGAGAAGCATGGTGGCTGGATCGCGGCGCGCCTCGCCAAGCGTCCGCAGGGCGTCGCCTTCGAGCCGGGTGCGGTCGTGCCGCTGCGCGGCGTCCCGCACCGCATCGTGCACTGGACCAAGGTACGCGGTGTGACCCGTGCCACGCTGTCGGCCGAAGGCGAGCCGATCATCGCGGTCTGCGGCGAGGCAGCCCATGTCGCGCGCCGGGTCACGGATTTCCTGCGCCGCGAGGCGCTGGCCGATCTCGAGAAGGCCGTGCGCACGCATACCGCCGTGCTCGGCATCCCCGCGCGCAAGATCACGCTGCGCGATACCACCAGCCGCTGGGGCTCATGTTCCTCTAAGGGGCATCTCAGCTTCTCCTGGCGCCTGATCCTCGCGCCGGCCCTGGTGCTCGACTATCTCGCTGCCCATGAGGTCGCGCATCTCAAGGAGATGAACCATTCGCACCGCTTCTGGGCGCTGACGCACAAGCTCTGCCCGCGCACCGAGGAGGCGGAGGCCTGGCTCAAGCGCCATGGCGCGAGCCTGCACGGCTATGGTTGAGCCTTGAGCATTTTCAAGCGAAGTGGGCACCGGTTCGCGTGAAGAAATGCGATATCAAAAATTACCGGTTGGCACGCCTTCGCGGATCACGCGCGAGAATTCCGGGCTGTCGGGCTTCAGGCTGCGCGCCTTCTCGCCGATATGGCTCAGCTTCACCAGCTCGTCGAGCGGCATGTCCTGGCGGACCGCGCCGATGTCGCGGAGATAGCCCGGCAGGTAGCCCGAGAGCAGGACGCGCGGATCGAGCGGCAGCGAGAACCTCCAGCCGGGCGCGACCTGGCCGACGAGATGGTAGACCACGGTGGTGCAGTTCGTGGTCAGCGTGTTGTACCAGCGCGGCTCCTGCGCCAGGCGGTTGACGTCCGCGGCATAGGCGAGGAGCAGGTCGCGCGCCTGCTGCGGCGTGGCGCTCAGCCGGAACAGCCGGGTGTCCTCGCCGCGCGCCTGGGTTCTCAGGCCGATCAGGTCGCGCTCGTCGGCGGCGACATAGGCCATCTCGTAATTGCGGAAGAAGCCGGCCAGCGCCGACCATTCCTCACCCTTCTCGCGCCGGATCTCGATCGAGATCGTCAGCGGCTCGCTGTCTGCGAAGGTGAAGCTGATCAGGAGATGCGCGATTGCCTCGCCCGACCAGTAGGACAGGAAGAGATCGGCGCCCTGGATGCGCGAGAGGTCATAGCTGCGGGTTTCCCAGCGCTGGTCGTAGTCGCTCTCCGTCCGCCAAGTGAAATGGCGCAGATTGGTCACCGTCAGGCGGTTTTCGGCAACGCTCATCTGCGGCAGATGTGCGAGCTCGGGGATCCAGTTCCGCTCATGCGAAGGCTTGAGCCCGGCCCACCAGCCGAGCAGGCCGATGAAGAGCACGGCGAAGGCGAGCGGCAGGCGCGGCGCGCCGCTCCAGATGCCGATCGTGCCGGCGAGACCGGCGAGGCCGAAGCCGATCGCGCCGACGATGCCGATCGCACCGGGCAGGCGGAATATCAGAAGCCCCGCGCCCCAGGCGGTGGCACCGAGGGCGGCGAGCGTCAGCAGCAGCTGCAGCAGAACGAAAAAGAGGCGGCTCATCGCCGCCTCCCTTAGCACGCTTTTGCGCGGATTGTGTTCAAGCCGCCAGGGAGCTCGTCGGTGCCGCGGCCTTCACGGCGTCGTCGACATGGGCCTCGAACTTCTCGAAATTCTCCGCGAACATGCCGACCAGCTTCTTGGCCGTCTCGGCGAAGGCGGCCTTATCCTGCCAGGTCTTGACCGGGTAGAGGATGTGCGGCTCGACGCCGGGCACCGAAGTGGGAACGGCGAAACCGAAATAAGGGTCCCGGCGGAAGTCGGCGCGGTTGAGCGAGCCGTCGAGCGCCGCCGTCAGCAGGCGACGCGTCACGCGGATCGGCATCCGCCGGCCGGTGCCGTAGCCGCCCCCGGTCCAGCCGGTGTTCACCAGCCAGCAGTCGACATGGTGCTTGGCGATGAAGTCGCGCAGCAGATTGGCGTATTCCGACGGGTGACGCGGCAGGAAAGGCGAGCCGAAGCAGGTCGAGAACTCGGGCTGGACGCCGACCAGCCCGCGCTCGGTGCCGGCGACCTTGGCGGTGTAGCCGGAGAGGAAGTGGTACATCGCCTCGGCCGGGGTCAGCTTGGCGATCGGCGGCATCACGCCGAAGGCGTCGGCGGTCAGCATCACGATGTTCTTCGGCGTGCCGGCCCGGCCGGTGCGCGAGGCGTTCGGGATGGCGTCGAGCGGATAGGCCGAGCGCGTATTTTCTGTCTTGGTCTCGTCGTCGAAATCGACCTCGCGCGAGATCGGATCCATGACGATATTCTCGAGCACCGTGCCGAAGCGCTGCGAGGCCGCGAAGATCTGCGGCTCGGCCTCGGCCGAGAGGCGGATGGTCTTGGCGTAGCAGCCACCCTCGAAATTGAAGATGCCCTCCTTCGACCAGCCATGCTCGTCATCACCGATCAGGGTGCGGTCGGGATCCGCCGAGAGGGTCGTCTTGCCGGTGCCGGAGAGGCCGAAGAAGACCGCCGGATCGTCCTTGGAGCCGACATTGGCCGAGCAGTGCATCGGCACCACGCCCTTCGCCGGCAGGGTGTAGTTCAGATAGGTGAAGACCGACTTCTTCATCTCGCCGGCATAGGCGGTGCCGCCGATCAGCACGATCTTGCGCGAGAAATCGATGGCGATGACAGTCTCGCTGCGGCAGCCATGGCGGGCCGGATCGGCCTTGAAGCTCGGCAGGTCGACGATCGTCAACTCGGGCACGTAGCTCGCGATATCGCCGGCCTCGGGCCGGATCAGCAGGTTGCGGATGAACAGCGAGTGCCAGGCCATCTCGGTGAAGACCCGAGCCTTGACGCGGTGGGCCGGATCGGCGCCGCCATAGAGGTCCTGCGCGAACAGCTCCTTGCCTTCGGCGTGCTTGATGAAGTCGCCGAGCAGGGTCTCGAACTGTTCAGAGGAGATCGCGCCGTTGTTCTCCCACCACACCGTCTTTTCGGTCAGTGCGTCCTTGACGACGAACTTGTCCTTGGGCGAGCGGCCGGTATGGCTGCCGGTGTCGGCGCAGAGCGCGCCGCCGCGGGCCAGCTGGGATTCGCCGCGCCGCAGCGATTCCTCATAGAGGCGCGCCGCCTCGAAGTTCCAGTAGACCGCCTTGAGCCCACGGAAGCCGAACGAGTCGGCGCCGTTGTTCGGGTTGACGTGACCGATGGTCTCCACTGGCAATTCCTCCTGCCGAGAAGCCGTCGCCTGGCGATGCCGGCGCCGTAATTGAAGCGGGAGCAAGAATCCCGCCATGACCCTGATGGGCCGGTGAAGTGGAGGGCTCTTTAGGCGGATGATGACGCCGGCTCAAGTCACGAGGCCGGCTCACGAATGGCCTTAGTAAATTTAAATCGTTTGAAAAATTCAGCTGTGGTGAATCGCCGCGCTCAGGCGGCCTCGCGGGCCTTGCCGGCGAGGGCAGCCAGGGTTCTGCGCAGCGCGTCCGGCGTCGTCACCGGCTCGTCGAAGGGCAGGCGCAGCGCCTTGTCGCCGAGCATCAGGTCGGCTCCGTCGGGATCGACGCCGGAGAGGCGCCAGGCGCCGTCCTCGCCGCCGAGCAGCCTCGTGGCGTAGAGCCCGATCGCTTCGGCATGGTCCTCGTTCATATGGTCGACCGCACCTTCCTCGGCCTCGATCAGCGCCCCGGCCTGTGAGCAATCGCTGAGCACGTCGGCGGCCTCGAGCTCGTAAGCGCGGCCGAAGCCGCCATTTAGGCTGGCACGCTGGAGCCTGAGCGCGAAGAACGAGAAATCGGGAAAATCGACGTAAAGAGAAGCCTTCGGCTGGCGTGCCAGGAAACGACGGCGCGCACGCCGGCCGAATTCCGACTCGCGCTCGACCTTTTCCGCCGTGGCCAGCAGCGTGATCCTGGCATGGGCGAGCGGATCTCCCTTGCCGCCCGGCGCGATCAGCAGCGAGCAGCGCGGGTCGGCGACGAGGTTGCCGGTATGGCCGGAAAGCGAGGACACCAGGATCAGCGGCGTGCCATCGATATCGGTGGCGAGGCTGGTCAGGCTGGCGAAAGGGTGGCCTTCCGGCGTCAGCGTCGCAAGGGATGCCGAGCGCGCACTGCGCAGGAGGCCGCGCGCCAATCCGCGTGCGCTGGCATCTGTCGGCCTGATCGGATCGGTCGCCATGGCACTTTTCGCCGTCTTGAAGGTTTTCGCGGGCAGACGTAGCGAAACCGCCTTGGCTTGGCTAGATTGCAGCCATGCTTTGGCCGTTCTCGCGCGAGAGTGGACCCTTTGATTGTAACGCCAGCACACAAAGAGCCGGAAAAGCTTATGCCAACCATTGCGCTGGTCGATGACGACCGCAACATCCTGACCTCGGTTTCGATCGCATTGGAAGCCGAGGGCTATCGCATCCAGACCTATACGGATGGCGCCTCGGCCCTGGACGGTCTGAAGCAGAATCCGCCCGACCTCGCCATCTTCGACATCAAGATGCCGCGCATGGACGGAATGGAGCTGCTGCGCCGCCTGCGTCAGAAATCCGACCTGCCGGTGATCTTCCTGACCTCGAAGGACGAGGAGATCGACGAGCTCTTTGGCCTGAAGATGGGCGCCGACGACTTCATCCGCAAACCCTTCTCGCAGCGCCTGCTGGTCGAGCGCGTCAAGGCGATCCTGCGCCGGGCTGGCGCCAAGGATGCGAGCGCGGCACCGCGCACCGAGGATGCCAAGGCGCTGGAGCGCGGTCTGCTGCGGATGGATCCGGAGCGCCACACCTGCACCTGGAAGGGCGAGCCGGTGACGCTGACCGTCACCGAGTTCCTGATCCTGCAGTCGCTGGCGCAGCGCCCGGGCGTGGTCAAGAGCCGCAACGCCCTGATGGACGCGGCCTATGACGACGAGGTCTATGTCGACGACCGCACCATCGACAGCCACATCAAGCGCCTGCGCAAGAAGTTCAATCAGGTCGATGTCGATTTCGACATGATCGAGACGCTCTACGGCGTCGGCTACCGCTTCAAGGAGTCCTGAGAAGCACCCCGGCGCACGCCGCGATGACGTTTGCGCGGGCACCGGGACAGGGTATGAGCCGCTCATGGCGACCATCGAACAGGAAGGGGCCCGCACCGGCGGGCCGCGGCCGGGGCTGACGCTGCGCCGTCGTGCTGCGCTGTTCGGCCGCCGCATGCTGCGCGCCATCTCCGGGCGCGCGGCCTCCAGCCTGACCCGGCGCATCGTCGTCCTCAACCTCGCCGGCCTCGTCGCTCTGCTCGTCGGCTTCCTCTATCTCAACCAGTTCCGCGAGGGCCTGATCGAGGCTCGGGTGCAGAGCCTTCTGACCCAGGGCGAGATCATCGCCGGCGCCATCGCCGCCTCCGCCACGGTCGAAACCGACACGATCGCGATCGATCCCGACAAGCTCCTGCAGATGCAGGCGGGCGAGAGCGGCGCCATCGCCGAGGATCCGCTCGATTTCTCGATCAATCCGGAAAAGGTCGCTCCGCTGCTGCGCCGGCTGGTGACGCCGACCAAGACGCGCGCCCGCATCTACGACAAGGACGGGATGCTGACGCTGGATTCGCGCAACCTCTATTCGCGTGGCGACATCCTGCGGCTCGATCTGCCGCGCATCGGCGAGAGCGACGAGCCGCCCTTGCTCGAACGAACCTGGAACCTGCTGCGCAACCGGCTCGGCCGCGCCGACGTGCCGGCCTATGACGATTTCGCCAACGCCAATGGCAGGTCATATACCGAGGTCGCCCGGGCGCTCGCCGGCTCGCCGGCTAGCGTGGTGCGCGTCAACACCCGCGGTGAGACCATCGTCTCTGTTGCGGTGCCGGTGCAGCGCTTCCGGGCCGTGCGCGGCGCGCTGCTGCTGTCGACCCAAGGCGGCGACATCGACGCCGTCATCGCCTCCGAGCGCTACGCCATCTTCCAGGTCTTCGCGGTCGCGGCCGGCGTGATGATCATCCTCTCGGTGCTGCTCGCCGGGACCATCGCCGAGCCGATCCGCAAGCTCGCCGACGCCGCCCAGCGCGTCCGCCGCGGCGTCAAGTCGCGCGAGGAGATCCCGGACTTCTCCAGCCGCCATGACGAGATCGGCCATCTTTCCGGCTCGTTCCGCGAGATGACCCAGGCGCTCTACAATCGCATGGAGGCGATCGAGCGCTTCGCCGCCGACGTCGCCCATGAACTGAAGAACCCGCTGACCTCGCTGCGCAGCGCCGTCGAAACCCTGCCGCTGGCCAAGAGCGAGGACTCGCGGGGCCGTCTGCTCGCGGTGATCCGCCATGACGTGAAGCGGCTTGATCGGCTGATCACCGATATCTCCGACGCCTCGCGCCTCGATGCCGAGCTCGCGCGCGACGATGCCGTCCCGCTCGACGTTGCCCAGCTGGTCGAGGCGGTCGTCTCGGTCCAGAACCAGATCCGGCGCGACGGCCAGCCAATCGTCGAGCTCACGGTTGACCGGCGTGGCGGCCAGCGCCCGGGCGCGGATCCTTTCCGCGTGCTGGGCCACGATTCCCGCCTCGGCCAGGTCTTTGTCAACCTGATCGAGAACGCTCGGTCCTTCTCGCCGGCCGACAAGCCGGTCAGGGTCAAGCTCTCGCGGGTTGCTGGCGACGTGCTGATCACCATCGAGGATGACGGTCCCGGCATTCCGCCGCATGCGCTGGAGCGGATATTCGAGCGCTTCTACACCGACCGGCCCGAAAGCGGCTTCGGCCAGAATTCCGGCCTCGGCCTGTCGATTTCGCGCCAGATCGTCGAAGCCCATCGCGGCACGATCCGGGCCGAGAACCGCTATGCCTCCGAGCAGTCGGAAGGCGAGGACAAGCGGCTCGGCGCCCGCTTCATCGTGCGCCTGCCGGCCGCGGCGCAGCCGGCATGAGCGCGGCGCCTCCGCTTCGCCTGCATGCCAGTGCCGTCGTGATCGGCGAGGCCGGCATCCTGATCCGCGGCCCCTCCGGTGCCGGTAAGTCCACCCTGGCGTTGGCGCTGGTCGGGCTGGCGCAATCGCAGGACCGTTTCGCCAGGCTGATCGCCGACGATCGCACTGAAATTGCCGTCAAGGCCGGCCGCCTCCTCGCTGCGCCGGTGCCGCCGATCGAGGGCCTCGTCGAGCGCCGTGGCCTCGGCCTGACGCCGGAGCCGCATCTGGCCGCCGCGGTGCTCCGGCTGGTGATCGATTGCGGCAGCGAACCCGAGCGCATGCCGGAGCCGGAGGCGCTGGTCGAGACCGTCGCCGGCATCACCTTGCCGCGGCTCTCCGTGCTGCCGAGGGCCGGCGACGAACGTCTGATCCTGACGGCGCTTGCACTGTTCGCCGGCTCTGATTGAATTGCTTTTCGACGAGTTCGAGACAAGCGCCTTGCCTATCCTTCGCACCTGCCGCATAAACCGCGACCTTGTCCGGGCGCCGATGGGCGCTCTTCGGTGGGACTGAATGATCGGACTCGTGCTTGTTACGCATGGGCACCTGGCGACGGAATTCCGCGCCGCGCTCGAGCATGTCGTTGGCCCGCAAGCCAACCTGGCCACCATCGCCATCGCCCCCGATGACGATATGGAGGGCCGTCGGCGCGACATCATCGCGGCGGTGGAGCAGGTCGAGACCGGCCAGGGCGTCATCGTCCTCACCGACATGTTCGGCGGTACGCCCTCCAATCTCGCCATTTCCGTGATGGAGCCGGGCCGGATCGATGTCGTTGCCGGCATCAATCTGCCGATGTTGATCAAGCTCGCCAGCGTGCGCGAGGAGAAGACCCTCGACGAGGCCGTCAGCAGCGCGCAGGATGCGGGCCGGAAATACATCACGGTGGCCAGCCGCGTGCTCGCGGGCAAATGAGTTCGGGTAAGTGAGGTTCGGCGTGCAAAGCATGCGCGAAGACGAGATCCGCGACGAAGATTGCGACTGCACCGAGGTCGAGATCCCGGCCGGTGCCGTCTATGGTGAGTTCCAGATCGTCAACAAGAAGGGCCTGCACGCCCGCGCCACCGCGAAATTCGTGCAATGCGCCAGTCAGTTCGACGCCGATATCACCGTCTCTCGCTGCGGCGAGACCGTCGGCGCCACCTCGATCATGGGCATCCTGACCCTGGGCGCCGGCATCGGCTCGACCATTACCGTGGTCGCCAAGGGCGCCGACGCCAAGGATGCGCTGCAGGCACTGGGCGCGCTCGTCGCCGACCGGTTCGGCGAGGGCGAATAGGCGGCGATCTGGAGCGCGCTCTCGGCGCTGTCCGCGTCTGTCTACCGCATCGTCATGCTCGTTCCCTGATCGGCTTTTTCCGAATGCTCATGACCGGGCGCCTCTCGATCCGTCGCATCCGGGAAAAGGCTGGTGGCCACAGCAGAGGTTCGGAGCAGGGTTTGCCGCGCGGTTTGCTGCGGATATAAAGACATCTTTATATCTTTGATTGCCTTCCGGCAGGCTCCCTGCTAGAGAGCCGCCATCATTCAAAGAACGATCGATTGGAGCCTCCCCGTGTCGAAGCAGGATTACGTCGTCAAGGACATCAGCCTCGCGGATTACGGCCGCAAGGAAATCAACATGGCCCAGGACGAGATGCCGGGCCTGATGGCGATCCGCGCCGAGCACCAGGGCAAAGCCCCGCTCAAGGGCGCCCGCATCGCCGGCTGCCTGCACATGACCATCCAGACCGCCGTGCTGATCGAGACCCTCAAGGAGCTCGGCGCGGACGTGCGCTGGTCGTCCTGCAACATCTTCTCGACCCAGGATCATGCCGCCGCGGCGATCGCCGCCACCGGTACCCCGGTCTTCGCCATCAAGGGCGAGACGCTGGAAGAGTACTGGGAGTACGTGCTGCGCACCGCGACCTGGGGCGACGGCGGCACGCCGAACATGATCCTCGACGATGGCGGCGATCTGACCATGCTGATCATCCTCGGCGCCGAGGCCGAGGCCGGCAACGCCGCCTTCCTCGACAAGCCGGGCAATGAGGAAGAGACGATCTTCTTCGCGCTGATCAAGCGCGAGCTGAAGGCCAATCCGGGCTGGTTCACCAAGACCCGCGCCGCGATCAAGGGCGTCTCCGAGGAGACCACCACCGGCGTGCACCGCCTCTACGAGCTCGCCAAGGCGGGCCGTCTGCCGTTCCCGGCGATCAACGTCAACGACAGCGTCACCAAGTCGAAGTTCGACAACCTCTATGGCTGCCGCGAGTCGCTGGTCGACGCCATCCGCCGCGGCACCGACGTGATGATGTCGGGCAAGGTCGCGGTCGTCGCCGGCTATGGCGACGTCGGCAAGGGCTCGGCCGCCTCGCTGCGCCAGGCCGGCTGCCGCGTGCTCGTCACCGAGATCGACCCGATCTGCGCCCTGCAGGCGGCGATGGAAGGCTATGAGGTCGTCACCATGGAAGATGCCGCGCCGCGCGCCGACATCTTCTGCACCGCGACCGGCAACCTCGACGTCATCACCGTCGACCACATGCGCGCGATGAAGCACCGCGCCATCGTCTGCAACATCGGCCACTTCGACTCGGAAATTCAGGTCGCCGGCCTGAAGAACTTCAAGTGGGACAACGTCAAGCCGCAGGTCGACGAGATCGAGTTCCCCGACGGCAAGCGCATCATCCTGCTCTCGGAAGGCCGCCTGGTGAACCTCGGCAACGCGACCGGCCACCCGTCCTTCGTGATGTCCTGCTCGTTCTCGAACCAGACGCTGGCTCAGATCGAGCTCTGGAACCATCACGCCAAGTACGAGAACAAGGTCTACACCCTGCCCAAGCACCTCGACGAGAAGGTCGCGGCGCTCCACCTCGCCAAGGTCGGCGCCAAGCTGACCAAGCTCAACGACGCTCAGGCGAAGTATATCGGCGTCGCGCAGGCCGGCCCGTTCAAGCCGGAGCTCTATCGCTACTGACACCTTCGTCCGGCCGCTGCCGGCCGGGCGAAGCGACATCGCGCATCGGGAACCGGTTTCCCGGACGAGGCGCCCATCTTTCGAAAGCCCGGCCTTGCGCCGGGCTTTTTCGCGTTCGGGGCCGGCCGCAGCCTTTCATACTACTAATAGATGCGAGACGGCAGCTGGCATCAACTTGTTGACGCTCCTCTGGTGACCTCAAATCCGGCCGTCGCCATTTGGCCTTTACCGTCGATTAAGCACTTCCTGCCGGAGTCGTGCGGTGATTACAGTGGCACTGATTCGGGCTGCCGGCAGGCTTCGCATGTGGCGCCCGGTTTCGTGCAGCGGTGGCTTTGCGGGTTGCGGGCGTGGATCCCTGGAGGGAGCCATGGCCGGTTGTCGCGTTGGCCGCGACCGGCCGGCTGCGACCGGAAGATTGGCCTGGAACAGGACGGATGCGAGAATGAGACGGGCAAGGCAGGTCGGGCGGGAGATGAACGGAGTGGTCCGCCTCCTTCTGCCCGGGCTTGCCGGCGCTGCGCCGGCTCCGGCTCTCGCGCAGGCCGAGGCGCTGCTGCCCTTGCGGGCGGACTGGCTGAGCACTGGCGGACTTTCCCTGATTTTCGTCGGCCTCGTCGTCTTCGCCACCACCACCTCGATCCTCTATGTCCGTGAGCGCTCGCGCTGGACCCGCCGGGAAGGCGAGCTCGCCGCCGGGCTGGAAGCGGCGCGCGGCCATCAGGAGCGGCTCAGTGCCCTGCTCGCGAGCGACCGGCAGGTCGTGCTGAGCTGGGACGGGCCGAAGGCGAGCCCGGTGGTGGAGGGCGACAGCGGCTTTCTCGGCATTGGCGGCCCCGCCCCGGCGCTGGCATACGGCACGTGGGCGCCGCCGGCGGAGGCCAAGCGCCTCGAGCTGGCGACCGAGGCCCTCAAGGAGCGCGGCGAGGCCTTCTCCTTCACCTTCAGGGCCAAGGCGGGGCGTTTCGTCGATGCGGAAGGCCGGCCCGTCGCCGGTCGCGCCGTGATCCGCCTGCGCGAGGTCGGCGGCGAACGGGCGCGGGCGCTGGCGCTGGAGAATGAGCTCGGCAAGCTCGCCACCGACCATGCCGCGCTCACGACCTTGCTCGCCGGCGTGCCTCAGCCGGTCTGGATGCGCGCGACCGACGGCCGCCTGACCTGGGTCAACGCGGCCTATGCCCGTGCCGTCGAGGCCGCCGATTGCCAGCAGGCGGTCACGGCCGGGCTCGATTTGTTCGATCGCAGCGAGCGCGAGGCGGCGGCCAAGGCCCGCAAGGACGGGCGCGTCTTCCAGCTGCGCGCGCCCGTCGTTATGGCCGGCCAGCGCCGCATCGTCGACGTCATGGAGACGCCGACGCCGTCGGGCTATGCCGGCATCGCCACCGACATGAGCGAGCTGGAGGCGGTCCGTGCCGACCTGCAGCGCCAGATGGACGCGCATGTGCGCACGCTCGACCGGCTGAAGACCGGGGTCGCCGTCTTCGACGCCTCGCAGCGCCTGGTCTACCGCAACAGCGGCTACGAGGCGCTCTGGTCGCTCGACCCGGGCTTCCTCGACTCCAATCCGACGGATGGCGAGATCCTCGACCGCCTGCGCACCGAGCGCCGCCTGCCCGAGCTCGGCGACTACCGCACCTGGAAGGCGCAGGTCCACGCCGCCTATACCGCGACGCGCGCCAGCGAGGATTGGTGGTACCTGCCCGATGGGCGCACCGTGCATGTCGTCGCCAGCCCGAACCCGCAGGGCGGCGTCACCTATCTCTTCGATGACGAGACCGAGCGCTTCACCCTGGAATCGCGCTTCAACGCGCTCTCGCGTACCCAGCGCGAGACACTCGATTCCTTGCGCGAGGGTGTCGCGGTGTTCGGTTCGGACGGGCGCCTCAAGCTCTCCAATCCGGCCTTCGCCCAGCTCTGGAAGCTCACCCCGGAGCGCGCAGCCGCGGCGCCGCATATCGACGAGGTCGTGACCCTGAGCCGCCCGCTCTTCCCGGATGACGCGGTCTGGACCGAAATCCGCAGCGCCGTCGCCGGCGTGCGCGATGCGCGCGAGGATTATCGCTGCCATATGGAACGCCGCGACGGCACGGTGCTCGACTGCACGGCCACGCCGCTGCCCGATGGCGCGACGCTGATCACCTTCGCCGACGTCACCGCCGGCGTGAACGTCGAGCGGGCACTGACCGAACGCAACGACGCCCTGGAGCGCGCTTCGCGGCTTCGCGAGGAGTTCGTCCACCACGTCTCCTACGAGTTGCGCTCGCCGCTGACCAACATCATCGGCTTCGCGCAACTGCTCGGCGAGGAGACGGTCGGCGCGCTCAACGAAAAGCAGCGCGACTATACCGGCCACATCGTCCGGTCCTCCGGCGCGCTGCTCGCCATCATCAACGACATCCTCGACCTCGCCTCGATCGACAATGGCGCGCTGGCGCTCGATATCGAGGAGGTCGATGTCGCCAAGAGCATCGCCCAGGCCGCGACCGGGCTGCAGGATCGCCTGGCCGACAGCAAGCTCAGGCTGCAGGTCGACATCGCCCCCCAGACCGGCCCCTTGCGCGCCGATCCCAAGCGCCTGCGCCAGATCCTGTTCAACCTGCTTTCCAATGCGATCGGCTTCTCGCAACCCGGCCAGACCATTAGCGTCAGCGCCGGCCGCTTCGGCGGCGAGATCCGCATCACCGTCGCCGACGAGGGTCGCGGCATCCCGGACGAGGTCAAGGAGAAGGTGTTCGACCGCTTCGAGAGTCATTCGCTGGGATCGCGCCATCGCGGCGTCGGGCTCGGCCTGTCGATGGTCCGCTCGATTGTCGAGCTGCATGGCGGCCGCGTCGAGCTCGACTCCGCCCTGGGCAAGGGCACGCGTGTCACCGTCGTCTTCCCGCCTGAAGGCATGCGCATCTCGGACGCCGCTGAATGAGTGACGAGGCCGCGCGGGCGGGTACCCATACCGTCATCCTGCCGAACGAGGCCGCGACGGTCCGGCTGGCTGAGGACATCGCCGACATCCTCAAGACCGGCGACATCGTCGCGCTCTCCGGACATCTCGGCGCCGGCAAGTCGCTGCTGGCGCGGGCCATGCTGCGCCGCCTCGCCGGCGATCCGGCGCTGGAAGCGCCGAGCCCGACCTTCACTTTGGTGCAGAGCTATGACAGCGCGCGTGGGCTCCTGCTCCATGCCGATCTCTACCGCGTCCGCAGCCCCGACGAGCTCGACGATATCGGCCTGATCGAGGACCTCGACCTCGCGATGACCATCGTCGAATGGCCGGACCGGGCCGGCACGCGCCTCCCGGCGGGCCGGCGGCTCGACATCGTGCTGGAGGTCGATCCGGACAACCCCGAGCAGGGCCGGATCGCGACGCTCTCCGGCGGCGTGCTCTGGCGCCAGCGGCTTGCGCTTGCGATCGGTGCCCGCCGCCTGATCGACGAAGCCGGCTGGAGCGAGGCGAGGCGCGAGTTCATGCTCGGCGATGCCTCGAGCCGCGCCTATGAGCGCCTGATCAGGCCGTCGGGCGAGACCGCGATCCTGATGATCTCGCCGCCGCGTCCGGATGGGCCGGCGATCCGCCAGGGCAAGCCCTACAGCGCCATCGCCCATCTCGCCGAGACCGTCGACGCCTTCGTCGCCATGGACAAGGCCCTGCGCTCGCTCGGCCTCTCGGCTCCGGACATCCTGGCACAGGATCTCGTCACCGGCCTGCTGATCATCGAGGACCTCGGGGCCGAGCCGGTCGTCGGCGCCGACGGGCCGATCCCCGATCGCTACGAGGCCGCCGCCCGCCTGCTCGCCGAACTGCACCGGCATGCCCTGCCGACGATTCTGCCGGTGGTCGAAGGGCGCGATCATGTCATGCCCGACTATGACCGCGAGGCGCTTGCCATCGAGACCGAGCTGGTGCTCGACTGGTATGCCCCGCACATCGCCGGCGTCACCTTGCCGGCGGTGACGCGGGCCGAGTTCAGCCGCATCTGGGACAAGCTGTTCGACGAGCTCTTCGAGACGCCGGCGACCTGGACCTTGCGCGACTATCATTCGCCGAACCTGATCTGGCTCCCCGATCGCGTCGGCCATGCCAGGCTCGGCCTGATCGATTTCCAGGACTCCGTGCTCGGCCACCCCGCCTATGATCTCGTCTCGCTCGGCCAGGACGCGCGCGTCGATGTGCCGGCGGCGCTGGAGCTGCGCCTGCTCGCCGCCTATGCGGGGGCGCGGCGTGGCACCGATCCCCATTTCGACGTGCCGGGCTTCGCCCGCGCCTATGCCATCCTCGGCGCCCAGCGCAACACCAAGATCGCCGGCATCTTCGCGAGGCTTGACCGCCGCGACGGCAAGCCGGGCTATCTCAAGCACTTGCCACGGATCGAGGCTTACCTGCGCCGCAATCTCGAACAACCGGCGCTGGCGGAGCTGAAGGCCTGGTACGAGACCTATCTCCCCAAGCTCTATGCCGGGCAGGAGAAGCCGGAGGCGAAGGTCGAGGCCGATCCCGCGGAGCAGGACCGGCCCGAGCCCGAGCAGAGTGAGGCCTGAGCCGGGCGCTCAGCCCGGCCCGGCCCCCTGCGTGCCCAGATAGAGCGCATAGATCGACTGGCTCGCCGCCATGAACAGTCGGTTGCGCTTGGGTCCGCCGAAGCAGACATTGCCGCAGACCTCCGGCAGCCGGATGCGGCCGATCAGCTTGCCCTCCGGGTTGAAGCAGAGCACGCCGTTGTAGCCGACCGCGCGCCCGGCATTGCTGGAGGCCCAGAGATTGCCCTGCACGTCGCAGCGCAGTCCGTCAGGCCCGCATTTCACCCCGTCGACCATGCAGTCGGAGAACAGCTTGCCGTTGGTAAGCTTGTTGTCGGTGCCGACGTCGAAGACGTGGATGTCGCCCTTGCCGCCGGGGCCGGTATCGCCAGGGCCCTTGCCGGTCGAGGCGATGTAGAGCTTCTTGTAGTCCGGCGAGAAGCATAAGCCGTTCGGATCGGGGACCTGCTGCTCGGTGACGACGAGATCGACGCGGCCGCTGGGATCGATGCGATAGCAATTCGTCGGCAGCTCGCGCTTGTAGAAGCCGATCTCGGGCGGCTGGCCGAGCCGGGGATTGATCTTGCCGCTGGTGTTGCTCGGCCCGCCGGCCGCATCGGGCGCGCCCTCATAGAGCTGGCCGCCATAGGGCGGGTCGGTGAACCAGTAGCTGCCATCGGGATGCTGGACGATATCGTTCGGCGAGTTCAGCCGCTTGCCGTCGAACTTGTCGGCGAGGATCGTCACCGAGCCGTCGAGCTCGTAGCGCACGACGCGGCGGTTGAGATGCTCGCAGGAGAGCTGCCGGCCCTGGAAATCGAAGCTGTTGCCGTTGCTGTTACCCGATGGCGTGCGGAAGACGCTGACGCGGCCGTCATCCTCGAGCCAGCGCATCTGCCGGTTGTTCGGGATGTCGCTCCAGACGAGATAGCGCCCCTGTGCGTTCCAGGCCGGGCCTTCCGCCCAGAGTGCTCCGGTCCACAGCCGCTGGATCGCGGCATTGGGCTGGGCCAGCCCTTCGAAGGCGGGATCGACGGCGAGGACGTCCGGGTCCCAGAAATAGGTGGTCGGCGCGCCGCCGCGGCTGAAATCGCGCGGCGGCGTCGTGATCGTCGTGGGCGGGCCGGGCCTTGCAGCCGGAGCCTGCGCCAGGGCCGTATCGGCGGCAGCGGCGAGGGCTCCTGCGCCGGCAACCTGCAACAGGCGGCGGCGTGACAAGGTGGGGCGTGATTCATCGATCATGCGTTGCTGCATCGGTGACCTCCCTGGGTTGAACTTATGCTGTTCTTACCCGGCCATCGGGAGCGCCGATTGCGGCGGTGACGTGGCGGAAGGAGACCGCCTGGGCATGACGAGGCCTGCTCCAGCAGGGCTTCTCATCTGACTAAATCGGTTTAATGATGTGGAGTCCGCCTGCCGCCGGGATCGCCACTCACGCTGCGAGATCGGCGACGAGCGCATCGAGCAGCAGCGCGCCTTCCGGCGTCGCGGCGAGCCGGCCATTGGCCCTGCGGGTGAGGAAGCCTTCGGCGATCAGGCTGCCGATGCGGTTGCCGTTGAGCTTGCGCCCGGCCAGCCCCTCGAACACGTCGAGATCGATGCCTTCGACGAGCCGCAGGCCCATCAGCAGGTACTCGTCGCCCTGCGCCTCGGCCGAAAGTTTCTCGTTTTCGACCAAAGCGTCGCCGCCGGCCTCGACTCGCTCCAGCCAGGTCTCGGGGCGCTTCTCGGTCGATTGCGCGTAGCGGCCTTCCGCCGTCACCAGCCGGCCATGGGCGCCCGGCCCGATGCCGGCATATTCGCCATAGTGCCAGTAGATCAGGTTATGCCGGCATTCCGCGCCCGGCCTTGCATGGTTCGAGATCTCGTAGACCGGCAGCCCGTGCTTGGCCGTGATCTCCTGCGTCAGCTCGTAGAGCGCTGCGCCCGCATCAGGGTCGGGAATGGCGAGCTTGCCGGCCCTGTAGAGCTGGTCGAAGGCGGTGCCGGGCTCGATGGTGAGCTGGTAGAGCGAAAGATGCTCCGCCGCATGGCTGATCGCGAGCTCGAGCTCGGCCTGCCACAGCGCCGGTGTCTGGTTCGGCGAGCGGGCATAGATCAGGTCGAAGGAATAGCGCTCGAAATAGCGCCGCGCGATCGCGACCGCATCGAGCGCCTCCTGCGCCGAATGCATCCGCCCGAGCGCCTTGAGATCGGCATCGTTCAGCGCCTGCACGCCGAGCGAGACGCGGTTGACGCCGGCGGCGCGGAAATCGCGGAAGCGCCCGGCCTCGACGCTGGTCGGGTTGGCCTCCAGCGAGACCTCGCAATCGGGATCGACGGCCCAATGCTCACCGATCGCATCGAGGATCGCCCCGACCGTCGCACCCTCCATCAGCGAAGGCGTGCCGCCGCCGAAGAAGATCGAGGACACCGTGCGTCCGGGCGCCAGTTCGGCCCGCTGGGCGATCTCGCGGCGGAAGGCGGCGATATAGCGCGCCTGGTCCGGCGGCTGGTGCCGGACATGGGAGTTGAAGTCGCAATAGGGGCATTTGGCCAGGCAGAACGGCCAGTGCACATAGACGGCGAAGCCGGCATCCGCAGTCGGATGCGTCGGCACGCCGGGCCGCGCGGCAAGGGCGGCCGAAGGGCTCAAGCGGGCGCCCTCAGGCAGGCGGCGGCAAGCACATGGAAGGCGCGGGCCCGGTGCGACAGGCCGGGCGAGCCGTCCTTAGGGATGCCGTGCTTCTCCTCTGCGCTCATCTCGCCGAAGGTCTTGCCATGCCCGGCCGGCTGGAAGATCGGGTCGTAGCCGAAGCCGGCGGTGCCACGCGGCGCCTCGACGATCGTGCCGAAGACGCGGCCTTCGAACAATTCCTGATGCCCGTCCGGCCAGGCGATCACCAGCGCCGAGACGAAATGCGCCTTGCGCTGCTCGGGCGTGGTCGCGCCGCGCTTCGCAAGCTCGGCCTGCACACGGGCCAGCGCCGGGGCAAAATCCTTGCCCGGCCCGGCCCAGTTGGCCGAGAACAGGCCGGGCGCACCATCGAGCGCATCGATGCAGACGCCGGAATCGTCCGCGATAGCCGGCAGGCCGGAAGCCTTGGCCGCCGCCACCGCCTTGATCGCGGCGTTCTCGGCGAACATGTGGCCATCCTCCGCCGGCTCGGGCAAGCCAAGCTCGCCGGCCGAGACCAGCTCGACGCCATAGGGCGCCAGCAGCTCGCGCATTTCGCGCAATTTGCCTTGGTTGTGGGTCGCGATCACGACCTTGCCGGTGAGGAGGCGGTTCGTGGTCATGGCGTCAGGCCACCGCCGCCTTCTGCATCGCCACCAGCTTCGACACCCCGCCCTTGGCGAGCTTCAGCAGCGCCAGCAGCTCCTCCTCGGAGAACGGCGCGCCCTCGGCGGTGCCCTGCACCTCGACGAGACCGCCGGAGCCGGTGATGACGAAATTCGCGTCGGTCTGCGCGCCGGAATCCTCGACATAGTCGAGATCGATCACCGGATTGCCGGCAACGATGCCGCAGGAGATCGCTGCGACATGATCCTTCAGCGGATTGGCACCTTTCAGCATGCCGCGCCCCTCCATCCATTTCAGCGCGTCGTGCAGCGCGACCCAGGCGCCGGTGATCGAGGCGGTGCGGGTGCCGCCATCGGCCTGCAGCACGTCGCAATCGACGACGATCTGGCGCTCGCCGATCGCGGTCAGGTCGACCACGGCGCGAAGCGAACGCCCGACCAGGCGCTGAATCTCCTGCGTGCGGCCCGAGGGCTTGCCGGAGGTGACCTCGCGGCGGGTGCGCTCATGCGTGGCGCGCGGCAGCATCGAATATTCGGCGGTGACCCAGCCCTTGCCGGTGCCGCGCAGCCACGGCGGCCCCTTTTCCTCGACTGTGGCGGCGCAGAGCACCTTGGTCTCGCCGAAGGTGACCATGCACGAGCCTTCCGCATAGCGCACCACGCCGCGTTCCAGCGTGACCTTCCGCATCTCGTCGGCTGCGCGCTTCGAGGGTCTCATCGTGTCTTCCTGTCTTTTGGAGTCGGCGGCTTGTAGGCGCTTAAGCGGGGTGCGGCAAGGCGAGCGGCCATGGGACTTGATCCCGCCGCGCCCAGCGGGGACAATGGATCATGCAGTTGAGGTTGTTCGCCACGGAATGAGCGCCCATACGCGCCCCGAGACACCCGGCGGCCTGGTCGAGATCGACCAGCGCTCGCGCGAGATCTTCCGGCAGATCGTCGACGGCTACCTCACCACCGGCGAGCCGGTCGGCTCGCGCAACATCGCCCGGCTGCTGCCGATCGCGCTGTCGCCGGCGACGGTGCGCAATGTCATGACCGATCTGGAGATGGCGGGGTTGATCTACGCTCCGCACACCTCGGCCGGGCGGCTGCCGACCGAGCGGGGCCTGCGCTTCTTCGTCGACGGCATGATGGAGGTCGGCAATCTCACCTCGGACGAGCGCGGCCGCATCGAGGCGCAGATCAGGGCCGCCGCCAGCAATCGCTCGCTCGACCAGACGCTGACCGAGGCCTCGGCCTTGCTGTCTGGCCTGTCGCGCGGCGCCGGCGTCGTCGTCACCACCAAGGCCAATGTGCGCCTGCGCCATATCGAATTCGTCCGGCTCGATGCCGGCCGCGCGCTCGCCGTGCTCGTCGCCGATGACGGCACGGTCGAGAACCGCATCCTGGCGCTGCCGGCGGGCCTGCCGGCGTCGGCGCTGGTCGAGGCCGGCAACTTCCTCAATGCCCGCATCGTCGGCAAGACGCTCGACGAGCTTCGCCGCGAGATCGCCGACAGCCGCGCCCTGATGGAGCGCGAGCTCGACGAACTGACCGCCCGGCTGGTCGAGACCGGGATAGCGACGAGCTCCGGCCCTTCCGGCGACCGGCATCTCATCGTGCGCGGCCAGGCCAATCTGCTGGAGGACCTGAAGGCGCAGGAGGATCTGGAGCGCATCCGCCTGCTCTTCGCCGATCTGGAGACGCAGACCGAACTGATCGACCTGCTCTCGCGGGCCGAGGCCGGCGACGGCGTGCGCATTTTCATCGGCTCGGAGAACAAGCTGTTCTCGATGTCGGGTTCCTCGATCATCGCCGCGCCTTTCCGCGATGGCGGCCAGCGCATCGTCGGCGTGGTCGGCATCATCGGCCCGACCCGGCTGAACTATGCCCGGATCGTGCCGATGGTTGACTACACCGCCAAGGTGGTCGGGCGCCTGCTCGATGGCGGGCGATGAGGCGGCCGCTGCCGGCTGCTGCGTTGCTGGCGGGAGTGCTGCTGATGGCCGGAGCGAGCGGAGCACAGACCGGCCTGCTCGAAGCGGCCGCCCGTGGTGATCTTGCCGCGGTGAATCGCCTGATCGCCGCCAAGGCGGATATCGAACAGCGCGATGGCCAGCGTCAGACGGCGCTCCTGCTCGCCGTCGCCGGCAATCATGTCGCCGTCGCCAAGGCGCTGCTGGCGGCAGGCGCTAATCCCAACGCCCAGGCGTCGAACCAGGACACGCCCTGGCTTCTGGCCGGCGCCAGCGGCCGCACCGAGATCATCGCGGCGATGCTGCCGCTGAAGCCCGATCTCACTATCCGCAACCGCTATGGCGGCAATGCCCTGATCCCGGCCTGCGAGCGCGCCCATGTCGAGACCGCCAAGCTGCTCCTGACATCAGGCATCGACGTGAATCACGTCAACAATCTCGGCTGGACCTGTCTGCTGGAGATCGTGATCCTCGGCGATGGCGGCCCGCGCCATCAGGAGGTGGCCCGGCTCGTGCTATCTGCGGGCGCCGACCCCAATCTCGCCGACAAGGATGGCGTCAGCCCGCTCCAGCACGCCCGCAAGCGCGGCCAAAGCGAGATCGCCAAGCTGATCGCGGCGGCCGGCGGGCGCTGAGCGTTATTCCAGCCAGTCGGTGACGAAGCGCTCGCTGGCGTGGATGTCGATCGATTCCAGTACCTCCGGCCCGAGGCTGCGGAATTTATGTGGCACGCCGGCCGGCACGACCAGGATTTCCCCGGGTCCGGCCTCGATTTCCTGGTCACCGATCGTGTAGAGCGCCCGCCCGGCGCGCACGATGAAGGTCTCGGGATAGGGATGGCTGTGCAGCCTCGGCCCCTTGCCGGGCTCGGCCCGGACGAAGATCAGCGAGACCTCGCCGCCGAAGCCCTGCACCTCGCCATGCCATTCGCCTGGGGTCTCGGACCAGTCCTCGCGGCGTATGGCGCGCTGTGTCGTGGTTTCGTCCGCCATCTCAGCCACGCGCCGCGATCGCCGCCGCGGCGCCCGCCATCACGCCGCCGGTGACGCGGTTGATCCGGCGCATGGTGCGCGGGCTCGCCACCAGCCGGCGCGCCCTGTCGGCGGCGAAGGCATAGCCGAGCAGGGTGGTGTTGATGATCAGCATGGTCAGCACAGCGACCTCGGCGAAGGCCAGCGGCGTGATCGCCTGCAGATCGACGATCAGCGGCAGGATCGAGACGAAGAACACCATCACCTTGGGATTGCCGAGCGTCAGCGCGACGCCGCCGAGGAAGAGGCGGATACCCTCGCCGCGCATCGCCGGCTGGTCTTCCAGGCTCCTCACCGGCGCGGTCCAGAGCTTCCAGGCGAGATAGACGAGATAGGCGCAGCCGGCATACTTGATGATCAGGAACAGGCCGTGGAAGTTCTGCATCAGCACGGACAGGCCGAGCGCCGAGAAGGCCAGCCAGACCAGGTCGCCGGCTGCGATGCCCAGCACGAAGGGCACGGCCCGCCGGAAGCCGGTCGAGAGCGAGCGCGCCACGATCGCCGCGATGCCTGGCCCCGGCGAGGCGACGGCGAGGAAATAGACACCGGCGAAAACCAGAAGCCCGGCGAGATCCATCGAGCGTTGCTCCCCAAAAAGACGTTGTTGGCGCCATGCTAGCAGCAAGCCGATCCCGCGTCTTATCGGCAAGCGTGATGGTGCTGATCAGCGATTCTGACGCATCGCCGCCCTAATGCTGTCAGGAGACGGGGCGGACCTCGCCCGGCGTGACCAGCAAACGCTGGGCTCCGGCCGGGAGATCGCCGAACAGGGCCGGGTCTGCGCCGGTCATCCAGACCTGGCAGCCGAGCTCGGCCAGCGCTCCATAGAGCGCCGCCCGCCGGCGCGGATCGAGATGGGCGGCGACCTCGTCGAGCAGGACGAGCGGCGGCAGCTCGCTCATCCTCGCGACCAGACGGGCATGAGCGAGCACCAGCCCGATCAGCAGCGCCTTCTGCTCGCCGGTCGAGCCCTGTCCGGCCGGGATATCCTTGGCGGCATGGCGCACGGCGAGATCGGAAGCCTGCGGGCCGGCGAGGGTGCGCCCTGCCGCCTTGTCGCGCGGGCGCATCTCCCGCAGGAGCTCGCGATAGCGATCCTCGGCGTCGAGCGCCGGCAAGGTCGCGACCAGAGCGTCGATCTCACCTTCCAGTGCGATCTCGGCCTGCGGGAAGGGCGAGGTCTCGTCCGCGGTCTGCGCGATGATGGCGGAGAGCCGGGCCACGGTCTCGGCGCGTGCGGCCGCGACGGCGACGCCGAGCTCGGCGATCTCGCGCTCGACCGCGTCGAGCCAGCGCTGCTGGTGCGGGCTCTCGTCGAGGATGCGGTTGCGCGAGCGCAGCGCCTTTTCCAGCGCATTCGAGCGCGTGCCATGCCCGGGATCGACCGCCAGCACCAGCCGGTCGAGGAAGCGGCGGCGATCGCCGGCGGCGCCGCGGAACAGCCCGTCGAGATCGGGCGTCAGCCAGACCAGCCTGACATAATCGCTGAAGGCCAGCGCCGAGCCGGCCGGGGCGCCGTCGATCCGGGCGATCCGGGCCCGCCGGCCCTCGGCATCGGGCGGCTCCAGGCCGATGCCGAGCCGCGCCCCGTCATCGGCGAGACCGATCGAGGCGGCGAAGCCGCCATCGCCCGGCTGGCGCACCATGTCGGAGAGGTCGGCGCGCCTGAGGCCGCGCCCGGGCGCGAACAGCGACAGGGCTTCGAGCAGATTGGTCTTGCCGGCGCCGTTCTCGCCGCACAGCGCAACGAGCCGACCCTCGATCGCGAGATCGAGGGTTGGATAGGAGCGGAAATTCTGCAGCGTTAGGCGTGCGACCGCGGTCAAGATGCGCTCGCGGGATCAGACCCGCATCGGCATCAGCACATAGAGGGCCGAAGCGCCTTCGCGGTCCTGGATCACCGTCGGCGAGCCCGGGTCGGCGAGCTTGAGCAGCGCAGTGTCGCCGTCGAGCTGGGCGGCGATGTCCATCAGATAGCGCGCGTTGAAGCCGATATCGAGCGGGCCGGCGTCGTAGTCGACCTCGATCTCCTCGGTCGCCGAGCCGGAATCGGGATTGGTCACCGAGAGCGTCATCCGGCCATCGGCCATGGAGAGCTTCACGGCGCGGCCACGCTCGGACGAGATCGTCGAGACGCGGTCCACGGAGGCCGCGAAATCGCCCCGGTCGACGGTGAGCAGCTTGTCGTTTCCGGAGGGGATGACGCGCTGATAGTCGGGGAAGGTGCCGTCGATCAGCTTGGAGGTCAGCACGACCTCGGCCGTGGCGACGCGGATCTTGGTGGCGGAGAGCTCGATCTGGACCTCGCTCTCGCCGTCCTCCAGCAGCTTCTGGATCTCGGCCACGGCCTTGCGCGGCACGATCACGCCGGGCATGCCGAGCGAGCCCTGCGGGGCCGCGGTGTCGACGCGGGCGAGGCGATGGCCATCGGTCGCGACGGCGCGCAGCACCGGGCGCCCGTCGACGTCGATGGCGTGCAGATAGATGCCGTTGAGATAGTAGCGCGTCTCCTCGGTCGAGATCGCGAACTGGGTCTTGTCGATCAGGCGCTTGAACTCGCCGGCCGGCAGCACGAAGCGGTGCGCCATCTCGCCGGCGGTGATGTCCGGGAAATCGCTTTCCGGCAGCGTCTGCAGGGTGAAGCGGGAGCGGCCCGAGCGCAGCACCATCTGGCCGGTCTCGCCGGTGGTCTCCAGCGAGACCTGCGAGCCGTCTGGCAGCTTGCGGACGATGTCGTAGAGCGTGTGCGCGGGGACCGTGGTCGCGCCGGACTCGACCACGTCGGCCGGCACGGTCTCGACCACCTCGATGTCGAGGTCAGTCGCCTTCAGCTTCAACCCATCCTCGCTGCCGCGCAGCAGGAGATTCGACAGGATCGGGATCGTGTTGCGCCGCTCGACGACACGATGGACATGCCCGAGCGACTTCAGGAGCGTGGAGCGTTCGACCGTAACCTTCATGGCGTCTTCTGGCATGCTGGCGCCCGCGGCGAGCCGGCAGGCAGAAAGGTGGCCCGCGACATTGCCGGACGGCCGGGCCGCGCGCAAGGGCGCGCGCGCCCGCCTGCACAGTTAACGCAAGAGTGGCCGCCCGAGGCTCACTCCTGCAGCATGCGCTTCAGGAGGTCGACCTCGTCATGGAGGAGACGGTCCTCGACGATGGCCTTCTCGATCTTGCGCACCGCATGCAGCACGGTGGTGTGGTCGCGCCCGCCGAAGCGGCGTCCGATCTCGGGCAGCGAGCGTGGCGTCAGCGCCTTGGCGAGATACATCGCGATCTGGCGCGGCTTGACCACCGCCGCTGTCCGGCGCTCCGACAGGATGTCGGCGCGGCTGACATTGTAGCGGGTCGCGACCAGCTTCTGGATGTCCTCGATCTTGACCCGGCGCGGCTCGCGCGTCCGGACGAGATCGCGGATCGCCGCTTCCGCCGTCTCCATCGTCACGCTGGCGCCGGTCAGCGTCGCATGCGCCAGGATGCGGTTGGCGGCGCCGTCGAGATCGCGACCATTGGTGGCGACGAGCTTGGCGACATAGGCGATCACGTCCGGATTGACGTGGAAGCTCGGATGGGCGGCCTTCAGCCCGTCGAGGCGGGTGGTCAGGATCTTGACCCGCAGCGCCTCGTCGAGCTCGCCGATCTCGACGACGAGGCCGCCGGCGAGCCGGGAGCGGATGCGCTCGTCGAGCGCCTCCAGATCGGTCGGCAGCCGGTCGGCGGCGACGACGATCTGCTTGCCGGCATCGATCAGCGCGTTGATCGTGTGGCCGAATTCCTGCTGGATCGAGCGGCCCTGGATGAACTGGACGTCGTCGACGATCAAAAGGTCGATGCCGCGCAGCTTCTCCTTGAAGGCGAGCGCCGTCTGCGACTTCAGCGCGGCGACGAAGCCGTACATGAAGCGGTCCGCGGTGAAATAGGCGACGCGCTTGCCGTGCTGGCGCGCATCCTGGGCGATCGCCTGGATCAGATGCGTCTTGCCGAGGCCGACACCGGCATGGAGATAGAGCGGGTTATAGGGCGTCGAGCCGGCGGGCGCCGCCGAAATCCGCTCGGCGGCGGCGAAGGCGAGCGCATTCGACTTGCCGACGACGAAGCTCTGGAAGGTCATGCGCCGGTCGAGGAGCGTGCCGCAGGCGTCCATGGGGTCGCGATCGCTCGCCGGAGTGGCGGCCGAGGCGGGGGCGACATCCGACATCGGGGTGGCCGGGCGAGCCTGGGCCGGGCGCGCCCGCTGTGCCGAGAGGTCCTGGCAGGGCTCGCTGCTCTCTCTCGCCACCTGGCGCACCGAAAGGGCGACGCCGTTGGGCGCATCGAGCTCGGCCATGCAGTGCGCCCGCAGGCGCTCGGCATAATGGGCTTCGAGCCAGCTCTTCAGGAAGCGGGTCGGCACGGTGAGATGGGCGACACCTTCGACGACCGCGCCGATCTCGACGCGCGCGAACCAGCTCGAGAAGACGTCCTCGCCGAGTTCGGCGCGCAGGCGCCGGCGGACCCTGTCCCACCGGTCCTTGGCCCCGGCGACGCTCGCCGGCTCAGTCGGGGCAAGACTGGTCACCACAGGGGTGGCCGCAGCCTCAACCAGATTGCCAGTCTCGATCCGCTCGAACATTCCAATTGCCCCATTCCATTGTCGTGCATGTTGCCACCGCGTTTTCCGAGGTTGGCCATGCAGTGATCTGTTCATCGAGAAAAACGCTGCCCGCCTCCGGCGGCACGAAAGCCGCGAAGCGAGGTCTCCCAACGCTTTTCGAGGTAGAGCCGCGCGCTCTAAAAAGATCGGCCGCGGCTATGACTAATTTCCAGGCCTTTAAATCTTTGAGACATAGAAGCGCATT
>NZ_LNCQ01000051.1:0-7904 GCF_002831785.1 Allobosea sp. FBZP-16 | reverse complement strand
CCCGCCCGCCGATGAAAAGGACCTTACAGGGCGGCCTCGAACGGGGGCAATATCCCCCTCAGCCGGCTGCGTGGTGGAGGGGCGCTGCGACCAGTGTCTGCCCTACCGGAAGGTGTCTCGCAATCAGTTGGGGAAGTTAAGCTTTTCTTTACCGGGCGGGTCTCGTGCCGGCTCCGAATCTTTTTTTTCGGAGTCCCTCCACCGCGCCATCCGGCCCCCGGCGATTCACCCAGCTGAATTGCTTTGCCCACTAAGATGATGAAAAATATGGAGGAATTTTGTGCGGTCAAAAGTCCCGGGCGGGACGATCTCCGACCTCTAAATCGGCCTTGAAGTCAAGACCGTAAAGGCGTGGAAAGATTGCGGAATCACCGTTGACAGCGGGTGTTGCGCGGCGGCATCGGGGCGCCTCGCGCAAGCTCCCAGGCAAACAAAAACCCGGCCTTTCGGCCGGGTCGAAAACTGCTCGCAAATCCGCTCTGATGAACGGCGATCAGGAAGCCAGCGCACCGATACGATGTGCGAGACGCGAAACCTTGCGCGACGCGGTGTTCTTGTGAACCACGCCCTTCTGTGCGGCCCGCATCAGCTCCGGCTGGGCAGCCTGCAGGGCAGCGGCAGCGGCGCTCTTGTCGCCGGAGGCGATCGCCTCCTCGACCTTGCGCAGGAAGGTGCGCACGCGGCTGCGGCGCGCCTTGTTCACTTCGGTGCGCCGTACGATCTTGCGCGCGGCCTTCTTGGCCGAAGTCGTATTGGCCATGGTCTGTCCTCGTCCTCATCGCGGTGAGCGCCTGGCTATCGCCGGCTGGCACGACCACGGACCTTCAGTTGAAAATGCGAGCGACGGTCCTGCCGGAGCAAGACCGCCGCGAGGCCCGACCCTATAGTTCCTGCAGCGCTTGGCGTCAACGCCGGAATCGCTGACGTTTTCAACCCGCCTTGCGGCGGACCGCCACGGCCTCGATCTCGACGAGGTAGCCATGGTGCAGCTCCGGTACCGGGACGACGGCGCGCGCCGGCCGATGCGGCCCGAACGCCTCGGCATAGATCGCATTGAACGCCGGCCAATGCGCCGCGCCGACCAGATAGGCGGTGACTTTCAGCACATCGGCCGGGCCGCAGCCGGCGGCGGCGAGCACGGCGAGGAGATTGTCGAGCGCCTGGCGTGCCTGCACCGCGAAGGGCTCGCCGGCGGTATGGCTACCGTCGGGGCGCGGCGCGAGCTGGCCGGAGACGAAGACCAGGTCGTTGTAGGCGACGGCCTGCGCATAATGCCCCGCCGGCGCCGGGACATCGGGCGACAGGATCGTCTCGATCTCGCTCACGCGCCCTCGCCGACGAAACGGGCGAAGCTGGCGAGGTCGACATTGCCGCCGCTCAGGATGACGCCGACGCGCTTGCCCTGAACCGGAACTGCGCCGGTGAAGGCGGCTGCCGCCGCAAGGCAGCCGGTCGGCTCGACCACGAGCTTCATCCGTTCGGCGAAGAAGCGCATCGCCGCGACGAGGGCGGCGTCCGGTACGGTGACGATATCCTCGACGAGATCGCGGATGATCGGGAAGGTGTAATTGCCGAGGAAGGCGGTCTGGGCGCCGTCGGCGATGGTCTTGGGCACGTCGATCTTGACGATCTCGCCCTTGCGCAGCGACTGCTGGCCGTCATTTCCGGCCTCGGGCTCGACGCCGTAGACCTTGCAGCCGGGATTGAGCGCCCTCGCCGCCAGCAGCGCGCCGGCGAGGAGCCCGCCGCCGCCGAGACAGACCAGCAGCACGTCGAGCTCGCCGGCCTCCTCGATCAGCTCCTTCGTCGCCGTGCCCTGGCCGGCGATGACGTCGGGATGGTCGTAGGGCGGGATCAGCGTCAGCCCGCGCTCGGCCGCCAGCCGGTCGCCCAGCTCGAGTCGGTCCTGCCTATAGCGGTCATAGGTGACGACCTCGGCCCCATAGCCCTTGGTCGCGGCGACCTTCGCCGCGGGCGCGTCGAGCGGCATGATGATCGTCGCCGGAGTGCCGGTGAGCTTGCTGGCATAGGCGATCGCCTGGGCATGGTTGCCGGAGGAATAGGTCAGCACGCCGGCCTTGCGCTGCTCCGGCGTCAGCGCCGCGATGGCATTGTAGCCGCCGCGGAACTTGAAGGCGCCCATGCGCTGCAGGTTCTCGGCCTTGAAGACGAGATTGGCACCGGTGCGCTCATTGGCGGTGCGCGAGGTCAGCGCCGGCGTCCGATGCGCGACGCCGGCGATGCGCTGTGCCGCCGCTTCGACATCGGCATAGCTCGGCAGCGCGATGCCGTCGGTGAGGGAGCGGGCTGCGGCAGTCATGGCGTATCCTGCGTGCTCTTCAGAGTGAGCAGCCATGGTCCAGCAGCGCCGCGGCCCTTTCAAGTGAAAGAAATTGGCCCTGGCCATGCATGCCGCGGGGCTGCCGGGGCCTGTGGCCTCAGTAGTTCTTGAATTCGGGCTTCCGCTTCTCGATGAAGGCGGCCATGCCTTCCTTCTGGTCGTGCGTGCCGAACAGCGCCGAGAAGACACGGCGCTCGAAGCGCAGGCCCTCGGCCAGCGTCGTCTCGAAGGCGCGATTGACCGATTCCTTCGCTGACAGCAGCGAGGGCAGCGACTTCGAGGCAATCTGCTCGGCCGCCTTCAGCGTCTCGGTCATCAGCTCGGCGAGCGGCACGACACGGGCGACCAGCCCGGCGCGCTCGGCCTCGTTCACGTCCATGAAGCGACCGGTGAGGCAAAGGTCCATCGCCTTGGCCTTGCCGATCGCATGGGTCAGGCGCTGGGTGCCGCCGGCGCCGGGGATGACGGCGAGGTTGATCTCGGGCTGGCCGAACTTGGCGTTGTCCGCGGCGATGATGAAGTCGGCCATCATCGCGAGCTCGCAGCCGCCGCCGAGCGCGAAGCCCGCGACTGCGGCGATGATCGGCTTGCGGCGCTGGCCGATCCGGTCCCAGTCGGCGAACTTGTCGTCGAGATAGGTGCCGGGATAGCTGCGCTCCTGCATCGCCTTGATGTCGGCGCCGGCGGCGAAGGCCTTCTCCGAGCCGGTCATGACGATGCAGCCGATATTGTCGTCGCGCTCGAAGCCGTCGAGCGCCGCGTTGATGTCGGCGATGAGCTGGACGTTCAGCGCGTTCAGGGCCTGCGGCCGGTTCAGCGTGATGACGCCGACCTTGCCCTTCACCTCGACGAGAATGGTCTCATAAGCCATGGCAGCCTCCCAATGCGCTGTGTCCGGGCCAGGAATAGCGGCCACCCGGGCCGTGGTCCATGCGCGCGGACGCACGGCGCGATGCGAGCCTCGGCGCAGGCAGTTCGGCGCGAGACCTCTAGATCGGTGGCCCGTCCTGCGATTCGACATGAAATCCCTTCGAGGTGATCAGCCAGGTACCGTCGATCCGGTGCCAGGTCAGGTGGTCCACGAACACCATCGTGTTGACCCTCACTCGCACTTTCGTCATCGCCTGCGTCGTGGAGGCGAAGTCGATGAACAGAATCTCGTCCGCGCGCTCGGCGTTGACCGACTTCGGCGATTGGCGCTTGTCGAGAATGTCGCGGTAGACCGGCATCGGCCACGCCATCAACTTGCCGTCGCGAAAGCCGTGCAGCTGGGCCGTGGGCGCGAAGGTTTGCTCGAGGCGGGACGTGTCGCAGTCATACATCAGGTCGAAATAGGTCTCGATCGCTTCGGTCAGCTCCGCCACGGACGAGCCGTCGACCGCGGGCTCCCTGGTCTTCGTCATCGCAAACTGCTCCTGCTTTCCCCCGTGAGCGGCGCCGGCCGTCGCCAAGGGCGTTCGTACTGGTTTGACGCTAGCGACAACCCAGCTATTTTTGAACGCTATCGACCTTGATTTCAGCTATAACGAATTAAAATGACGCAGCCTCCGCTCGACCTCGATTCCGTCCAGGCTTTCGTTCGCATCGTCGATCTCGGCAGCTTCACGCGCGCCGCCGAGGCGATGCGGACGACGCAGGCTGCCGTCAGCCTGAAATTGAAGCGCCTCGAGCAGCGGCTGGGATGCCGGCTCGTCGAGCGTACGCCGCGGCATGTCGAGCTCTCGGTGCGCGGCGCGGCCTTCCTGGACCATGCCCGCCAGCTCCTGGAGGTGCATGAGCGCGCGCTGTCCGCCTTCGTCTCAGCCCGAGAGCGGCTGGTCATCGGCATCAGCGACCATGTCGCGGGGCCGGACCTCCCGGCATTGATCGCGCGCATGAACGCGCAGGACCCGCAGCTGGTGATCGAGATCAAGATCGGGACGTCCAGTGAACTGCTCCAGAGCTTCGACCGGCGTGAGCTCGACACGGTGATCGTGCGCCTGCATGCCGGGCGCAGCGATGGCGAGCAGCTTGCCGACGAGAAGTTCGGCTGGTTCGCGGCGCCAAGCTGGCAGCATCGCCCGGGCGAGCCGCTGCCGGTCGCCACCATGGCCGAGCCGTGCGGCGTGCGCGTGATCGCCGGGCGCTTCCTTGACGAGGCCGGCATATCCTGGACGGAGAGCTTCGTCGGCGGTGGCGTCACGGCGGTCGTGGCTGCCGTCACCGCCGGGCTCGGGATCGCAGCATTGGCGCCGCGCATGCTGCCCTTCGGCGCGGTCGATGTCGGACAAAGGCTCGGTCTGCCCGATTTGCCCCGCCTGCCGATCCTGCTGCACACGCGGGTCAGGGATGGGCGCCCGCGCGATGCCCTCGCCGCGCTTTCGGCCGCATTCAGGAGCGTGGTGAAAGGCTAGTCGCCGCAGTTGGTCCCCTTGGGCCACCTCGCGCGTTGATCAGGCACGGCCGCCGAGCAGGAGGTGCGCATGACCGGCAAAACCCGAACCGATACCGCCTCGCGCCTCGTCAAGGCCTCGCCCGGGGCGGTCTACAATGCCTTCGCCGACCCGGCCGTGCTGTCGCGCTGGCTGCCGCCGAAGGGGATGCGGGCGAAGATCGAGCGCTTCGAGCCGCATCCGGGCGGCAGTTACCGCATGGTCCTGACCTATGACGATCCAAGCGGGGCTCCCGGCAAGGCCACGGCCGATAGCGACATCGTCGAAGGTCGCTTCGTCGCGCTCGATCCTGGCGAGCGCATCGTCTGGGAGGTCGGCTTCGTCTCGCATGACCCGGCCTTCGCCGGCACGATGACGATGACCTGGCGCTTCAAGGAGGTGCGCGACGGCACCGAGGTGACGGTGCTGTGCGAAAACGTTCCCGCGGGCATCGGCAAGGCCGATCACGATGCCGGCCTGCGCTCGACGCTGGAGAACCTCGCGCGCTTCATCGAAAACGCCTGATCAGACGGCTGGCCCGGCCTCGGCGAGCAGGCGTTGGAAGGCCGAGGGCGTCGCGCGCGAACGCCAGGCGGCGATCAGCCTGTCGGCATTGGCCTCGGGCGCGACGGCCGAATCCAGCTCGGCATCGTAGCGGCAATAGCTGTGGACCTGGTGGAAGTCGCGGCGGGCATCGCCGATTCGCCGGTCGCCGCGGGCGGCCTCGCGTCGCTCCAGCTCGCCGAGATCGCAATGCAGGCCGACGAAGAATACGTCCTGCCCCGCCAGAAGTCCGGCCAGACGCAGCAGCCAGGCGCGGCTCTCCATGATGTGCTCGACGATCAGATTGTTGCCGCAGCGGACATAGGCGAGCAGCGACTGTTCGAAGCCCTCGAAGAAGGCGTCGCGCATCGCGGTCCACTGGAACTCGCCGGAGCGGATGCGCGCGGTCGGCAGCACGCCCGAATCGCGCAGATGGTCGATCGAGATGTGCCAGAACGGCTCCTCGATCCGGGCCTGGGCGGCGCGCGCCAGCGAGGATTTGCCGCTGCTGGAGGCGCCGTTGAGCAGGATGATCCTGCCGGGCGGCCGAGGCGTGTCCGGCATGATCCTCAGCCCCGCTTCTGGCAGCTCTCGCAATAAAAGGTCGAGCGGCCGGATTGCACGAGACGCTTGACGAGATGGCCGCAGCCCGGCGTGACGCAAGCGTCACCCTCGCGGTCGTAGACCTTGAAGCGATGCTGGAAATAGCCGAGCGAGCCGTCGGCATGGGCGAAGTCGCGCAAGGTCGAGCCACCAGCGGCGACCGCCTCCTCCAGCACATCGCGGATGATCTGCGCCAGCAGATGCGCCTTGTCGCGCGGCCTGCCGGTCGGCGTCGCCAGCGAGCCAGCCTCGGCTTCGGGATGCAGGCCGGCGCGGAACAGCGCCTCGCAGACATAGATATTGCCGAGGCCGGCGATCAGGCGCTGGTCGAGTAGCGCCGCCTTCAGCGGTGCGATCTTTCCGGAGAACAGTTTTGCCAGCAAGTCGCCCGAGAGCTCGTTGCCGAGCGGCTCGATGCCCATCCCGGCGAAATGCTTGGAGGTTTCGAGCCCCGCGCGGGGCAGCAGATCCATGAAGCCGAAGCGGCGGACGTCATTGTAGGTGACGCGGGCGCCCGAGCCGAGATGGAAGACGACATGGTCGTGGATCAGGTGCCGGCCGATCTCGTTGTAGTAGGCGCCGGGCTCCGTCGGCTTCGTGCCTGGAGCTTCGACGATGAAGCGCCCGCTCATGCCGAGATGCATGACCAGCGCCTGCCCGTCGTCGAGATCGGCTATCAGGTATTTCGCCCGCCGCGACAGCGCCTCGATGCGCCGGCCGGTCAGGCGCTCGGCGAAGCGCTCGGGCAGGGGGAAGCGCAGATCGGGCCGATTCTGCTCGACGCGTGCGAAGCGCTCGCCGAGCATGGCGGGCTCCAAGCCGCGCCGGACGGTTTCGACCTCGGGAAGTTCAGGCATGGCATCGGCTCTTCAGCATGCGTCGAGAGGGCCCGCGACAAGCCCCGACGCTTTCGCTATTCATCGCCTCACCCGAACACAAGAGCGGCCCAACCGTGACAGCAGCCTCCGACACCACCCATTTCGGCTTCGAGAACGTGCCGCTCGGCGAGAAGCAGGCCAAGGTCGACGACGTCTTCCACAAGGTCGCCGGCCGCTACGACCTGATGAACGACCTGATGTCGGCCGGGCTGCACCGTGTCTGGAAGGAAGCTTTGCTCACCGCGCTGAAGCCGCCGCGCGACCGGGCCTTCCATCATCTCGACGTTGCCGGCGGCACCGGCGACGTCGCCTTCAAGGTGCTGGAGGAGGGCGGCCCGCAGACCGATGTCACCGTGCTCGACATCAACGCCGAGATGCTGGCCGTCGGCCGCGAGCGCGCGAACAAGCGCTTTCCGGAGGATGAGCGCATCCGCTTCGTCCAGGGCAATGCTGAGGAGCTGGCGCTGCCGGACAACAGCTTCGACGCCTATACGATCGCCTTCGGCATCCGGAACGTGCCGCGCATCGAGAAGGCGCTGGCCGAGGCCTATCGCGTGCTGAAGCGCGGCGGCCGTTTCCTCTGCCTCGAGTTCAGCCATGTCGACGTGCCTGTCCTCGACAAGATCTACGAGGCCTATTCGTTCAACGTCATCCCGCCGATGGGCAGGATGGTGACGGGCGAATCCGAGCCCTACCAGTACCTGGTCGAGTCGATCCGCAAGTTCCCGCGTCCGCAGGTCTTCGCCAACATGATCGCGGACGCCGGCTTTCGTCGTGCCAGCTTCACGCCGATGACCGGCGGGGTTGTGGCGCTGCATTCCGGCTGGAAGCTGTGAGTGAGGCTGAGGCCGTGACTGCCCAACGCCGTCATGCTCGCCCTTGTGGCGAGCATCCACGTCTTGAACTCCGCGCTGCCCGTAGGAAGACGTGGATGGTCGGGACAAGCCCGACCATGACGGGGAAGGCGCGTTCCGCGTTGCTATCGGCATGATCTCCGCGCTCGCCCATCTCGCCCGCTCGGCGCGGGTCGGCTTCGTGCTGGCGCGCGAGGGCGCGCTCGCGCTCGTCGACCCGTCCGTGCTGCCGCCGGCGGCGCGGGGCCTGATCGCGCTCGGCCGCCTGATCGAG
>NZ_LNCQ01000052.1:0-124914 GCF_002831785.1 Allobosea sp. FBZP-16 | reverse complement strand
CGCCCGGACAGGTCCAGCCGCAGCCCGGTGCGCCAGGCCAGCCCGCGCCTGACCGACAGGGCCGGCGCGGCGGCATCGGCCTCGGTGGCGCGGCCGCGATCGGTCTCGGCGCCGCCGCGATCGGCGGCATCATGGCGACGCAGGGCGCGAATCGGCTCGACGACATCCGCAGCCGGCGGCAGGAGACGCGCGAGGGCGACGTCACCATCATCCGCGAGCCCGGCCGCACCATCATCCGCGGCGACGACGATCGCGTCATCATCCGCCGCGACGAGACGCAGCGCTTCCGCGATCTCGGCCTCGACACCCGCAGCGAGCGACGCGGCGAGGAGACCGTTACGATCTATGATCGCCCGGACGGCACGCAGATCGTCACGGTGACCGATGCCGAGGGCCGGCTGATCCGCCGCTCGCGGCGCGAGCGCGACGGCGGCGAATTCGTCATCATCGACAATGTCCGCCGCGACGGGCCGCAGGCCCGCTTCGCCGAGGAGGTCGTCGAGTTGCCGCCGCCGCCGCTGCGCATCCCGCGCGAGCGCTACATCGTCGATGCCGAACGCGCCGACGAGCGGCTGATCTACGAGACGATCACCGCGCCGCCGGTCGCGCCGGTGCCGCGCCGCTATACGCTGGACGAGGTCCGCTACTCGCCCGATCTGCGCGCCCATATGCGCAGCGTCGACATCGATACGATCAACTTCGACTCCGGCTCCTGGACGGTCACACCTGATCAGGCCGGGCGCCTGCGGGTCATCGCCGACGCGGTACGCCAGGCGGTCGAGCGCGCGCCCAACGAGGTCTTCCTGGTCGAGGGCCATACCGACGCGGTCGGCACCGATGTCGACAACCTCTCGCTGTCGGATCGGCGGGCGCAATCCGTCGCCGAGATACTGACCCGCGATTTCGGCATCCCGGCCGAGAACCTGACGACGCAGGGCTATGGCGAGCAGTACCTGAAGATCCAGACACAGGGTGATTCCCGCGAAAACCGGCGCGTGACGCTGCGCCGAATCACGCCGCTGCTCACTGGACAGAACCAGCAGTGACGCAGGCCGGGGCGGCTCCGGCCGCTCCGGCTTTTGTGATCGGCAACCCGGAACAATCCCCACGTCGCTCCGGTTCCTCCCGCAGGCGGGCTCGCCTCGCGCCTGCCTGACTGGAGGAATGCCATGCGCAAGAACTCATGGATTCTGCTCGGATTGCTCGCCATGGGGCTGCTGGGGGCGGAAGCCGCTGCCGCTCAGTCCGTTCCGTCGGAGACGCAGCGTCAGCGCGCACCCGGCGTGCCGATGTCGCCGAATGCGGGCGAGGTTCAGAAGCTCGAGCCGCGCTCCGATCGCGTCGAGGCGCGGCGCGAGCGGCAGCAGCTTGCACGCGATCGTTCCGGCCCGCCGGAACCGAACCGCGAGATTCCGATGCCGAAGCCGGTGCCTTCGATCATCGCACCGACTCGTTAGAGCTCGCCGCTTCGGGTTTAGATTCGGGTAAGGCTCGCCGCCTATGGTCCGCGACGAGGAGCCATGCCCATGAGCGAGATGTCGGTCGCGATCGCCCAGAGCCTGATCAGCATGAAGTCGGCTGCGACGCAGCAGGCGCTGCAGCTGGAAATGGTCAAGCAGAACGCCGATTCCGACCAGGCGCTGGTCGCCCTGCTGCAGCAGGCATCCGAGCAGCAGCAGGCGATGCTCCCTGCCGGCCAGGGCGGCAATCTCGACATCACCGCCTGATTTTTTCGATCCCGCCAGCTGTGTTGTCTCCTGCGCATGGCAGCGCGGCGTTTGATCGTGCTCCTTTGCCGGTTGCGCCGAGGTCGCGACGGTTCTAACCTCCGCCTCGTTCCGAGGGGTGCTCGATAAGAGCTGAGATGGCCTGACGGCCGAACCCATCGAACCTGATCCGGGTCATACCGGCGGAGGGACTGGAACGCGGCTGCGCCACAAGTGCATCCGCAGACAGCGACTGGACCGTCAGACGCCCCGGATCTCCTGAACCTGACAGGGAGGAGATCCTAAAGATGAACGCCCACACCAAGCCGCAGAAGAACAGCGTCAAGGCCGCACCGCAGACGGTGACCACC
This sequence comes from Allobosea sp. FBZP-16, assembly GCF_002831785.1. Classification (NCBI taxonomy): domain Bacteria; kingdom Pseudomonadati; phylum Pseudomonadota; class Alphaproteobacteria; order Hyphomicrobiales; family Alloboseaceae; genus Allobosea; species Allobosea sp. FBZP-16. The sequence goes on along the minus strand of NZ_LNCQ01000052.1, from coordinate 122,837 downwards.
GGCCCGATCATCGGCTCGCGCAAGATCTATGTCGCCGCGCCCGAGCATCCCGACATGCGCGTGCCCTTCCGCGAGGTCGTGCTGACCACCGACGCCGAGCCGCCGGTGCGCATCTACGACCCTTCAGGCCCCTATACCGAGACCGATGCGAAGATCGACCTCAACGCCGGCTTGGTGCAGCCGCGCCGCGCCTGGCTCGATGCGCGCGGCTTCGAGACGGTGCCCGGCCGCGCCGTCACTGCCGCCGACAACGGCAATATCTCGGCCGAGCAGCTCGTTCCCGCCTGCCCGGCGCAGCGCCCGATCCTCGAGGCCAGGGCCGGCCAGATGGCGACCCAGTACGAGTTCGCCAAAGCCGGCATCGTCACCCCCGAGATGATCTACGTTGCCCATCGCGAGAATCTCGGTCGCGCCGCCATGCTGGACGGTGCCCGCGAGCGCCATGCCGATGGCGAGAGCTTCGGCGCCTCGGTCCCGGAATTCGTCACGCCGGAATTCGTCCGCGACGAGATCGCCCGCGGCCGCGCCATCATCCCCGCCAACATCAACCACCCCGAACTGGAGCCGATGGCGATCGGCCGCAATTTCCTGGTCAAGATCAACGCCAATATCGGCAATTCGGCCGTGACCTCGGGCGCCGCCGAGGAGGTCGAGAAGCTGGTCTGGGCGATCCGCTGGGGCGCCGACACGGTCATGGATCTCTCCACGGGGCGCAACATCCACAACATCCGCTCCTGGATACTCAGAAACTCGCCGGTCCCGATCGGCACCGTGCCGATCTACCAGGCGCTGGAGAAGGTCGGCGGCGATCCGATCAAGCTCGACTGGGAGGTGTTCAAGGACACGCTGATCGAGCAGGCCGAGCAGGGCGTCGACTATTTCACCATCCATGCCGGCGTAAGGTTGCCCTATGTGCCGCTGACTGCCAGCCGCGTCACCGGCATCGTCTCGCGCGGCGGCTCGATCATGGCGCGCTGGTGCCTGGCGCATCACAAGGAGAGCTTCCTCTACGAGCGCTTCGACGAGATCTGCGAGATCATGCGGCGCTACGACGTCTCCTTCTCGCTCGGCGACGGCCTGCGCCCCGGCTCGATCGCCGACGCCAACGACCGCGCCCAGTTCGCCGAGCTGGAGACGCTGGGCGAGCTCACCAAGGTCGCCTGGGACAAGGGCTGCCAGGTGATGATCGAGGGCCCCGGCCATGTGCCGATGCACAAGATCAAGGAGAACATGGACAAGCAGTTGCGCGAATGCGGCGAAGCGCCGTTCTATACGCTCGGACCGCTGACCACCGACATCGCGCCGGGCTACGATCACATCACGTCGGGCATCGGCGCGGCGATGATCGGCTGGTTCGGCTGCGCCATGCTTTGCTATGTCACGCCGAAGGAGCATCTCGGCCTGCCCGATCGCGACGACGTCAAGACTGGCGTCATCACCTATCGGATCGCCGCCCATGCCGCCGACCTCGCCAAGGGCCATCCGGCGGCCAAGCTCAGGGACGACGCGCTCTCGCGCGCCCGCTTCGACTTCCGCTGGGAGGACCAGTTCAACCTGGCGCTCGATCCCGACACGGCCCGCGCCTTCCATGACGAGACGCTGCCGAAGGACGCCCACAAGGTCGCGCATTTCTGCTCGATGTGCGGGCCGAAATTCTGCTCGATGAAGATCACCCAGGATCTGCGCGCGGAGGTGCAGGCGATGGGCGACAATGAGCGCGCGGCGCTCGAAGCCATGGCTTCCCAGGGGATGGCGGAAAAGTCGCAGGAGTTCCTGAAGCAGGGCGGCAATCTCTATCTGCCGGCGGCGGAGTAGCGACCATGCGTGTCGCTGTGATCGGGGCCGGCGTCGCTGGCCTCGTGACGGCGCTTGAGCTGGCCAAGCGGGGCATCTCGGTCAGCGTGTTCGAACGCGGTGCTGCGCTCGGCGAGCAGGCCTGCTCCTGGGCGGCCGGCGGCATGCTGGCACCCTGGTGCGAGCGCGAGAGCGCCGAAGAGGCTGTCGTCACTTTGGGCCGGCAGGCGCTCGACTGGTGGCCGCGCCATTATGCCGGCACGCTCGCCCAAGGCACGCTCGTGCTCGCTCCGGCGCGCGATGCCGGCGAGCTGACGCGCTTCTCGGCCCGGACATCCGGATACGAACGGCTCGACGCCGAGGGCGTCGCTGCGCTGGAGCCCGATCTCGCCGGCCGCTTCCGGCAGGGCCTGTTCTTCGCGCAGGAGGCTCATCTCGATCCGCGCCGCGCGATGGCGGCTCTAGTCGAGGCGCTGCAGGCGGCCGGCGTGCCGATCCACTACGGCGTCGAGGCAGACGAGGCGGCGCTCGATGCCGACCGCATCATCGATTGCCGTGGCCTCACGGCACGCGACCGTCTGGGCGCATTGCGCGGCGTCCGCGGGGAGATGCTGGTGCTGCGCACGGACGAGATCAGGCTGAGCCGCCCGGTCCGGCTGCTGCATCCGCGCATTCCGCTGTATGTCGTGCCGCGCTCCGACGGGCATTTCATGATCGGCGCGACGATGATCGAGAGCGATGATCGCCGTCAGGTCAGCGCCCGCTCGGCGATCGAACTGCTCAGCGCCGCCTATGCGCTGCATCCGGCGCTCAGTGAGGCCGAGATCGTCGAATTGCGCGCCGATGTCCGCCCGGCCTTTCCCGACAACCTGCCGGGGATCGTCGAGGATGGCCGGACCTTACGCGTCAACGGCCTGTTCCGCCATGGCTTCCTGCTCTCGCCGGCTCTGGCCGGGCAGGTGGCCGATCGTCTCCTCGCATCAAGGGAGCTGCCCGATGCGCATCATCGTCAACGGCGACACGCGTGAGGTCGCCACCCCCGTTCTGGCCGAGGTGCTGGCCGAATTGGGCTATGCCGGCGCGGTCGTCGCCACGGCCGTGAACGAGTCGTTCGTGCCCACCGGTGCGCGGGCGCGGACGATTCTCGCGGACGGTGATCGGCTCGAGATCCTCGCGCCAATGCAGGGAGGCTGAGCGATGGAGTTCTATGGCTTCACCCCGCGTTCGCGCCTCTTTCTGGGCACGGCGCAATATCCTTCGCCGGCCGTGCTGCAGCGAGCGGTCGAAGCGGCCGGCGTCGACGTCGTCACGGTCTCGCTGCGGCGCGAGGCCGGGCGACTTGGCGGCGGCCAGGATTTCTGGGCATTGATCCGCGGCCTCGGCGTCAGGGTTCTGCCGAACACCGCCGGCTGCCACTCGGTGAAGGAAGCGGTGACGACGGCGCAGATGGCGCGCGAGGTTTTTGGTACGCCCTGGATCAAGCTGGAGGTGATCGGGGAGGCCGACACGCTCCAGCCCGATGTCTTCGGGCTGGTCGAGGCGGCCCGCATCCTCTGCGCAGAGGGCTTCGCGGTCTTCCCCTATATGACCGAGGACCTCGTCGTGGCCGAGCGGCTGGTCGAGGCCGGCTGCCGGGTGCTGATGCCCTGGGGCGCGCCGATCGGTACCGGCAAGGGCCTGAACAACCCCTATGGCCTGAGGGCGCTGCGGGCGCATTTCCCCGATGTCGCGCTCATCGTCGACGCCGGCATCGGCCTGCCCTCGCATGCGGCCGCGGCGATGGAACTCGGCTACGACGCGGTGCTGCTCAACACCGCCGTGGCCAAGGCCGGCGATCCCGCCGCGATGGCAGTCGCCTTCGCCCGCGCCGTCGAGGCCGGACGCCTCGCCTTCGAAGCCGGGCCGATGGAGCCGCGCGACATGGCTGCGCCATCGACGCCGGTGCTCGGCCGCGCCTTGCTCGGCTGACCAGGGAGGGAGCCATGACCGAACGCTATGCCCGCCAGATCGTCATGCCGGAGATCGGCCCCGAGGGACAGGCGCGGCTGGCGCGCACGCGCATCCTCGTCGTCGGCGCAGGCGGCCTCGGCTGTCCCGTATCGTCCTATCTCGTCGGCGCCGGTATCGGCCGCTTGCTGCTGGCCGATCCCGACCGCGTCGAGGAGAGCAATCTGCACCGCCAGCCGCTCTACCGTATGGGCGACGTCGGACGGCCGAAGGTCGAGGCGGCGCGCGAGGCGCTCGCCGCATACAATCCCGGCGTAGAGGTCGAAGCGCTGGCGCTCAGGCTCGCGCCCGACAACGTCACGGAACTGGTGGCGCGTGTCGATATCGTCGTCGATGCCGCCGACAGTTTCGCTGCGACCTATGTTCTGAGCGACGCCTGCTGCGAGGCCGGCAAGCCGCTGATCAGCGCCTCGATCGTCGGCACCGCCGGCTATGTCGGCGCCTTCTGCGGTGGCGGGCCGAGCTATCGCGCCGTCTTCCCGGAAATGCCGGCCCGCGCCGCCGATTGCGCCACGGCCGGTGTGCTCGGCCCGGCCGTCGCCACCCTCGGCCTGCTGCAGGCACAGATAGCCTTGCTGCTGGCGCTTGGGCTGGAGCCGTCACCGCTCGGTCGCGTGATCAGCTTCGACGCACGCCGCCTGGGCTTCGGCGGCTTCTCCTTCGCCGGGGCGCCGGAGCCGCTTTCGGGTTCTTTTCCCTTCATTGCGCCCTCGCAGCTGTCGGCCAGTGATATCGTGGTCGAGCTACGCGGTGTCGAGGAGGCACCTGTTGCAGCCGCTCCGGATGCGATCAGGCTGACGGTCGATGAGATAGACCGGCTGTCGCTGAATGACGCTGAGGGCCGGCGCGTGGTGCTCTGCTGTCGCAGTGGTATCAGGGCGGCGCGAGCGGCCGGTCGGCTCGCCGCGCGCGGCACCACCGACCTTGCCCTGATGGCGCTGGGCTAGATTCTGTCCATATCCCTTGGCGAGCCCGATGGAGACAAGATGACGAGCGACACCACCGAGATCGCGCTGGCGCGAACCCTGCAGCCGCAGGAGGTCGCCTCCGTTCTCGCGCGTGTGACGGAGATCCGCCCGCGCGTGCAGTGCCTGACCAACACGGTGGCGCAGAACCTCACCGCCAACATGCTGCTCGCCTTCGGCGCGATCCCCTCGATGGCGATCCATGTCGACGAGGTCGCGGCGATGGCGGAGGGGGCCGGCGCGATCCTGATCAATATCGGCACGATCAACGCGGAGAGCGAGCTCGCCATCCCCAAGCTGCTGAAAGTGGCGCGTGATCATGGGAAGCATGTGGTCTTCGACCCGGTCTTCGTCGAGCTCTCGCCGCTGCGCCGGCACATCGCCGGGCAGGTGCTGCGCCTGCCCGACATCCTGGTGCGCGGCAACGCCACCGAGATGGCGGCGCTCTCCGTCGATCTCGCCGCCGCAAAGGGCGTGACCCGCGTCACCACCGGCAAGGTCGACCGGATCGAGAACGAGTCGGCGAGCTTTTCCGTTGCGCATGGCCATCCGCTGATGACCAGGGTCACCGGCATCGGCTGCGCCGCCGGCGCGCTGATCGCGGCCTGCTGCGCGGTCGAGGCGAACAAGGCGGTCGCGGCGGCGGCGGCCTTGACCGCCTATGGCATTGCCGGCGAAATCGCCGCCGAGCGCTGCCGCGGCCCCGGCAGCTTCGAGGTCGAGCTGATCGACGCGGTCGCGGCGATGGACGCGGCGACATTGGCTGCGCGGATGGGAACCTGACGATGAGCGTCGATATCACCCTCTACGGCATCGTCGATCCGCAGATCGCCAAGGGCCGCTCCATGGCAGACATGGCGCGCGCGGCAGTCGAGGGCGGCGCGACGCTGATCCAGCTGCGCGCCAAGACCGAGACGACGCGCGAAATGGTGCGCGAGGCGCGCGCCATCCGCTCGGCCCTGCACGGCACCAATGTGCCGCTGCTGATCAACGACCGCGTCGACGTCGCGCTCGCGTCCGGCGCCGACGGCGTCCATCTCGGCGCCGACGACATGAAGCTGGTCGACGCTCGCCGCCTGCTCGGCCCGCGCGCGATCATCGGCGCAACGCTGAAGCATGAGAGCGAGCTGCCCGAGCTGGCCTCGGCGAAGATCGACTATGCCTGCATCGGCGGGGTCTTTGCGACCACGCACAAAGACAATGCCGGCGCGGCGCTCGGCGTCGACGGGCTCAAAGCCTTGCGCCAGGCGGCAGCGCGCGTGCTCGGCGCCCTGCCGGTCGGCGCCATCGCCGGCATCACCGCCGCAAATGCCGGCTCGGTGATCGCTGCGGGCGCCGATGGCGTCGCGGTGATCGGCGCGCTCTTCGGCGGCGACGACGTCCGCGAGGCGGCGCGCGACCTCCGGCTCGCGATCGAGACCGCCCTGTCGGAGCGGGGCGCCGCGAGCGCCTGATCTAGCCCACGATTTCCGCGAAGCGCTTCGGCAGGGCAAATCCGTGGCCGAGCGGGTCATCCGCCTCGATGACGAAGCTGCCTTCGCCGGAAAGATGGCCGCGGCCGCCGACCTCGACCGTGACCGCGCCCGCAGCCGGGAAGTCGACCGGGCCGATGACCTTGCCTATGAAGGTGCCGCCGGTGATGCTGCGGATTCGGCGGCTCTGGCCGGCGGGAATCAGCCCCTTGGCATGGTCCAGCGCCATCCGGGCCGTGACGCCGGATCCGGTGGGCGAGCGATCGATCTGGCGCTCGGCGAAGACGCAGAGATTGAAGCTGTCCTCACCCGGCCCGGCCTCGTCGGTGACGATCGTGCCATAGAGGAAGCCGAGATCGGGCTCGGTCGGATGCGTGATCCTGCGGCTCGCCCGGACCTGGTCGGTCAGCGCGCCGGCGGCCGCGACGATCTTCTCCACCGGCGTCTGCATCAGGTCGAGCCCGAAACGCGAGGCCGGCAGGATGCAATAATAGGCGCCGCCATAGGCAATGTCGGTGACGACATCGCCTATGGCGGGCACGGAAACGACGAGGTCGCGGGCCTCGACGAAGGCCGGCACGCTCTCGAAGCTGACGTTACCGACTTTCCAATTGCCTTGGCTGCCCTTGACCTCGCAGGCTAGGCGCACCAGCCCGCAGGGCGCCTCGATGGCGAAACGGGTGACCGGCTCGCTCGCCTCGACCAGGCCCTGCTCGATCGCATAGCGGCCCAGCGCGATGGTCGCGTGGCCGCACATGGTCGAATAGCCCTCGTTATGCGTGAACAGCACGCCGAAAGCCGCGTCCGGATGGCTCGCCGCGACCGGGATGACGCCATACATGCCGTCATGCCCGCGCGGCTCCAGCATCATCGCGCGGCGAAGATGGTCATGTTGCTCGCGCGCCTGCCGGCGCTTGTCGAGGATGCCGGCTCCGGTGAGCGCAGGGTAGCCACTGGTGACGATGCGAACCGGCTCGCCGCAGGTGTGGTAGTCGATATAGCTCAGGCGCGTCACAGCAGCCCGCGCTTCGCCAGGTTGCGCATCAGATGCGAGGCGCCGAAGCGCCAGGGCTCGCATTCGTCGGTGCGGCGCATCCGGTTGACCAGCGCGCCGAGCTCGGGCGCCGAGATCGTGACGACGTCGCCGTATTTGTGGGTGAAGCCGCCGCCCGGCGCATCGCGATCCTTGATCGGCGCGAACATGGTGCCGAGATAGAGCACCGCCCCGTCCGGATACTGGTGGTGCGGGCCGATCATCTGCGCGGCGAGGTCGGCGGGATCGCGGCTGATCCTGGCGATCGAGGACGAGCCTTCCAGCGTGAAGCCGTCCTCGCCCGCGACGGTCAGGCTAACCGTCGTCTTGCGGACATGGTCGAGCGAGAAATCGCCGTCGAAGAAGCGGATGAAGGGCCCGATCGCGGCGGCGGCGTTGTTGTCCTTGGCCTTGCCGAGCAGTAGCGCCGAGCGGCCCTCGACATCGCGCAGGTTGACGTCGTTGCCGAGGCTGGCGCCGACGATGCGTCCGTCGGAGGCGACCACCAGAACGATCTCCGGCTCGGGATTGTTCCAGCTCGAGGCTGGGTGCAGGCCGGCATCGGCGCCGGTGCCGACCGCAGACATCGGCGGCGCCTTGGTGAAGATCTCGGCATCCGGCCCGATGCCGACCTCGAGATACTGGCTCCAGCTGTTCTGGGCGATCAGCACCTCCTTCAGCTTCATTGCCTCCGGGGAGCCGGGCTTGAGCTTTGAAAGGTCGTCGCCGATCAGCTTGCCGATCTCGGTGCGGATCGCGGCAGCCGCTGCGGGATTGCCGCGCGCCTTCTCTTCGATGACGCGCTCCAGCATCGACACGGCGAAGGTAACGCCGGCGGCCTTGACCGCCTGTAGATCGACCGGAGCGAGCAACCAGGGCTTGCCGTCATCGCGGCTGGCGGCCGAGCTGTTGGCGAGGAGATCGGCGAGCGAGCCGAGGCTCTCGCCATCAGCGGCGCGCAGCGCTACTGCCGGATCGGCGGTCTCGCAGAGGTCGCGCATGGTCGGGAAGGTGGCGGTGACGTCGACCACCTCGCTGCCCTGCAGCTTGACAACCGACGGCCCGGCAAGATCCGGGCGCCAGACACGCCCGGCCAGAGCGGCGCGGTCGGCATCGGCCGGCAGGGTGTTGGCGGGCGTGAGCGAGAGCGAGGGCATGGCTGATCCAGCTTGTGTGCAGTGTACAGGACGGGCTGCGAAGAACAGCCGCTTCCACGGGAAATCGCAAGTGCGCGGATGCGCGTCCACAGCGAGGCGGAAATGTCATCGTTTTGTCATTGAACTGTCGCCCCGGCTTCATGCTAGCTTGCGCACCAACGACAAGAACGCCCGCGCATGCCGGGGGCTGAGAGGGAGCTGATCATGACCTTCAAATTCAAGACCCTGACCGCCGTTGGCGCATTCGCGCTGGCCGCCGCTTCGCCGGCTTTGGCGCAGACCGAAATCCAGTGGTGGCACGCCATGACCGGCGCCAACAACGACGTCGTCGTCAAGCTGGCCGAGGAGTTCAACGCCTCGCAGAAGGACTACAAGGTCGTCGTCGCCTATAAGGGTTCTTATCCCGACACGCTGAACGCCGGCATCGCCGCTTTCCGTGCCGGCAATGCCCCGCACATCATGCAGGTCTTCGAAGTCGGCACCGCGACGATGATGTCGGCCAAGGGCGCGATCAAGCCGGTCGCCGACGTGATGAAGGACGCCGGCGAAAAGTTCGATCCCAAGAGCTATCTGCCGGCGATCACCGGCTACTATTCGACGACGAAGGGCGAGATGCTCTCCTTCCCGTTCAACTCGTCCTCGATGGTGATGTGGTACAACAAGGACGCGCTGAAGAAGGCCGGCCTGCCGGAAACGCCGCCGAAGACCTGGCCGGAAGCGTTCGAAGCCGCCAGGAAATTGAAGGCCGCCGGCTGGGACAAGTGCGGCATTTCCACGGCCTGGACGACCTGGGCCAATATCGAGCAGCTCGGCGCCTGGCATAACGTGCCTGTCGGTACCAAGGCCAACGGCTTCGACGGCTTCGACACCGAGTTCCGCATCAACAGCGACCTCTTCGTCAAGCATCTGACCAATCTGGCCAACCTGCAGAAGGAAGGCGTGTTCTCTTATTCCGGCCGTACCAACACCGGCGAGGGCCGCTTCACCTCGGGCGAATGCCCGCTGTTCCTGACCTCCTCGGCCTTCTTCGGCAACGTCAAGGCCAACGCCAAGTTCGACTGGTCGAACGCGCCGATGCCGTATTATCCGGATGTCGCCGGCGCGCCGCAGAATTCGATCATCGGCGGCGCCTCGCTCTGGGTCATGGGCGGCAAGAAGGCCGACGAGTACAAGGGTGTCGCCAAGTTCTTCACCTTCCTCTCGGACGTCGACCGGCAGGTGAAACTGCACACCGAGTCCGGCTATCTGCCGATCACCAAGGCGGCCTATGAGAAGGTCAAGGCGTCGGGCTTCTACAAGCAGAACCCCTATCTCGAGACCCCGCTGCTCGAGCTCAACAACAAGGAGCCGACCGACAACTCGCGCGGCGTCCGCTTCGGCGGCCTGGTCCAGATCCGCGACATCTGGTCGGAGGAGATCGAGGCGGCCCTGAACGGCCAGAAGACGCCGAAGGCGGCGCTCGACGCGGCCAATGAGCGTGGCAACCAGGCGCTGCGCCAGTTCGAGCGCACCGCCAAGTAAGACAAGACTGATCGAAGGCCGGGACGCTTGTCCCGGCCTTCCTTGCCGCCGGGCTGGCCGATGCAGAAATACGCTCACTTCAAGGGGCTGACGATCCCGCTGCTGCTCCTCCTGCCGCAGCTCGCGATCACGGTCGTCTTCTTCTACTGGCCGGCGAGCCAGGCGGTCTGGCAGAGTTTCCTGCTGCAGGATGCCTTCGGCATCTCGACCGAGTTCGTCTGGTTCGAGAACTATCGCGACCTGTTCGCCAAGCCCGAATACTACAAGGCGCTGATCAACACCGGCATCTTCTCGGTCTTCGTCGCGCTGCTCTCGCTCTCGCTGGCGCTGCTCTTCGCGGTGATGGCTGATCGGGCCATCCGCGGCGCCGAGATCTACAAGACCCTGCTGATCTGGCCCTATGCCGTCGCGCCCGCCATTGCCGGCGTGCTCTGGATCTTCATGTTCGATCCTTCCCTCGGCATGCTCGCCCGCGGTCTGCAATCGCTGGGCGTCGCCTGGAATCCGCGCCTCAACGGCAATGACGCGATGACGCTGGTCATCCTCGCTGCGACCTGGAAGCAGATTTCCTACAACTTCCTGTTCTTCCTCGCCGGCCTGCAGTCGATCCCCAAGAGCGTGATCGAGGCGGCGGTGATCGACGGTGCCCGGCCGATGCGGCGCTTCTGGACCATCGTCTTCCCGCTGCTCTCGCCGACGACCTTCTTCCTGCTGGTCGTCAACCTCGTCTACGTCTTCTTCGACACCTTCGGCATCATCGACACGGTCAGCGGCGGCGGCCCCTCGGGCGCGACCGAGACGCTGGTCTACAAGGTCTATTCCGACGGCAAGGGCGGTACCAATCTCGGCGGCTCGGCGGCGCAGTCGGTGATTCTGCTCGCCATGGTCATCGCCATGACCGCCTTCCAGTTCCGCTTCATCGAGCGGAAGGTGAACTACTGATGACCTCGGTGCTCTGGCAGGATCTCACCGCCGAGGAATTGCGCGAGAAGGCGGCGCGCGATGCCGTCGTCGTGCTGCCGGTCGCCTCGATGGAGCAGCATGGCCCGCATCTGCCGGTCGGCGTCGACACCATCCTGTGCAGTGGCGTCTGCAAGCTCGCGGCCGAGCGTGCCGAAGGTGTCGAAGTCGTCGTCGCACCGACGCTGTGGTGCGGCATGGCCGAGCATCACATGGCCTTCGGCGGCACTTTCACCTTCGACATCCCGACCTATCGCGCCGTCCTGCTCGCTCTGCTGAAGAGCCTGGAGCGCCACGGCTTCCACCGCGTCGTCATCGTCAACGGCCATGGCGGCAACATCGCCGCGCTCGGCGCCTTCCTGCCGGACTTTGCCCGCGAGACCTCGCTGTCGATCCGTGCCACCACGTATTTCCTGCTGGCGCAGGAGGCGATGGCGCCCTTCATGGACGATCAGGTCAGCGTGCTGCACGCCTGCGAGGTCGAGACCTCGATGATGATGGTGCTGGCGCCGGAGACAGTCAGGCAGGAACGGCTGCCGGATGCCTACGGCATGCTCGATGCCGACCTGACGGCGCTGACCCGCCCGACCGTCGGCCAGTACAAGCCCTTCCGCGAGATGACGGATACCGGCGTGATCGGCGATGCCCGCAGGGCCACTGCGGCAAAGGGGCAGGCCTTCCTCGACGCTTCGGCGGATGCGCTGGCGAAGCTCCTGAGTGACCGCGGAGGACATGGCTGATGGTCGAGGACCGCCGCCTGGGCGATGCGATCGCCTACATCATCCTGACGATCGGCGTGCTCATCTGCGCCTTTCCGGTCTGGCTGACCTTCGTTGCCTCGACCTGGGACAACGCCACCATCATCAACGGGCAGTTGCCGCTCTATCCGGGCCCGCATTTCTTCGAGAACTACTACCGCATCCTCTTCGTCGGCACCTCGGGCTCGACCCGCGAGCCGGTGGCGAGCATGATGTTCAACTCCTTCGTGATGGCGATGACGATCGCGCTGGGCAAGATCTTTATCTCGGTGCTCTCGGCCTACGCCATTGTCTATTACCGCTTCCCGTTCCGGATGGCGGCGTTCTGGATCATCTTCGTCACCCTGATGCTCCCGGTCGAGGTCCGCATCTTCCCGACCTTCAAGGTCGTCTCCGATCTCGGCATGCTCGACAGCTATCAGGGCCTGGCCGTGCCGCTGATCGCCTCGGCGACGGGCACATTGCTGTTCCGGCAGTTCTTCATGACCATCCCCGACGAGTTGCTCGAGGCCTCGAAGATCGACGGCGCCGGCCCATTCAAGTTCTTCAAGGACACGGTGCTGCCGCTCTCGCTGACGACGATCGCGGCGCTGTTCGTCATCCAGTTCATCTATGGCTGGAACCAGTATCTCTGGCCGCTGCTGATCACGACCAAGGACTCGATGCAGACCATCGTGATCGGCATCCGCAAGATGATCACCACCTCCGACGCCCTGACCGAATGGCAGCTCGCCATGGCCACCGCCATGCTCGCCATGCTGCCCCCGGTCCTCGTCGTCATCGCCATGCAGAGGCTCTTCGTGAAGGGCCTCGTCGAGACAGAGAAGTAGCCCGCCAATGGCTCAGGTCACGCTCAACAACGTCAAGAAGATCTATGCCGGCGGCGTCGAGGCGGTGAAGGGCGTCTCCTTCGACATCCCCGATGGCGGCTTCTGCGTCCTGGTCGGTCCCTCCGGCTGCGGCAAGTCGACCTTGCTGCGCATGGTCGCCGGGCTGGAGACGATCTCGGCCGGCGAGGTCGCGATCGGCAGCCGCGTCGTCAACCAGATCGAGCCGGCCGACCGCGACATCGCCATGGTCTTCCAGAACTACGCGCTCTATCCGCATATGAGCGTCTACGACAACATGGCCTATGGCCTGCGCAATCGCGGCACGCCCAAGGACGAGGTCGAGAAGCGCGTCGCCGAGGCCGCGCGCATCCTCGCCATCGAGCCCTTCCTGCAGCGCCGCCCGCGCCAGCTCTCCGGCGGCCAGCGCCAGCGCGTCGCCATGGGCCGCGCCATCGTGCGCAAGCCGCAGGTCTTCCTGTTCGACGAGCCGCTCTCCAATCTCGACGCCAAACTGCGCGTGCAGATGCGCGTCGAGATCAAGAAGCTGCAGCGCGCGCTCGGCGTCACCGCGATCTACGTCACCCACGACCAGGTCGAGGCGATGACGCTCTCCGACAAGCTGGTGGTGATGAATGGTGGCCAGGTCGAGCAGATCGGCGTGCCGGCCGAGGTCTATCGCAAGCCGGCGAGCCGTTTCGTCGCCACCTTCATCGGCTCGCCGCCGATGAACCTGCTGCCGGCCAAGGTCGACGGGCACGGCATCATCGCGCTCGGCGATGCCCTGCTGCAGGCGCGCGATCTGCGCGAGGACCTGGCCGTCGGCACGGCTGTCGAGGTCGGCTTGCGGCCCGAGGACATCGAGATCGCTTCGGAGGGGGCTGCCGGCTCGCTGCCCTTCGACGTCGAGTTCATCGAGGAGCTCGGCGCGACCCAGCTGTTCCATGGCCAGCTTGCGGGCAAGCCCTTCGTCATGCAGGCGGCGACCGGCGAGGTTACGGCGCAGCCCGGGCGGCTCTGGATCTCGGTCGATCCCGACAAGGTCCACGTCTTCGATGCCGAAAGCGGGGTTCGGCTGGGGAAGGTTTGAGCGCGGGAGCCGTAACGTAGAACCCCTCTCCCGGATGGGAGAGGGCAGGGGTGAGGGACCGCCGCTGATAACTGGGGTGCTACGGCGCCCCTGCGACGTCGATCGGTTAGGGCAGGCTCTCATCCATGCCCTTCTCCCACACGGGAGAAGGGTTCCCAGCGCCCCTTTTTGGCTGTCTTCGTGAGACGATTCAGCTCACCGGTGCGTATTTCACCAAGCAGCCATAGGCCTTGGTCGCCGGCTCCGAGACCGCCTTGCCGGCCTTGAGCTCGGCCACCGCCTGGCGGACATAGCTCTTGGCGCCGTCGAGGCTGGAGGCGCTCGACGAGGGCTTGTCGTCGATCGCTCCGGCATAGGCGAGCGTCCCCTTGGGATCGATGATGTACATGTGCGGCGTCGTCTGGGCGCCATAGGCGCGGGCGAGCTGGCTCTTCGGGTCGAGCAGGATCGAGGCGGGGGCGGCGTCGCGCGTCTTCGTGAGTTCCTTGGCCTTGGCCGCGTCGACGTGACCCTGCTCGCCGGCGGGCGAGGAAATCACCGAGAGCCAGACGATGCCGTCCTTGGCCATGTCCTTCTGCAGCGTCTGCATCGTCGCGCTGTTGTAGTGCTTCCGGACATAGGGGCAGTCATGGTTGGTCCATTCGAGGATCACCGTCTTGCCGGCATAGTCCGACAGCTTCTGCAGCTTGCCGTCGACATCGACGACCGAGAAGTCGGGCGCCTTGGCACCGGGTTTCGCCGCGCTCTGGGCGAAGGCGGCGCCGGAGGCGAGCGTCAGTGCGGTGGCGGCGAGGCCGGCGAGGAAAAGCTGTCTGGTCACGTCTGTCATGTCTGTCTCCATTCTTCGGTGGCAGAGGGTTGGCGTGGGCAGTGCTCTGTTATCGTGCGGTGGCGGTCTTCACCTCTTTGCCGGCGGCGCGCTGGGCGGCGCTGACCACGGTCTCGGGCGTCAGCAATTGCGGCAGCACCTCGGCCTGCGCGCCCTTCGTTCCCGGGTAGAACAGATAGAGCGGCACGCCGGCGCGCCCGTACTCCGTCAGTGTCGCGGCGATCGTCGCGTCACGATTGGTCCAGTCGGCCTTGAGATAGGCGACACCGAGCTTGGCGAAGGCGTCCTTCACCTCCTGCCGCGACAGCGCCACCCGGTCATTGGCAAGGCAGGTGATGCACCAGGCGGCGGTGAAGTTGACGAAGACCGGCTTGCCTTGCGCCTGCAGGTCCGCGACCCGCGCCGGCGACCAGACTCCGGGGCCGTCGGTACCAGCCTGGACTGTCGGCTGGGCCGAAGGCGTCGCGCTCTCGATGACGAAGGCCGAGGTCGCGCCGACGAGCAGGACGGCCACCGCAGCCGCGACCGCGCGCAAGGCCCGGCCACTGCCGCGGGTGACGCCGACCAGCCAGAGCGCGAAGCCGGCGATCAGGATCGCGACGAGCGCGGCGAGCGCGCCGTCGGCACCGGCCTGCATGGTCGCGACCCAGGTGAGCCAGATCGCGGTGGCGAACATCGGGAAGGCGAAGGCCTGCTTCAGCACGATCATCCAGCGGCCCGGCTTGGGCAGCAGCCGCAGCAGCCCGGGCGCGAAGGAGAGGGCGACGACGGGCGCGGCGAAGCCGAGCGCCAGCGCCATGAAGATCGACAGCGCCGCGGCCGGCGGCTGCGTCAGCGCATAGCCCATCGCCGCGCCCATGAAGGGGGCGGTGCAGGGCGTCGCTACGACGACGGCAAGCGCGCCGGTCATGAAGGCGCCGACCGGGCCGCTGCGGCTGGCGAGCCCGTCGCCGACACCCTGCAGCCTGCCGCCGATCTCGAAGGCGCCGATCAGGTTGAAACCGATCAGCGTCATCAGCACGGCGAGCAGGATGACGAGCGGCGGCGATTGCAGCTGGAAGCCCCAGCCGGCGCCGAGCGCGATCACGGCCGAGGCCAGCAGCAAGAAGGTCGCGAGCACGCCGGCGAGGAAGAGCAGCCCCTGCCGGCGGACCTCGCCGCGGCTCGCCTGCGCCACCTGGGCAAAGCCGAGCGCCTTGATGAACAGCACCGGCAGCACGCAGGGCATCAGATTGAGGATCAGGCCGCCGGCAAAGGCGAAGGCCAGCGCCAGAAGGAGTGTCAGGTCTTCGGCCGGAGGCGGCGGCAGCACGACCTTCGCCGGCGCTTGCGCCGGCGCCGCCGCAGCCTGCAACAAGGCTGGCTCGACCTCGGCATTCAGCGCGAGAGCGCGCTTCACGCCGCTGTCCTCGAAGGTGACAACGCCATCGGTCGTCGGCGTGCCGATCTTGAAGGCGGTCGAGCGGGTGAGGGTAAGCGCGCCGTTGGCGAGCGGCTGCTCGGCCGCATGCTCGATCAGCGTATCGAGGACCGGAAAGAAGCGGACATCGCTGGCGCCGGCGGGCAGGCCGGGCAGGGTGAGTGCAAGCTTGTCTTCGCCCTGCGCCGTCAGCTTGGCGGGGAATCCAGCCGGTTTCGGCAGGGCGGCGCGGGCCTGATCGATCCGCGCTTCCGCCGCGGTGTCGACAATGCCGGCCGGCGCGATCGGCAAGTCGAGCGTGAAGGCGCCTTCTTCGGGAATGCAGATCTTCTCGCAAACCAGCCAGGTCGCCTTGGCCGAGAGCGTCAGTGTCTCACCCGGCTTGGCGTTGGCCGGGACCGAGATCTCGACCGGCAGCAGGACATCGTTCTCGAATCCGAAATTGACGAGCGGCTCGACCCGGATCGCCTTGGGCGCCGGCCACTGGATCGCGCTGGCGTTCACGCCTTCCGGCAGCGTCCATTCGAGCCGCGTCGCCTCGCCGGAATCGCCGGGGTTCTGCCAGTAGCTGTGCCAGCCCGGCGCAAGTTTCTGAGTGAGGGCGACCTGGAAGCGTTCGCCCGGCGCGACGGCATCGCGGCTCGACAGCAGCGTCGCGGTGACGCGCGCCGAGGTCACGGGCGTTGATTCGGCGGCGATCACAGGCACAGGCGCGAGCAGAGCCAGCGCCATGGAGGCGCGCTGCAAAAGCCGGAAAGCGGTCCGGCGCGGGAGGCTCGTCGCGATCATCCCGATCAGATGCCCGCTTATGCCGCGAAAAGCCAATGACAAGCGGGTGAGGGCGGCGCGAGGTCGCAGGGTCAGGTGGTGCGCCCGACCTCGCGCGCAACATCCGAGAAGGGACGCATGCCGCTGTCGGGCCGGGTCGCGATCGAGAGGAAGCGGGCGGCGAAGGCGAGCGAGTCGCGCTGGCTCGGGCTGAGCTGGTCGCACCGTTGTCGGTCGCCGAGCCCGGTCTGCTCGGCCTGCGCCAGTGCGGCCTTGAGCTCGGCTTCGCTCAGGGCGCCGGAATTGACCAGCGAGCGCAGCACGGCGGTGAAGGCCAGCAGCATGCCTTCGAGCTGGAGATTGGCGACGTTCATCTCGTCCTCCCGATTCTGATCGGGCGGTCGGACGGCCACCGGACAAGCCTGCGCCGGGGGCCGTTCGTCGGCGCCCGGCGCATCTTGGCATGGCAGGCCGCTCGGGGCGACCGGCTTATGGTCAGGCCGCCTGCGGCTGCTCGACCGGCGGCAGATAGGCGCCCTGGAAGGTCGTCATCACATGCGCCACCATTTCGCGGGCGATGTGCAGCTGGTCGTCCTCGAAAGCAATCGCCCGCGGTGAATTCAGCACGATCTCGTAGCTCGGGAAGTAGTCGATATAGTCGAAGCGCCGGAACAACTCCTCGGCGACGGCCCGCAGCAACGATTTCGAGGCGCTGTTGGCGACGATCACGTCGGCGTCCTTGAAGGTCGCGCCGAACGGCACCGGCGAGACGGTGACGACGAAGCGCATCTCCGGATTACAGTGCTCGCGGATCAGACCGATGATGTCGAGCATGTCGGCCAATGTCGCATCATAGCCGTAGTCGACGAAGCGGAAGCGCTCCGGCATGCGTTGCAGCCAGCTCGGCCCGGGATGGGCGTTCATCGCGATGCCCGTCTGCGCATCGAGCCAGGTCTCGGTCAGGCCGAGCGTGAAGAAGCAGATCTTGGCCTGCTTGATCGTCGCCGTCGCCTCCGTGAGGCGTTTGCGATTGGCGAAGGCGGTCTCGCGGTCGAGCAGCCTGAGGCCGCTGGCATGCGGGTCGAACCATTGTCCTGGCGCAAGCTCGATCAGCCCGTCATCGGGGTAGCTCTCGCCGCGCAGCACGCGCTTGAGCTCATGCGTCATCGAGCGGACCGAGTACTTGTTGAGCGCCCCGCGGCTGAGCTGGCCGCGATCGGCGCCGCCGCCGCGGCCGGTCGCCTCGTCCCAGCTCTCGAAATGCTCGGCCGGCACGCCGTGGCCGCGCAGCAGCAGGGGCAGGCCGCGCGTCATCAGGATGTTCTCGACTTCGCGCGCGAAGCAGGAGCCCATGGTGAAGATCGGCCAGTCCGGGTCGATCTTGAATTTCGGCTTGTGCTGGACGGCGAGGTAGTTGCCGGTGGTCAGCCGCTCTTTGGCCATCTTCTCGGGCTTGCCCGAGGTCCAGCCGCGCACTGGATTGCCGCGCATGATGGTAAGGGCCGTGCCGGCATCGTATTCGATCTTCATCGATCGTCTCCTGGTTCGTGCAAACCTCTCGGCTCGACGCTGCGGACTTCGGTCAGTCTCGTAAGCACCGGGCGTTTGCAGATGGCCCGGTGACCTCCGGGCGTTTCCTCCGACCGGCGCGATCTGTGCCGCGCCGTATCTCTCACATGCGATGGGGAATGCCGTTGTGGTCGAGGAAGCCGCGCATCCGGTCGTAGGAAGCGGCATAGCTCTTCGCGAGATTGTTGAGCGCCGCCTCCTGGTAGACGGCGCGCCAGCCGCCCTCGGCCAGCGCCGCTTCCGGCACGACCGGGATCTTCAGCGTCTCGGCCAGCTCCTGGCTGCGCGTGTCATAGGCGACGAGGACGCCGGGCACGCCCTGTGCCACCGCCGGCAGAACGCCGTGGACGCGGTAGCCGACGGCGAGGTCGATCGACCTGGCGAACTCGTCATAGCGCTCGACGTCGAAGAAGGAGAACAGCTGCTTCTCGTAGATGCGCCGCATGGCGGTATCGTCCGGGCCGTCCCACCACTTGGTCCTGACGAATTCGGCGACGGCCTTGTCCTTCGCCGCGGCGTCGCGCAGGAAGAACGCCTTCTCCTCCTGCTCGCCATGCGAGGACATCACCATCTCGCTCTGGCTGTCGACCTTGAGCAGCGCGGCCTTCTGGTTGCGCAGATAGGCCTCCGGGTCGGCGGTGTAGCTCTTGTCGGCCTCGCGGCGCAGGCTGAAGGCGACCTTGCGGATTTCGCGCTGGTCGGGGATGCGTATCTTCAGGTCGCGATTGCGGGTCCGGAAGATCGAGGGGCAGCCCACGACCTCGACATTCTTGATGCCGTTCTGGCGCAGGGTTTCGGCGCTGAAGGCGCCGCGCACGCCGATCGAGGCGCAGCGCTCGGAGACGATCGACCAGAAGCGGCGGGACGGTTCGGGCAGCTCGATCCTGCGGTTCTGGCTCGCCTGGGCGCCGACGCCGATGGCGTAGACCGGCAGCTTGACCCGCTCCAGCACCTCGACGGCGCGGAACCATTCCATGTTCTCGTGGATGAAATTCGAGCCGCGCACGAAGACGAAGTCGAACTCGCTGGCATAGCGCTCGATGTCGGCCTCGGTCGGGGACATGATCTTCATCGGCTCCAGATGCGCATAACGCAGGAGCTTCAGCGTCGAATCGTAGACGATCATGTCGCCGATGTTGAAATAGTCGCTGAGCAGCTTCTCCATCGGCGCGCGGTACCAGCGCACCTTGTCGTGCTCATGCACCTCGCCGGCCGGATAAATCACCAGCGCGCGCAGTTTCGTCTCGGTCGCGATCGGGCGCAGGTTCGAGCCAGGGGCGAGCGTGCCCGTGGCCGCGTCGGCGATCGCGATCGAGTGCGGGCGTCCATTGGGCATAGCTGGCAGCGGGATCGTCAGCTCGGCGACATCGGCCTCAGCCGTAACGATCGCGCCGGGGTGGATGGTGGCGTAGTCCTGCCCGTCGAGCAGCAGCTTGAGCGCCGGCCAGCTCCGGTCGGGCCGGCGCCCGATGGCGACGACGACCTCGCCGGTGGTGGCGCGCAGGATCTTGATGGCGTTCTCGGCGGAGACCACGGAGCCGAGATTGAGCACGGGCGCGTTCATGACCCCTCCTTGACGAACTGAACCTTGAGACGGACCAGATCCCGGTCGGGACCGAGCTTGCAGTCGGCGACCTTCATCCTGGTCATGAAGAGATAGGCCTCGTCGCCGGTCGTCTCGAAATTGCGCGAGCGCGAGGCGGGGTCGGCGAGGGCGCCATAGCCGTAGCGCAGCCGGTCGCTGCAGTTCTTGCTCCACATCGTCGGCTGCACCATCAGGGTCTGCAGCGGCGACCAGCGGATCAGGTCGTCGGACCAGCTATAGGCGAGCCGCCCGCCGGCGATGTTCTGGCTGGGGTCGGGGCCGAGATGCAGCAGGGCGAGCCACTTCCCGCTCGGCTCGTGCCGGGTCAGCGATCCCACATTGGTCGGCAGCGGCTTGAGCGTCTGGCAGGGCCGCGCCTGGCTGAGATCGTCGCGATAGGGATCGACGGCGCGGATGGTGAAGTCCTGCCCGTCATAGGCGCGCCAGGAGGTCGGGTCCTTGATGTCGGTCGAGCGGAACAGGCAGACGCCGTTCTTCTGGCCTTCGCCGCCGGTCGTCATGATCAGCGCATACCACGCGCCGTCCTTCTGGACGATGTTGGAGGGATTGAAGAAGCCGCGATGCCGGCCCTGGCCGACCTCCTGGGGAAAGCCCGGCGCCGCCACCAGCGGGCGCGGCTCGTCGGTCTTGAAGCTGAGGCCACCATCGCTGGAATGGGCGGCGGTGACGACATTGTACCAGCAGCTCATCGCATCCTTGAAGCGGCAGGCGCCGGGATGCTTGTCGGCATGGTACTCGGCATGGACCAGCGCCTCGACAGTGCGGCCATCGCCGGTCCAGGTCGCGGCGATCCAGCTCTTGTCGCTGAACTGGCTGGGGTCGGCGCTGCTCTTCGCCTCGAAGGAGACGGCGCAGCTCTTGCGGATCGCGCCGAGATTGCCGCCGATCAGCGGCCGGCTGCGATAATGGCTGGCGAAGGCGACGACCTCGCCCTTGCCATTTCGGAAGGCCCGCAGCGGCGCGTCCGGCAGGTCCCATTCCTCGCAGCGCTCGCGTGCCCAGGAAACGACCGTCTCCTCCTTCGCGTCGGGCGCGATCTCCAGCCGGTAGCCAGCCCCCTTTGGAGCTGGCGCCTGCGCGAAACCGGCGACCGGAATTCCGATCGCCAGCAGGGCCGCCGGCAGCCAGGCAAAGGCGCTGCGAAGCGTCCTCATGCCACCTTCCTTTCCGGCTCGGGAGCCGGCGGCGCGGACGCGGCAGCGGCCGCGGGTCTGACCATCTTGTGGTCGACCTTGTTCTCGCTGAGGAAGGCGCTCATCGCGCCATAGGTCCGGGCATAGGCCGCGTTGAAGCGGTCGAAGAGCGTCTGGTCCCAGTACTCTTCCAGCCTGAACGGCTTGTCGCCGAAGACGTCGACGCTCGGGATCTGGAAGGTCTCGGCGAACTCGACGGTGCGGCTGTCATAGGTGAAGTAGATCGAGGGCGTGCCGTTCGCGAGCGCCATCAGATTGCCGTGCAGCCGGTAGCCGAGCACGAGATCGAGCTTGCGTACGAGTTGTTCGTAGCCTGCGACGACGTCGGAATAGAACATCCGGTCGCGATAGAGCGCTTCCATCTGCTCATCGAGATACCATTGGGTCGCCCAGCCGTTCTCGCGCAGGGCGGCCATGCCCTCCAGCTTCTGCTCGGGCGTGCCCAGAGCGAGCTTCTTCTCCTCGACCTCGCCCTGCGACATCAGCGTGACCTCGAAGCGATCCGCCATCGCCTTCACCAGGTCGCGGTGAAAGGTCAGGTAGCGCTTGATGTCCTTGGCGTAGTGCTTGGAGACCTCGCGGCGCAGGGTGACGCCGACCTGCTTCACCGAGTCGAGCGCCGGCAGGCGGATGGCGAGGTCGGGCCGGTTGTTGCGGAAGGCGGTCGGGCAGCCGATGATACGAACGTTCTTGATGCCAAGCTCGTTCATCACCTCGGCCGAATAGGTGCCGCGCACGCCGACTGAGGCGGTCGAATCCGAAATCAGCTTGAGGACGGTCTTGCTGTCCTCGCTGAGTTCGAGCTTGCCGCTGACCGGCGCCTGCGCGCCGATGCCGAAGGCGAGCACCGGCAATTTCAGCCGGCGCAGCACCTCGGCGGTGCGGCTCCAGTTCATCCCGGCGTGGACGTAGTTCGAGCCGCGCAGGAAGACATAGTCGAACTCGGCGTTGAAGCGGTCGATCCGGGCCGGATCGATGCTGGTGATCGGCAATTCCTCGAGCGTCTCGAAGTTGAGCAGCTTCAGCGAGGAATCGAAGACGAAGGCGTCGCCAATATTGTGATAGTGATTGATGTGGCTCTGCAGGTCGGCGTGCCGGTACCAGCGGACATTGTCGTGGTCGTAGACTTCGCCCGAAGGGCTGATCACGAGGATGCGGGCCATGGTTGCGTTCTCCCTTCTTGTCTGCGCGCAGCTCACGCGATCATCGGCGTGGCGTCGCGATTGGCCGGAGCCGGCACGCCCCGCTCGGCGATCAGGCGCTGGTAGAGCGCCAGATGCTGATCGGCGCAGTCGACATGGCTGAGCGGCTTCTTGATGCCTGCACGCAGGCGCTCCCATAGCCCGGGCTCGCTCAGCGCTCGGGTCATGCAGTCGACGAGGTCCTCCGGGCTGCCCGAGCGGAAATGCAGCCCGTCGACCTCGTCGGTGATCTTCTCGGCCATGCCGCCGAGATTGCTGGAGAGGATCGGGCGGCCGTGGAAGAAGGCCTCCTGGATAACGATCGGCGAGTTCTCCCACCAGACCGAGGGCATCACCACCCAGTCGACCGAGCGCATCAGGTTCGGCATCTCGTGGTTCTGGAAGGCGCCGCAGAAGCGCACGCGCCGCCCGGCCGCCTCGACCAGATCGGCGAACTTCTTCTTGTAGGCCTCCGGTTGCCTGTCGAGGTTGCCGCCATAGACGAGCAGCACGCCGTCCTCGCCCCAGACCGAATCCGGGATGCGGGTGACGGCGTCGAGCAGCACGTCGGCGCCCTTGTAGGGGGTGAGCTGGCCGAAATAGGCAAAGCGCGAGCGCCGGCTTTCGGCCTCCGGCAATGGCCGTGGCGGCGCAACCTCGGCGACGTCGATGCCGTTCTCGATCACCGAGAAGCGATCGGCCGAAAGTCCCCATTGCTGGTAGCGCTCGGCGAGGAAGCGGCTCGGCGAGACGAAATGGTCGGCTAGGTTGAGGATGCCCTTGATGAAGGTCTCGCGCGCCAGGAAGCGTGCGGGAGAGATGTCCGGGAAGCAGGCGTTGCAGTCGCTCGGCGAAGCCCGGTAGCAGAGCTTGAAGGCGCCGGTCTTCACCATCTGCCCGTGATGGTGGCAGATCGAGAGATATTCGTGGAAGGTCACGACGATCAGCGCGTCCGGCAGCGTGTCGCGCACGGCGAAGATGCATTCGAGCCCGAGCCCGATGAAATGGTGGAAGTGCACCACGTCGGGCTTGAGGTCGCGCAGCACGCGAACGAAGTCGCGCTCGATCTCGTCGGTGGCGCGGTTCGACAGCAGGAAGTGGTCGTACTCCTCGGCATAATAGAGCAGTTCGCCGCCGCGCTGGCGCAGGCTCATCAGCGCCGTGCCGCCATGGCGCGGTGTCGGTGCGCCGACCCGGGCGAGATAGTGCGTGTCGAGCTCGGCCTTGGCCTGGAAGCCCTTGTGCAGGTTGTAGGAGGCGATTTCGGCGCCGCCGAGCGAGAAGGAAGGGTGGCCGTGCGAGACGACGAGGATACGCATGCTCATCCTCTCATGTTGGAAATGGCCAGCGCCCAGCGCCGGTCGAAACTGGTACGGTCGGCGAGATTGATAAGCGCGCCGACATGCGGCCGGGTCTCGGCGTCCTCGACGACATAGATCTCGACCTCTGGCACCCAGAGCGACGGCACGCCGTTCATCCTGAGCTTCAGGCAGAGATCGAGGCCCTTCTCGCTGGGCGTGAAGTAGCTGCGCGAGAAGCCGTCAGCCTCGAGGAAGGCGTTGCGCGACATCACGCAGCATTCGGTTGCGCCGGCGGCGACCTCCATCGGCCCGAGGCTGCCGATCGCATCGAGCGGATAGCCGACGAAGCGGTTGTAGACGCGCCGGTTGGCGCCTTCGCCTTCGAGCCAGGCGCCGGCCCAGCGGATCGAATTGTCCTCGAACAGCAGGGTCGGGCTGGCGACGCAGTGCCCGCCTCGGCCGCGATAGGCGCGCTCCAGGCGTCCGAGCCAGCCCGGCATCCGGATCTGGGCCGCGCCGGAGAGGAGCGCCACCGTCTGGAAGCGGCAGGCGCGCACGCCCGCCTCCAGCGCATCGCAGCTGTCCTCGACGCCTTCGACCAGCACGAGCCGGACCTGGAGTCCGTAGAACTTCGCCAGCCGGCGCGCCTCCGCTCCAAGCCGGTCGAAGCTTTCACCGGGAGCGGCGACGACGATCGGCAGTGGCCTGATCTCTGGATCGATCGCGAGCAGGGCGAACAGGCTGGAGAGCTCGCGCTGGCGCTGGTCGAGGCCGATCACCAGGCCGAGCGCCGCATCGGCGTTGAAGCGGCCGATATCGTGCGTCTCGATCGCCTTGGGCGGGGCGATCTCGGCGGCCTGCAAGGCGGGCGCGATCTGCCTTTCGACCACGGCGGCCGCGGTCGAGGAGCGCGGGTCGAGCAGGCCGAAGACCCGCTCCAGCGCGCGCCGGGGCGGATTGCGTCCGGGCGAAAGCGGCAGGAAGGCCGGCCCGTGACCCTCGACCTCGAATTCGAGATAGAGCGGCTGGCCGGGCTCCGGCAGCAGCTTCGGCGCAAAGACGATGAAGCCGTGGCTGTTGCGCCGGCTCGCCATGGCCGGGCCGAAGCGCGGATCCTCGGCGAAGGCGGCGGTGACGTCCGGCCGTGCGGCGCGCGTCCAGAGTTTGTCGACGACGCAGGACTGGCTGCCGCTGCGCAGCGTGACAGTGCCGGTGAGGCGGTCCGGGTCGAAGAGCCAGCCGATGACGAGGACTCCACTGCCCTCGACGATGGTGGCGTCGTCGATGCCGGCGCGCACCGGCTGCTCCAGGAAGGAGATGGTGTCGCGCCCGTCGAAGCGTTGCGAGGCCTGCTTCAGCTTCTCGGCGGTCGCCGGCGGCGCCATGCCGCGCTGCAGCCCGTCGCGCAGATGGCCGGGCACGGTGATCTGCTCGAGCAGGACGTGGCGGTCATAGACCTCGAGCGCGCGCCAGCCGTCATTGGCGCGGAAGAACAGTCGCTCGATCTCGCTGGGATGGCGGATCGCGCACTCTTCCAGCAGGCCGAAGAAGCCACAGGCGCCTTCGCCGAGATCGTCGCGCTGGAAGGTTCCCGCTTCCAGCACGGCCGGCGAGAGCCCGCCATGCGCGATCAGCAGCTTGGTGCGCCCGGCGGCGAAATTCGAGGTCCAGCCCTGCAGGAAGATGCCCTCGTCGAGCGGACCCATCACCTCGACGAAACCGCCGGGCTTGGCGACCGATTGCAGCAGCATGCCGACGGCGCGCAGGCGGCGCGGATTCGACTTGCCGGCGAGCAGCACTTCGAGGAGGCCGTCGACGACGGTTGGGAAGGACTGCCCGGCCTCGTCGGCGAGCGCCGCCAGGAAGGCCTGCAGCGGCATCGGCTTCGGCGCCAGGATCAGCCGCAAGGGTCGGCCGGGCCGGCCGAGCAGGATCGCGCCGGAGCCGGCACGATCGGGCGACGGAGCGGGGGCGAGGCAGAGGAAGCCGGTGGCGTGCGCGGCGTCGGCCTGTGGCCGGCGCCAGGTCAGCGCCATCGTCTCGACTCGGTTGCGCGGGTTGCCGTCGACCGCGACCGGCACCTTGCCGGGCAGCGCATCGCAGGCGCTCATCACCAGGATCGCGTTCTCGCCGAGCGGAGTCCAGGCGACGGTCGGCGCCGGGCTGATCATGGTCCGCTCGGGGATGATGACCTCGTTCATCGCCTCACCTGCCCATCAGCATGACGGTGAGCGTGACGAAGGAGAGCAGCGCCGACAGGCCCGAGAGGAAGCCGAGCACGACGGTGACCTGCCGGAGCGGCGCCTTGGCCTCCTTGCGGATCGCGACCAGCCGGTCGTCGAAGGCCCGCAGCGTCTGGTCGAAGCGCATCTGGAAGACGTCGATCTCGCCGAGACGGGACGCGATCGCGCCATTGCCTTCGACCTCCTCGGATTGCCTCACCTCGGCCTCGCGCTGGCGATGCTGCGCCAGCTGCACGCCGAGCTCGCCGACCTTGTCGAGCAACTCCTTCTGGGTCAGCTGCGAGCGCCGCTGCAACGCGATCAGTGCCTCGACCCGGTCGAAGAAGCGGGCGAGCGGCACGGCGATCGCCGCCTCGGCCGCAAGCTCCGCCGCCGGCGGCAGGCGCAGTTCGAGCTGCGCGCCGGTGCTTGGCGAGATGCCGACGACGGTCAGCGCCTCGCGCGCCGCAGCGGTGCGGTCGTCGAGCTCCATGGCGAAGGCGTGCCTGCCATCGCCGATGCCGTTGCGGCGCAGGTCGATGCGGCCCTGGTCGGCCACCGCCTCCTGCACCTTGAGGCCGCCCCGCATCAGGCGCACGATCAGCCGTTCCTCCGGGCGCGCCTCGTCCCAGATCCAGCCATGCAGCCGGTTGCCGTCGAGCGCATCGACGCGCCCGTTGAGCTTTGCCGGGGTCTCGCTCGCGTCGCTCACGGTACCGTCCGGACTGTGCATCGTCGTCATGCTGGTCATGCCGCCTCCGCCAGTTTGAGTTGATCGAACAGGGCCAGATGCGCCTGCGCGCAGGCGTCCATGCCAGCCCCGGGCTCTATGCCGCCGACTAGGCGGTGCCAGAGCCCGTCCTCGCTCATGGCGCGGGCCATCACCCGCGCGAGCTGGCCGGGGTCGCCGGGGCGGACGTGCAGGCCGTCGACGCCGTCGCTCACCATCTCGGCCATGCCGCCGATATTGCTGGCGATCACGGGCCTGAGGTGCTGGAAGGCTTCCTGGATGACGAGGGGGGCGTTCTCGTACCAGAGCGACGGCATAACCACCCAGTCGACCTCGGCCATCAGCGTCGGCATCTCGTCGCGGCGATAAGGGCCGCAATGCACGACCTCGGCGCCAGCTTCGGCGAGCGCCTTGTCGACCGCTGTGGTGAAAGCCTCGCTCTGGAACGGCGCTCCGCCATGGATGCGCAGTTCGAACCCGTCAGCGCCCTCGTCGCGCAGAAGCTTCGCCGCCTGCAGCAGCGGCAGTGCACCCTTCCAGGGATTGAGGTTGCCGAAATAGCCGAAGCGGTTGCGAGGGCCGTGGGTATGCCGGTGCGGCACCGGCATCTGGACCGGCCGGGCATTGGCAATGACCTCGATCTTCTCGCCTGGCAAGCCCCAGTCGATATAGCGCTGGCGCAGGAAGCGGCTTGGGGAGACAAAGCGATCGACGGCGGACAGATGCGTCTTCAGGAAGCGCTCGCGCAGCAGGAAGCGGTCGGGGCCGATCTCAGGAAAGCAGCCATGACATTTTGCCGGCGAAGCACCGGTGCAGCGCTGCTTGTCGCCGGTGCGCACCATCAGCCCGTCGTGATGGCAGATCGAATAGTAGTCGTGCAGCGTCATCACGATCGAGGCCTGCGGCAGCAGACGCCGCGCCAGCGCCAGGAACTCGGCGCCGATCAGCACGAGATGATGGATGTGGATCACGTCCGGCCGGAACTCGGTCAGCAGCGAGCCGAGATCCTGCAAGGTGCCGTAGTGGTCGATCTGGCTGAGATGAAAGCGGTCGAAATGCCCGCTCCACAGCAAGAGGTCGCCATCCGCTCCGGTCGCCTGGAAGGCGGTGCCGGGATGCGGCTGGCGGTGGATCGCATTGGTTGCGCCGAGGAAGAGCACCTCGCAGCCCTCGCCACGATAGGCGCTCGCCAGGTCATGGGCGAAGATCTCGGTACCGCCCGGATGCAGATCCGGGTGGTTGTGGGCGACGACGAGGATGCGCCGGTTCATCGCTGGGCCCCCAGTTTAACCGCGACCAGCAGATCCTGGTAATGGGCCGCGCTGTGCCCGCGCCAATGGCCGGGGTCGAGCCGCTCGACCGCAAGCCCGGCCTGAGTGGCGTGCTCCAGCAGGAAGCCGGCGTCGATACCGGCGGCGGCCAGCGGTGCCTCCTCGATCGCGTACCAGCCGGGACCCTCGCCCCAGCGCCGGAACTTCAGGCGCTCCTGGCCGGTGCTCTGGCCGTCGAGGGCGAAGGCGGTGAGGAAGAGCCGTCCGCCCGGGGCGAGCAGGCGCGCCGCCTCGTGCAGGTAGACCACTAGCTCTTCCGGCGGCAGATGCGTCGCCACGGAGGTCATGGTGATGAAGTCGAAGCTCTGGTTGGCGAAGCCGAAGCGGACCTCGTTGCCCGGCAGCGAGCCCTGCGGGTTGTAGAGCGGATGGGCGATATCGAGGCGTTGGAAACGGAAGCGCGGATAGGCCGGAGAAATCGTCTGGGCGCACCAGAGGATGCCGTCCATCACGGGATCGACGCCGTCATAGCTGCCGCGCTCGGGGTCGAGATATTGGGTCAGCGGCACCGCCATCCGGCCAATGCCGCAGCCGATGTCGAAGACGCGCTCATGCGGCTGCAACCGGCCGATCCGGACGAAATGGCCGAGGAACTCGGCGCCGATGGCACGGTAGTCGCCATCGCCGACGAAGATCGAATCCGGCGGCGGATGCGGCAGGAACCGGTTCGTCTGGACATGGGCCATCAGCCAGGCGAGCTCGGGCGTCATCGGCCCGATCGCGGGCGCTGCTTCCGAGGTGGTCTGTCGCAGGGCAAGGGTCGCCGTCATGCCGCTGTCGCCCTTCTGAGGTTGGCGCGGGAGAGCAGGAATTCCGGATCGAGGCTCAAGGATGGCGCCCGTGGCGGCGCGGGGTGCTGCTGGGTCGCCGGCTTGTCGACCGCGGCCATCAGCGCCGCGATCTCGCTGTCCCAACGCCTGGTCTGGAGCCAGGAATTGTGCTGCGAGGCGACGCCACGCGTGTAGTCGAGGCTCTTCGAGATCGACTGGCGCTCGAGATGGTAGAGCGACACGCTCGGGACATAGACGATGCCGAGCCCGGCCCGCGCGATCTTGAGGCAGAGATCGCTGTCCTCGTAGTCGCCGATGACGTAAGCGTCGTCGAAGCCGCCGATCTCCATGAACAGCGCCCGCGGCATCACGATGCAGGCGCCGGTGACGCCCGGCACCGGCCGCTCGACATTGGCCGGCGCATAGCCGCTTGGCATGCCCTTGAAGTAATGATGGTTGAGCCAAGTGCCTTTACTGTCGCGCTTGAAGTAGAGCCCGGCATGCTGCAGCGAGCCGTCGTCATAGAGCAGCTTGGGGCCGACCGCGCCGGTGCGTCGATGCGGCTCGATGCGCTGCAACAACGCCGGCAGCCAGCCCTCGCTGTCGGGGATGACATCGGAATTGACCATGGCGAGCGCCTGGCCGCGAGAGGCGGCCGCGCCGGCATTGCAGGCGGCCGAGAAGCCGCCATTGCGGCCCATCACCACGAGCTGCATCGGCAACCCGTAGGCGAGGAAGAGACCGCCGAGGAGATGGGCGACCTCGCCCTCGTGCTCGGGTGAATCGAGCACGTAGATCAGCTCGGCCTTCTCGGCGAACCAGCGATCGGCGGCGAAAGCCGAGACCTGGATGCGCAGGAAATCGTAGACGCGATAGAGCGGGATCACCACCGAGACCGCGGGATGCGCGGGGCCCTTGCCGAAGCTCCTGATGCGGGGCTCCGGCAGGGTCTGGCGCAAAGCCGCCTGGCAGTCTGCGAGGACCGGCGCGATCGTCCGCTCCAGCATCTGCGCGGTCAGGTGCTGGGGCGGGATCGCGGCCAGCGCCCGGGCCCGGATGGCGAGAGCGTCCGCGGGCTGCGCATTGGGGCGCAGCGACAGCACGGTGCCGGATTTCAGCTTGAGCTCGACCCGTGGCTGCAGCACCGGCGCACCGCCGGCATAGCCGGGGATCAGGGCAGCAAAGCCGGTGGCGCGCTTGACGTCGCCATTGGCGCCGGCGGGCAGCAGCGCAGGGAAGTTCTCCAGCCGCTCGAGCACCGGCGTCGGCTCGCCCTCGGAGCGATGCAGCAGCATCTCGTCGAGCAGCCCCTCGGCATCGCGGTACCAGCCGCCGAGCAGCAGCCCGGCCGGTGTGGTGACGGCGAGATCGAGCTCTGCCGAGGGCAGGTCGTCATTGCGGCGCACGGTCTGGGCGGCGAGCGGCAGCCGCCTCTGCATCTCGATCGCCAGCAGGCGGCCCTGCTCTGACAGGCCGGAGAGCTGCTCGACCAGCCAGCTGCGCAATCCGTCGCGCTGGCTGGCCTTGCCGGCCCACCAGCGTCCGAGCGAAGGGATGTCCTGGCGGGCAGCGACCGTCCTGACGATCAGGCCGGATTCGGCCTGCAGGATCAGCAGCCCGCCGGCCTGTGGCGGGAATTCGTCGATGATCAGGTGCAGCGGCCGGTTGCCGGCGCGATCGGCACGGCCGAGCCGCGGTTTTCCGGGCTGGCGGGAAAGGCCGCCGGCATCGAGCCGATAGGCGGTGCGGACACCTGGGAGCCGGCCGGGAACCGTCGTTTCCAGCAGGACCTTGCCTTCGGTGAGCCGGGCGACCGGAGACGCCGCCGTGGGCTTGCGGGCGAGAACCAGCAGGAACTGGCGCACGAAGCCGAGATAGCCGGCAGCCTGGCTCAGCCCAAACAGCGTCGGCCAATGGCCGACCAGCGCGTTGGCGAGCATGCGGCGTGCATCGGGCGTGGCGTCGCGGACGAGATCCTCCGCATCGGCCATGCCATGGACCAGATCGGGATCGAAACGCGCGGTGGTGTCGCCACCCGGATGATCGTCGGACAGCGCCGCGACGACCTCTCCGGGCCCGCCATGGCGGAAGACGACGACGACGCGCAGGCGCCCGTCGCCGAGCGGCAGGACGACCGAGGCCGAGCCGAGGCGCTTTTCCCCTGCCGCCAGCGCGATGCGTGGCCGCGACAGCACGGGAGCGTCGATGGTCCAGCTCAGCAGGAAGACCGTGCCGCTCAGCCGGGAGAGATGCAGCTGTGGGCTCAGGCCGTCCGTGGCCGGCGCGGGCGCAAGAGAGAGCATGGGGAACCTGTTCCGAAAGGGCAGGGGGAGGCGCCGGCCGGGCCTGGGCCCGGCCGGCGCCAGCTGTCGTCAGGCGACCGAGAAGTAGGAGTTCGGGTCGGCCTGGATGTCTTCGGCGGTGACGCCGACGATGGTCACGGTGTCGCCATTGCCGAGATCGACGACGGCGTTGCCGCCGACGGTGGTGGCGCGCGCCGCCACGTCCTCGGCCGAGCCGATGTCGGTGCCGTTGATGCCGCTGGAGATCTGCAGCAGGTCTTGGCCGGCATCGAAGTCGAGCACGACGTCGTTGCCGCCGCCGCCATTGAAGATGAAGATGTCGTCGCCGGCGCCGCCGGAGAGGATGTCGTCACCCGCGCCGGCGAAGAGCAGATCGTCGCCCGCGCCGCCCTGAAGGACGTCGTTGCCGGCGCCGCCTTCGAGCACGTCGCTGCCGATGCCGCCCTGCAGCACGTCATTGCCGGTGCCGCCGAGCAGGATGTCGTCGCCCGGCCCGCCCTGGAGCAGGTCGTCGCCGTCGCCGCCGCGCAGCACGTCGTCACCGTTGTTGCCGCGCAGGATGTCGTCGCCTGTGCCGCCGTCGAGGACGTCGTCGCCCTCGCCGCCGAACAGGCTGTCATTGCCTTCGCCGCCGGAGAGGACATCGTCATCCAGGCCGCCGAAGAGGGCGTCGTTGCCCTCGCCGCCGGACAGGAAGTCGTTGCCGGCATCGCCGTAAAGCAGGTCGTCACCCTCTTCGCCGAAGAGGGAATCCACCTGGTTGCCGCCATGGACGATGTCGTCCCCGGCGCCGGCGAGGATCACGTCACTGAAGCGTGTCCCAATCAAGAAATCGTCGAATGCACTGCCTTCGATCGTGGCCATTCGTCACCTCCTCGGTGATCAGAGAGCACCACCAGATATGCGGAGAACGTCCGCCGCTCGTTCTGGGTCACGGTGCGATTTCGATAGCGATCCGGAGGCTCGCCATCGTGCGACGCTCATGAGAGTAGCCTAGAAGAGCTTGATATCAAGCAATATATTATGACTATTTTGCGGTGCAGCAAAGTTTAAATCATTTTATATATTGTTCAGCCGAGCATTATACTGAGAGTTTGATACGGATTTCGAAGTATATTGTTTTGATTTGGAATCGGCCGGGGATGCGATCCGACTTCGGCGACCGCATCGACCGGGCTCAATCCTCCCTGAAGGCGCGATTGAAGCTGTCCCGGATGGGCGAAAGCAGGTAATCGGCCGCAAAACGGCGGCCGTTGACGATCAGCACCTCGGCCGCCATGCCGGCATGCAGCGTCACCTTGTTCTCCTTCAGGCTCTGCGGCGTGATCTCGGCGCGGACGATGAAGAAGGCATTTCCGGTCTTGTCGTCGACCAGCTGGTCGGCAGCGACATAGCTGACCTTCGCCAGAAGCGGGGGCATGATTCGGGCGTTGAAGGCGGTGAGCCGCACTTGCGTGTCGGCGCCGACCCGGACCGAATCGATGTCGCGCGGATCGACCTTGGCCTCGACGACGAGCGGCTCCTGTTCGGGCACGATGTCGAGGATGGCCTCGCCCGCGGCGACGACGCTGCCGGCCGTGCGCATGCGGATATTGGCGACGATGCCTTCCTGTGGCGCAGTCACCACCAGCCGGCGCAGCACGTCCCGCGCCTGGACGATGCGCTCGACCACCTCCGAGAGCTGGAGCTGGCTGTCCTGCAGGTCCTTGGCGATCTCGCTCTGGCGATCGAGGCTGATCGCCTTGATCTCGAGTTCGGCGCCGGCGACGGCCTGCTCGGCCTTGGCCTTGCGTGCCTTCATCTCGCCGGCGCGGCCGGTGAGCTCGCTCTGGCGGGTCTGCAGCTCAACGAGCTGGGAGCGCTTGGCGTAGCGCTTCTCATAGAGCTCGGCGATCGTCTTCACCTCATCGTCGATCAGCGTGCGCTGGTTGCGCACCGCGTCGATCTGCGCCTGCAACGCCTCGGATTCGGCCTGATGCTGCTCGATCACGCGCTGCTGGATGCGGGTCTTGCCGTCATAGACCTGGGCGCGGGCGCGGAAGAGCGCTCGCTCGGCATTGATCACCTCGCGTGCGATCGGCGTCCGCGCATTCTCGATGTCATCCGGGAAGTCGATCTGCGTCGCATCGCTCTGCTCGGCACGCAGACGGGCGAGCCTGGCGTCGAGGCCGACGCGTTTGCCTTCGAGCTGCTGCAGCTCGGCGCGTGCGCGGGCGTCCTCCAGCCTGAGCAGCGGCTCATTCTGCGAGACGCGCTCGCCTTCGGCCTTGAGCAGGGTCTTGAGGATGCCGCCTTCGAGATGGCTCACGGTCTTGCGGCGGCTGTCGACGATCACCGTGCCTTGCGCGACGGCGGCGTTGTCGAGCCGCGCCGTCACGGCCCAGGCGCCGAAGCCGCCGAAGCCGATCGCCACCGCGGCGACGCCGGCGAGGACGAGATTGCGCAGCGACGGCATGCGCTCCTCGGGCTCCGCCTCAATCGTCACCGGCAGGAGCGCGCGGTCCGGCCGGCGCAACATCGGCAGCTCGCTCATGCGCTTACCTCGCGGGCGGGGACTGGTTTCGACGGTTCGAGCTCGACGACGCCGGCCGGCGTGATCATGCCGGAGATCGCCGAGCGCGGGCCGAACTGGGCGACGCGGCCCTCGCGCAGCACCAGGATCTTGTCGACGATCTGCATCACCGAGGGGCGATGCGCGATCAGGATCACGATCGCGCCGCTCTCGCGCGCGGCGTTGATCGCCCGGATCAGGCTCTGCTCGCCCTCGGTGTCGAGATTGGCATTGGGCTCGTCGAGCACGACGAGACGCGGCATGCCGTAGAGTGCCCGCGCCAGGCCGATGCGCTGGCGCTGGCCGCCGGACAATTTGAAATCGCTGTCGGCGACATTGGTGTCGTAGCCGAGCGGCAGGCGGCCGATCAGCTCGTGCACGCCGGCGATACGCGCCGCTTCCAGGATGGCGTGAGGATCGGGCTTGCGCATGCGGGCGATGTTCTCGGCGATGGTGCCGTCGAGCAGCGAGACCGATTGCGGGAGATAGCCGACCATGTCGCCGAAGGAGCCGCGCTCCCATAGATAGGTGTTGTGGCCGTCGAGATAGACGCCGCCGACATTCGGCTTGAGCACGCCGACGATCAGTCGCGCCAGCGTCGATTTGCCGGCTCCCGATGGCCCGACCAGGCCGAGCACCTCGCCCGGCTCGAGCGTGAAGGAGACGCCCTTGATCACCGTCTGCTCGCCGCCCTTCGGCGCGTAGACCAGCCGGTCGATGACGAGGTCGCCCTGCGTCGCCGGCGTCGGCACGCTCTGACGCTGCGAGCTCTGCGATTGCAGGAGCTCGCGGACGCGCTTCCAGGCCGCGGCGGCGAGCACCCATTGCCGCCAGTCGGTGATCATCGAGTCGAACGGCGCCAGCAGGCGCCCGAGCAGGATGCTCGCCGCCATCAGCGTGCCGGCCGAGACCTCGTGCCGGATGATCAGCACCGCGCCCGTCGCATAGATCGAAAGCTGCATGGTCATGCGGCTGGCGCGGGTGATGGCGGCGATGAACTTGCCGCGGCGCGTGCCGAGATCGAGATGCTCGAGCATGGCGATCTGCTTGGCCCGCCAGCGGCTGGAGAGGGCCGGCAGCATGCCCATAGCCTCGATCGTCTCGGCATGGCGCAAGGTGGCGCTGATCTCGTTGATCGAAGCGACGCCTTCTTCGTTCGCCTCCTTCAGCGCCCGCCGCGTCAGCATGTCGGAGACGACGCCCAGCAGCAGCAGGATCAGCAGGGAGGCCAGGCCGACCAGGCCGTAGATCCAGTGGAAGGCGAACAGCACGGCCAGGAAGATCGGCGACCACATCGCCTCCAGCGGTGTCGCGATCGCCGAGCTGGCGATGAAATAGCGGAGTTCGTTGAGGTCACGGATCGCCTGCGTCGCCTGGCCTGAGCCCTTCTCCAGCGAGGTCGAGACGGCGGCCTGCAGCGCCGGCAGGTTGAGCCGGCGGGCGAGGATGCTCGCCATCGCCTGGAAGGTCAGCGAGCGGATGAATTCGATCGTGCCGTAGAGCGCCAGCGCCCCGACCGCGATCACCAGCAGCATGGTCAGCGTGTCATAGCTGCGGCTGACGATGACGCGGTCCTGAACCTGCAGCATGAACATCGGCACGGTCAGCAGCAGGATGTTGACGCAGAAGCTGAGGAAGGCGGCATAGGCCAGCCCTCCGGCAAAGCCGCGCTGCAGGCCGCGAATCAGGACGTCGGCAGGCTGGGTCGCAACCTTCATGCAGGTCTCCGAACGGTGGCTGGCCATCAGATGGCGCCGCTGACGCCTATGACGATACGGCAGTCTCTGAGTGTTATTAAAGCCTGACACATAAGCCGTGTCTATAATATGACAGATGAAGCCTTAGGAAATAACGACAATTACCGAGAATATGGCAGAAGCGTGCTACATTTCAAAATTTGAAACACTTCATGACTATGTTGATTTCGATAAAATCTTAACATCCATGGGTTCAGGGTGGCATGTGCTTTGCGTATAGGCTATTCGTCAGCCGAAGGGGCCCGGAGGGCTGACTGCTCATTTCGAGATCAGGCGGAGTAGGGAATGCATCTAAAACCCCATGACGGCGCTCGATTCTTAGGCAATGGTTTCAATGGAGATCCGCCCGACGGCATCCGTCGCCTGGAAGCCGAATCAGGCCCTGCGAGGGTGCCGGTCTCGCAGCTCGACCTCGCTCGCATGGTCGAACGGGTCAGCCGGCGCTTTCTCGACTATCTCAGGCTCGAGCTGACCAAGCTCGGGGTCGACGACATCTCGCCTTCGCAGGTGATGGTGCTGTTCACCATCGGCTCCGGCGAGATCGCGGTGCGCGATCTGCTCGACCGCGGCCACTATGTCGGCTCGAACGCCTCCTACAACCTCAAGCAACTGGTCGAGAGCGGCTATCTGGACCGCGGGGCGTCCCCGCGCGACCGCCGTCTCGCTCGCATCTCGCTCTCGCCGAAGGGTCAGCTTCTGGTCGAGCGCCTGAAGCTGCTCGACGAGACCAGTCAATTCAGCCAGGGACTCGACAACGATCTCGTCGCCGATCTTCAGGCTACCCACGACACGCTGCGCCGCCTCGAGCAGTGGTGGAGCGACGCTTTGCGCTATGGCGGGATCCTGCTGGCTTCATGCACGTCCTATTCGTTCATCGTTCAGGATCTGGTCAGTTCGCTCACCTGATCCGGCGCCTCGTCGCCGAGGGCGGCGAGGTCACGCTGGTGACGGAGAAGCCTGAGCCGGATCGCCCGGGTGTGAGGCAGATCGCCTATTCGGTAGGCGAGCCGGCGACTGCGCATGCGACGTTGGCCGCCACCGACTATCATGTGCGCACTGGCGAGGCGGTTGCCGCCGCATTGAGCAGATTGCACCGGCAAGACCGGCCGGATGCGATCCTCGGCCATGTCGGCTGGGGCGGCATGCTCTTCGCCAAGGACGCGATGCCGGGCGTGCCGCTGATCGGCTATTGCGAGTATTTCTACAACGCGACCGGCTCCGACCTCGACTTCGACTCAGGCATCCCCGTACCGGAAGCCGAGCGGCGGCGCATCCGCATGCGCAATGCTGCCCAGCTGGTGACGCTGCAGGCGCTCGACTTCGCCTATGCACCGACGCGCTGGCAGCAGCTGCAATATCCCCGGGCCCTGCAGCAGCGCATCGCCGTCTGCCATGACGGCATCGACATCCAGTTCTGCCGGCCCGACGCGCAGGCGGCATTCACGCTGCCCGACGGCCGCGTGCTCCGCCCCGGCGATCGCGTCGTCACCTTCGCCGCCCGCGATCTCGATCCCTATCGCGGTTATCCGCAATTCATGCGGGCGGCGGCCAGGATCGCGCAGGATCGGCCAAACGTGCTCTTCGTTGCGGTCGGCGGCGACGGGCCTGGCTATGGCCGCCCACGTCCGGACGGGCGGCCCTGGCGCGAGGTCATGCTGGAGGAGACCGGCCTCGGCGATCGCATCGTCCATATCCCGTGGCTTGCCCATGCCGATCTCGTCAGGCTGTTCCAGGTCTCGGCCGCCCATGTCTATCTGAGCGTCCCCTTCGTCCTGTCATGGTCGATGCTGGAGGCGATGGCTTGCGGTGCGCTGGTCGTCGGCTCGGCGACGCCGCCGGTGCAGGAGGTGATCCGCCACGGCACCAACGGCCTGCTCGCCCCCTTCTTCGACGAGACGAGGCTGGCAAGGACGGTGGTCGCCGCGCTCGACAGGCAAGACGAGCTGGCGCCGCTGCGCGCCGCCGCACGCCGGACCGTCATCGCGCGCTATGAGCGCGAGGCGTGCGTCGACCGGCAGCTCGGCTTCATCGGCCGGCTCGTCGCCGAAGACGATCTGCTCGCGGCGCAATAGGGGCGCATGCCTCAGGCTGCGCTCTGATAGGCCCAGCTGCCCTGCGTCTCCAGCGCCGAGCGCACCGAATTGGCCAGGAAACAGTTGGCGTGGGCGTCTTGATGCAGCGCTTCGACGGCGGCTTCGTCCGGCGCCTTCGGCCCGCTGAAGACGACATGCGGCCTGAGCGTCACCGTCGCGACCCACTCCTTGCCGTCGGCATTCTTTTCCATCACGCCTTCGGCGGCATCGGCATATCGGTCGACCCGGTAGCCGCTGATGGCCGCGAGGTTGAGGAACCAGAGCATGTGGCAGCTCGACAGCGCCGCGACATAAGCCTCCTCCGGATCGACATTGGCCGGATTGGAGAACGGCACGCGCACCACATGCGGCGAGCTCGAGGCCGGCACCTCCAGCCCGCCATCGAAGCGCCAGAGATGGGCGCGGCTATAGCGGTTATCGAGGAAGGCTTCCTCGCCGCGCTGCCAGGTGATCGTCGCACCATGCGTCGCCATCAGTTTTCTCCGTCTCCCGAGCAGGCCGCGAGCACCACAGCCCGCGTCGCCTGCAGATGCTGTTCGAGGATCGCCTTGGCCGCAGCTGCTTCGCCCGCCGCGACGGCGGCGATCAACTGTCGGTGCTCGTCGGCCCAGCCCTGCTTGCGCGTCCCGGGGCCGAGTGCCTGGACGCTGAAGCGGTCGATCGGGGCGCGCAACTGCCGGAAGAGCGCAAGGCTGCGCGGCCGTTCCGCCGGCCCGTAAAGCGCCTCGTGGAAGGCGATGTCGCCGGAAATCCAGCCGAGCCGGTCCTCGGCGTCCTCCAGCCTGTCCTGCAGCCGCGTCAGCTCACGCAGCGAGCGCTGGTCGTGCCCTCCGAGCGCTCGCGCCAGGAGGTCGCCTTCGACCAGCAGCCGGAGGTCGAACAGTTCGGCGATCTCCACGGCCTGCGGCCGGCTCACGCGGGCGCCGCGGTAATGCGCGATCTCGAGCAGCCCCTCGCTCTGCAACTGCGCCAGCGCCTCGCGCACCGGGATGCGGCTGACGCCGTATTCGGCGGCGATCTGCTCCTGCCGCACCAGTTCGCCCGGACGCCAGCGCCCGGCATCGATCGCCTCGCGCAGGCGCTGGGCGAGGACGGACGCTGTCGTGACCGCGGGGAGCGATGAGATCATAGGATAATTGTATCCAAAAACCGGCTGCCCGCAATGCCCCCTGAAGCTTCGTTTTTGACGGCCATTGCGACCTGATCACGGCTGAACGCCGCGATCGGCCGCCAGCGCGACAAATTTACAATGAATTCCGGGGCCGCGCGACTGACCATGCCCGGTCGGGACGGCGTGATGTGCCGGCGAACCGGCGAGGTCGATCCCTCTGCACGGGCCCGGCGAGGCGCGGTCTACATCGCCTTGGCCGCACCGCTCACCATCCAATGAGCGCCATAGCGGTCGGTGAGCATACCGAAGCGTTCGGCCCAGAATGTCTCTGCGATCGGCATATGGACGGTCCCGCCATCGGCAAGGGCGGCGAAAATGCGCTCGGCCTGCGCATTATCCTCGACGCCTATGCTGACCGATACGCTTTGCATCGGGCCGTTGCTCTGCTCGGGCGGCGCGTCGGACGCCATCAGCATCTGCCCGCCGGGCAGGACCAGGCAAGCATGCATGATCTTGCTGGCCCAATCCGGGCCGACCGGGGAGGGTGAGCCCTCATACGGGAGCATCGCCTCGATCTTGCCGCCGAGAATCGACTGGTATGCAGTGAAGGCGGCCTCGCATCGACCGTCATAGAACAGATAGGGCGCGAGCTTCATCGCTGCTTCTCCTCAAGTTTGTGGCCACGCCTGTCAGGCGGCATGTCCACTCCAGCAGGACGCTTCGACAGCTTCGGTCAGGACGATCGCCGCCTCACAACCATCCTGCGGGCTCTCCGTGTTCGGGGCGCTGTTGTCAGGGCCATGGTGGCGCAGTTACAAGCACCCCGAACGAGAGGATCGTTCGGGTATGACATTCGAGATCGCCGCCACCCCGCAGGAGGCCGTCGACCGGCTGGAGCTGCTCTACGAGCAGGCCCGGACGGCGTTGCGCGACGATTTGCAGCGCTTCTTCACCACCGCCGAGCCGCCGACGCCGGAGGAGCGGGCGCTCTATCGCTACCCGATGCTGCGCGTCACCTACGAGCCCTCTAAGCTGCCGGCCGCAACGCGGCGCGGTTATGCGAAATTCGCCACGCCGGGCATCTATTCGACGACGGTGACGCAGCCGGGCGAGTTCCGGGCCTATCTGCTCGACCAGCTCCAGCCGCTGGTCGAGGAGTATGGTGCGACGATCGAGACCGGCATCAGCAGCCAGGAGATACCCTACCCCTACGCGCTCGACGGCGGCGACGAGCTCGGCCGCGGCACGGTCACGGCCGCCGAGCTCGCCCGTTACTTCCCGACGCCGTTGCTGGCATTGGTCGGCGACGAGATCGCAGACGGCACCTATGAGATCGTCGAGGGCGAGCCGCGCCCGCTCGCGCTCTTCGATGCAGTCCGGGTCGATTACTCACTGCGCCGGCTGGTTCACTACACCGGCACCGACTGGCGCGCCGTGCAGCCCTGGGTGCTGCTGACCAACTACCATCGCTATGTCGACCAGTTCGTCCGGCTGGCCCTGGCCGAGATCGAGGCTGGGACGGCAGAGGCGCTCGTCGCGCCGGGCGGTATCCGCATCGATCGCGACGGCATCGACGTCAGCGCCGCCGAACGGGTGATGTCGGCGCCCTGGCACCGCTTCCAGATGCCGGCCTATCACCTGATCCGGTCGAGCGGCGAGGGCGTCACGTTGGTCAATATCGGCGTCGGCCCCTCCAACGCCAAGAACATCACCGACCATCTCGCGGTACTCAGGCCCAATTGCTGGCTGATGGTCGGCCATTGCGGCGGCCTGCGCCAGACACAGATCATCGGCGACTATGTCCTCGCCCACGCCTATCTCCGCCAGGATGGCATCCTGGACGAGCTGGTGCCGCCCGATGTGCCGGTCCCGGCGCTGGCGGAGGTCCAGGTTGCCTTGCAGGAGGCGGCGGCCGAGGTCACCGGCGAGAAGGGCGACCGGCTGAAGCAGCGGCTGCGCACCGGCACGGTCGTCACCCAGGACGATCGCAATTGGGAGTTGCGCTGGAGCAAGGAGCGCAAGCGCATCAACCTGTCGCGCGCCATCGCGGTGGACATGGAGTCCGGCACGATCGCGGCGCAGGGCTATCGCCTGCGCGTGCCCTACGGCACCTTGCTCTGCGTCTCCGACAAGCCCCTCCACGGCGAGATCAAGCTGCCGGGTGCCGCCAACGCCTTCTATGAGCGCGCCGTGGGCGAGCACCTCAAGATCGGCCTCGCCGCGCTGGAAAAGCTCAAGGAAGCCGGCTCATCGATCCATTCGCGCAAGCTCAGGAGCTTCGACGAGCCGCCTTTCAGGTAGTGCCGTCACGCTCGCCCTTGTGGCGAGCATCGACGTCTTGAACCCCGCACGCGATCAGTGATGCGAAGACGTGGATGGTCGGGACAAGCCCGACCATGACGACGTTATGGCAATCAGGGACTACCCCGCCGGGCAGGCCGCTCCGCTATCGGCCCAGGCCTGCATCAGTTCGCCGAACTGCGCATTCGTCCCCGGTGCCGGCTGGCGGCCCTTGCCGGGGTTCCAGCCCCAGAGCACCAGCGTGTCCGATGTGACATGCTTGACGATCGCCGCGAGGTCGCGGCTGCCATTGCGGTTCTGGTCCTTGAGCTGCTCGCAGATCTGGCCGAGCGTCTTGCCCTCCCAGGCCATCGAGGCCGGGGCCAGCGCCCAGTGGCCGTCGCCGGGGATGCCGGCCGGGTCGAAGTTCTGCTTGCCGTGGCAGGTGGTGCAGGCGAGGCCGGGCGCACCATGCCCGTCCTTGCCGCGCACCACCATCGGCTGGTGCAGCCGCCTGGCATCGCTTTGGCGCGGCCGTTCCGTCGCTGGATGGCAGTTCATGCAGCGCGGGTGCTGCAGCACCTTGCCGATCTCGGTGAACAGCGCGACCGAGCGGTCGCGTTGATTGGCGATGCCGGCAAAGCTGGCGGCCGGGCGGAGCGTCGCGGCATCTTGCTGCGGAGCAGTCTGCGCCAGGGAGAGCGCGCTGCCGAGCAGCAGGGTGACAGCGGCAGCCGCCGTGGCGAGAGCGATCGAACGCATCACACGGTCCCTCCGACCATAGGCAGCGACAGCGGCCGCTCGCGCCCGAGCCGCGCCAGCGCATTGGCGACCGCCGGCCCGATCGGCGGCACGCCCGGCTCGCCGACGCCGGTCGGCTTCTCGGCGGATGGCACGATCCTGACCTCGACCTCCGGCATCTCGTGGATGCGCAGCGAGCGATAGCTGTCGAAATTGGTCTGGACCGGCTTGCCCTGGTCGAGCGTCAATTCGCCGTAGAGGGCATGCCCCAGGCCGAAGCCGATGCCGCCCTCGATCTGGGCCCGGATAATGTCAGGATTGACGGCCACGCCGCAGTCGATCGCGCACCAGACCTTGTGAACCTTGGGCTCGCCGCCCTCGCCGAGCGAAACCTCGGCGATCTGCGCCACATACGACCCGAAGCTCTCGACCACCCCGACGCCGCGGGCGCGACCGTTGGCGGGACCGGGGCCGTTCCATTTGGCAAGGTCCGCGACGGCCTTGAGCACGTTTGCCAGACGCGGCTCCTTGCCCATCAGGGCGAGCCGCCCGGCGACCGGGTCCTGGCCCGCCGCCTGCAGCAGCTGGTCGATGAAGCATTCGACCGCATAGCCGGTATGGGTGTGGCCGACCGAACGCCACCACAGGGTCGGGACGCCGACCTTGGTCGTGTGGACCTCGCAGCGGAAATCGGCGACCTCATAGGGGAGCTCGTTCGCACCCTCGACCATGGTGGCGTCGATGCCGTCCTTCACCGTCATCGCCTCGAACGGCGTGCCCAAGAAGAAGGACTGGCCGACGATCGCGTTGCTCCAGGCGGTGATCTTTCCGTCCTTCACCGCACCGCGCATGCGATGCAGGAAGAGCGGCCGGTAATAGCCGCCGGAAAGATCGTCCTCGCGGGTCCAGACCAGCTTGACCGGCCGGTTCGGGCCGATCGCCTTGCCGACCATGGCGAGTTCCGCCGCAAGATGCTGGCTCACCTGCGCGCGCCGGCCGAAGCTGCCGCCGGCCAGCATTGTCTCGAGCTGCACCTTCTCCGGCGGCAGCTCGAGGATCGTCGCGATGGTCTGGTGCTCGGTGGTCTGGAACTGGCTGCCGAAGCGGGCCAGCGCACCCTGCGCATTCCATTCGAGATAGCCGTCGAGCGGCTCCATCGGCGCATGCGCCAGATAGGGGAAGACATATTCCGCCTCGACCACCTTGTCGGCCTTGGCGAGCACCGCCTCGGCGTCGCCATGCCTGCCGGCGAGCGTGCCTTCCGTGCGGGCGAGCTTGCGATATTCGGCGATCAGCTCGCGGCTGCCGCGCTTCTCGGCGCCGCTCTCGTCCCAGGTCACCTTCAGGGCTTCACGCCCCTTCAGCGCCGGCCACATGCCGGTGCCGTAGACGGCGACGCCGGAGCCGATCTGAAGGACGTCGACGACGCCCTTGATCTTCTTCGCCTCGGTTGCGTCGAAGGAAGCGACCTTGCCGCCGAAGCGTGGCGGCCGGGCGACGACGACCGTCAGCATCTCCGGCGTGCGGATGTCGATGGTGAACTGCGTCTTGCCGGTGGATTTGCCCGGGCTGTCGAGGCGCTTGACCGCACCTTCCTTGCCGATCAGCCGGAACTGCGCAGGGTCCTTGAGCTTGACCTCGGCCGGGGCCTGGAGCTTGGAGGCGGCCTCGGCGAACTCGCCGAAGCGGCCCTGTTTGCCGG
This sequence comes from Allobosea sp. FBZP-16, assembly GCF_002831785.1. Lineage (NCBI taxonomy): Bacteria > Pseudomonadati > Pseudomonadota > Alphaproteobacteria > Hyphomicrobiales > Alloboseaceae > Allobosea > Allobosea sp. FBZP-16. The sequence continues at coordinate 79,795 of NZ_LNCQ01000052.1, read as the reverse complement.
AGGCATGCTTGAGCACGCCCTTCTCGACGCTGATCTCGGCTGCCGGAACCTTCCAGGCCTCGGCAGCGGCCTGCACCAGCATGGCTCGGGCGGTGGCGCCGGCCTTGCGCATCTGTTCGTAGGAATTGGCGATCGCCGTCGAGCCGCCGGTGCCCTGCACGCCGAAGGCGAGGTTGGCGTAAAGCTTGACGTCGGCGGGGGCATGCTCGGCCCGCATCTGGCTCCAGTCGGCGTCGAGCTCCTCGGCTGCGAGCGTGGCGAGCCCGGTGAAGGGCCCCTGGCCGAACTCGATATGCTTGACCAGCACCGTGACGGTGTCGTCCTGCGCGATCCGGATGAACGCGTTCGGCGCAAAGGTCGCGTTTCCGCCTGGCCGGAAGGCCTGCGCCGCACCCGATTGCGCCCGGCCGGCCTGCGGCAGGCTCATGCCGATGACGAGCGCGCCGGCGCCCTTCAGGAGGTTGCGGCGCGAAAGGGAGATGTCGTGCGCGGTCATGATCAACCCTCCAACGTGCGTGCGGCGTCGTGGATCGCGGCGCGGATACGGACATAGGTCGCGCAGCGGCAGAGATTGCCGTTCATTGCGAGGTCGATGTCGCGGTCGGTCGGCTTGCGGATCTCCTTGAGCAGAGCGATCGCGCTCATCACCTGGCCGGACTGGCAGTAGCCGCATTGCGGCACGTCGTGCTTGACCCAGGCGGCCTGGATGGCTTCCGCTTCCTTGCCGGCGAGCGCCTCGATCGTGGTGATCTTCGCCTCGCCGATCGCCGAGACCGGCATGGAGCAGGAGCGCAGCGGCTGGTCGTCCATATAGACGGTGCAGGCGCCGCATTGCGCGACGCCGCAGCCGAATTTGGTGCCGGTCAGGCCAAGATTGTCGCGCAGCACCCAGAGCAGTGGGGTGTCGTCGTCGACATCGACGCTGTGGCGCGTTCCGTTGACTGTGATGGTATGGGCCATGGCTGCCTCTCTGGCGCTGGGCATGACACAGCGCGGCACCAGGGCTGCCGGATCGAGGCTCGCTCGAAGGCCCGTTCTGACATATCAGAAGGCGGGCGGTGATCCGTCGTCTTGGGTCGCGCGACTAGACGAGTTAGACGTTTTGCGTCTAACTAGAATGGTCGCCGACAGTTTGGATTCTGTCAAGACTGCAAATGAGCGACCGCAGCGAAACTTCCGTAACGTCCGGCGAGGACAGCAAGGGCCGCATCGAGCAGATCGCGGAAGCGGCGCTGCGCCTGTTCGCCCGCTATGGCTACAAGCGCACCTCGATGGACGACATCGCGCGCGAGGCCGGGGTCGCCCGCGCCACGCTCTACCTCCACTTCAAGGGCAAGGACGACGTCTTCCGCGCCATGCTCGCGGGCCTCGGCGGCCGTGTCGAGACACGTTGCCGCGAGGCGCTGGCGACGCCCAGTCCGTTCTCGGAGCGGCTGGCTGCGCTGATGGAAGCTCATCACGGCACCGCCTTCGCCGCCTTCAGCGCCGGCGAACATCTCGGCGAATTGAAAGCGGTGATGGTCGCCATCGCGGGAGCCGAGCTTGCCGCCTTCGAGGCGACCTTCGTCAGCTTCGCCCGGCAGCTCTTCGAGGAGGCAGAGGCGCGCGGCGAGATCGCAATCGCGCGCAGCGGCCTTGCGCTGGAGACCTTGATCGCGACGCTGACCCGCGCCGCCGCCGGCGCGAAATATGGCGATCAGCCCTCCTGCGAACATTATCTCGTCCGGCTGCGTGAGGTCGCGACGGTATTTGCGGCTGCGGTCGCGCCGCCCGCATCCGCACGAAGCTGACCCGGGTCCAAGCCGGCCCGTGGGTCTGAGAGCCTCTGACCAGAGCTGCTCGGGTTGGAGGGTCTAAGCCTTTCGTCTAGCGGCGGGAGTTTCGGGGGCTCGGTATGGGGTTCTGCGCACACCTGCGCCGTTGACATGGGCGATATGCGCGGTGCAGCATGCCGCCCGGGGAAACGAACAATCCAGCAATGACTAAGGTTAAGGGCGGATGTCTGAGGATATTATTCTGTCGACATCAGGCCTTACGAAAGAATTTGCCGGCTTCACAGCTGTCAACGGCGTTGATCTGAAGGTTCGTCGTGGCTCGATTCACGCTTTGATCGGCCCGAACGGCGCAGGCAAGACGACCTGTTTCAATCTGCTGACCAAGTTCCTGCCGCTGACGCGCGGCCAGATCGTGTATAACGGTCGCGACATCTCGCGCGAGAAGCCGGCGGAGATCGCAAGGCTCGGGCTGGTGCGCTCGTTTCAGATCTCGGCTGTGTTCCCGCAGCTCTCGGTCAAGACCAATGTCCGCGTCGCGCTGCAGAGGAAGCGCGGCGACTCGTTCGATTTCTGGCGTTCGGAAAGGGTCCTGTCCTCGCTCGATGCCGAGGCGCTGCGGCTCGTCGACGCCGTCGGCCTCTCGGCCTTCGCCGAGCTGCCGGCAGGCGAGCTCAGCTATGGTCGCAAGCGCGCGCTGGAGATCGCGACCACGCTGGCGCTGGAACCCGAGATGCTGCTTCTCGACGAGCCCATGGCCGGCATGGGCCGCGAGGATATCGAGCGCATCGAGGCCCTGATCCGCAAGGTCTCGAAGGACCGCACCATCCTGATGGTCGAGCACAATCTCTCGGTCGTCGCCGCGCTTTGCGACCGCATCACCGTGCTTGCCCGCGGCCAGGTCCTGGCCGAGGGCGACTACGCCACCGTCTCGAAGGATCCGCGCGTGGTCGAAGCCTATATCGGATCGGGAGTCGGCCATGGCCACTGAAGGACCGGCCACCGGAGCGGTGCTGGAGCGCCCGGCCGTGGCTGGCGGCAAGCCGCTGCTCGCGGTGCGCGGGCTCGAGGCCTGGTATGGCGAGAGCCATGTCCTTCATGGCATCGAGCTCGATGTCGGCGAGGGCGAGGTGGTGACGCTGCTCGGCCGCAACGGCGCTGGCAAGACCACGACGCTGAAGTCGATCATGGGCGTGATCGGCAAGCGCAAGGGCTCGGTCACTTTTGCTGGGCAGGAGACGATCGGGCTTCCGTCGCGCGCCATTGCCCGGCTCGGCATCGGTTATGTTCCGGAGGAGCGCGGCATCTACTCGACCCTCTCGGTCGAGGAGAACCTGCTGCTGCCGCCGCAGGTGAAGCCGGGCGGCCTGCCGGTCGAGCAGATCTTCACGCTCTTCCCCAACCTGAAGGAGCGGCTGCGCAGCCAGGGCACCAAGCTCTCGGGCGGCGAGCAGCAGATGCTGGCGATCGGACGCATCCTGCGCACCGGCGCCAATCTGCTCCTGCTCGACGAGCCGACCGAAGGCCTCGCGCCCGTCATCATCGACCAGATCGGCGCCACCATCCGCATGCTGAAGCAGAAGGGCTTCACCATCGTCCTGGTGGAGCAGAACTTCCGCTTTGCCCAGACCGTCGCCGACCGCCACTACGTCGTCGAGCAGGGCAAGGTCGTCGACATGATCCCGAATGCCGAACTCGACGCCAATATCGACAAGCTTCACGCCTATCTCGGCGTCTGACGCAGGGCGTCCAACAAGAACCGTACGGACATCAGACATCTCAGGGAGATAAGAACATGCAGCTCAAGACATTGCTCGCGGCCACGGCGCTCGGTGCGCTGATGGTCTCGCCGGCGCTGGCGCAGCAGATCTCGGTCAAGGCCGGCGTGCTCAACGACCGCTCCGGCCTCTACGCCGACCTCTCGGGCGAAGGCTCGGTGATCGCTGCGCGCCTCGCGGTCGAGGATTTCAAGGCGGCGGAGAAGGGCATCAAGGTCGAGATCGTCTCGGCTGACCACCAGAACAAGCCGGACGTCGGCTCGACCATCGCCCGGCAATGGTACGACCAGGACGGCGTCGACCTGATCCTCGACGTGCCGACCTCCTCGGTCGCGCTCGCGGTCAACCAGATCACGCGCGAGAAGAACAAGGTCCACATCAACTCCGGCGCAGCCTCCTCGGATCTCACCGGCAAGGCCTGCTCGCCGAATACGGTGCACTGGACCTACGACACCTATGCCCTTGCCCAGGGCACCGGCGGCGCCATGACCAAGGCCGGCGGCGACAGCTGGTTCTTTCTCACCGCCGACTACGCCTTCGGCCATGCGCTCGAGCGCGATACCTCGGCGGTGGTGACCAAGGCCGGCGGCAAGGTGCTGGGCGCCGTGCGCACGCCGTTCCCCGGCACGGACTTCTCGTCCTTCCTGCTGCAGGCGCAGGCCTCCAAGGCCAAGGTCATCGGCCTCGCCAATGCCGGCGGCGATACGATCAACTCGATCAAGCAGGCCGGCGAGTTCGGCATCGTCGCCGGGGGCCAGAAGCTCGCCGGACTGCTCGTCTTCGCTACCGACGTGCACGCGCTCGGCCTGCAGACGGCGCAGGGCCTCGTCCTCACCGAATCCTTCTACTGGGACAAGGACGACGGGACCCGCGCCTGGTCGGAGCGCTTCGCCAAGCTCAATGGCGGCAAGAAGCCGTCCATGGTCCAGGCCGGTGTCTATTCCGGCATGCTGCACTATCTGAAGGCCGTCGAGGCGGCCAAGAGCAAGGATTCGGCCACCGTCATGGCCAAGATGAAGGAATTGCCGACCGACGATCCGCTGTTCGGCAAGGGCACGGTCCGCGCCGACGGCCGCAAGATGCACGACATGTATCTATACGAGGTCAAGAAGCCTTCCGAATCGAAGGGCCCGTGGGACTATTACAAGCAGGTCGCGGTGCTGAAGGCGGACGACGCCTTCAAGCCGCTGGCCGAGAGCGAGTGCCCGCTCGTCAAGAAGTGACGGGCTGAGCCTGTCCCAATGCGTCGTTCCGGGGCCGCAGACGGCCCCGGACCAGCTTTTTCGGAACGGTCGATCGCATGTTCGAGCTCCTGGGTGTCCCGCCGCAAGCCCTGTTCGGCCAGCTTCTGCTCGGCCTGATCAACGGCTCGTTCTACGCGATCCTGTCGCTTGGCCTGGCGGTGATCTTCGGCCTGCTCAACATCATCAACTTCACCCATGGCGCGCAGTACATGATGGGCGCCTTCGTCGCCTGGATGTGCCTGAACTATCTCGGCATCAACTACTGGGCGGCGCTGCTGCTGGCCCCCATCGTGGTGGGCTTCACCGGCGTGGTGATCGAGCGCTTCCTTTTGAAACGCATCGCCCATGTCGACCATCTCTACGGGCTGCTGCTGACCTTCGGCCTGGCGCTGATCATCCAGGGGCTGTTCCGCAACGGCTACGGCTCCTCCGGCCTGCCCTACCAGATCCCGGCCGAACTGCGCGGCGGCTACAATCTCGGCTTCATGTTCCTGCCGACCTATCGCGGCTGGGTCGTCATCGCTTCGCTGATCGTCTGCCTCGCCACCTGGTTCGTGATCGAGAAGACCAAGCTCGGCTCCTATCTGCGCGCCGCGACCGAGAACCCGACCCTGACCCAGGCCTTCGGCATCAATGTGCCGCTGCTGGTGACGCTGACCTATGGCTTCGGCGTCGCGCTGGCAGCCTTCGCCGGCGTGCTGGCTGCGCCGATCTACTCGGTCAACCCGAACATGGGCGCCGACCTGATCATCGTCGTCTTCGCCGTCGTGGTGATCGGCGGCATGGGCTCGATCATGGGCGCCATCGTCACCGGCTTCTCGCTCGGCCTGGTCGAGGGCCTGACCAAGGTGTTCTATCCGGAAGCCTCGGCGACCGTGATCTTCATCATCATGGCGGTCGTGCTTCTGGTGAAGCCGGCCGGCCTGTTCGGCCGCGCCGCGTGAGGAATTGAGATGGCAGACATCGCTTCCACCGACGCTTCCGCCGCCGGCCTCACCATCGCCGAGACCGACGACGGCACGGCGCGCTTGCACCGCAACCTGATGATCGGCATCGCCGTCGTCCTGGTCATCGCGCCCTTCGTCGCCTACCCGGTCTTCGTCATGAAGGTTTTGTGCTTTGCGCTGTTCGCGCTCGCCTTCAACCTTCTGCTCGGCTATGGCGGGCTGCTCTCCTTCGGCCACGCCGCCTATTTCGGCATGGCGAGCTATGTCAGCGCCTACACCGCCAAGCACTGGGGGCTGACGCCGGAGCTCGCCATCCTGGCCGGCACGGGGATTGCCGCGCTGCTCGGGCTCGCCTTCGGTTCGCTCGCGATCCGCCGCCAGGGCATCTATTTCGCCATGATCACCCTGGCCTTGGCGCAGATGGCCTTCTTCTTCTCGCTGCAGACGCCGCGCTTCACCGGCGGCGAGGACGGCATCCAGGCCGTGCCGCGGGGCAAACTGCTCGGTATGGTCAGCCTCGCCGACGATCGCGCCCTCTACTGGCTCGTCGCGGCGGTCTTCATGGGCGGCCTCCTGCTGATCTACCGGATCATCCACTCGCCCTTCGGCCAGGTCTGCAAGGCAATCCGCGACAACGAGCCGCGTGCCATCTCGCTCGGCTACCGCGCCAGCCAGTACAAGCTCGCCGTCTTCGTGCTCTCGGCCGGGCTCGCCGGCCTCGCCGGCGCGACCAAGGCGATCGTCTTCCAGCTGGCGTCGCTCACCGACGTGCACTGGTCGATGTCGGGCGAGGTCGTCCTGATGACGCTGGTCGGCGGCCTTGGCACGGTCTTCGGCCCGATCGCGGGTGCGCTCGTCATCGTCTCCATGCAGAACTTCCTGGCGACGCTCGGCGCATGGGTTACCGTCGTTCAGGGCATCATCTTCGTGATCTGCGTGCTGCTCTTCCGCGAAGGCATCGTCGGCGTCATCGCCAAATGGATCAAGAAGCCGCTGTGACGGCGGCGTCTACTGCTTGAGCAGATAGTCCACTACGGCAGCCCGATCCGCCGCGTTGAGGCCGGCGGGTGGGCTCATCCAGCCGCCGGGCACGATCGCATCGGGATCGGTGAGATAGCCGAGCAGCCGCTCGCGGTCCCAGGCGAGGCCTTGCGCCTTCGCCACCTTGAACGCCGGCGAATAGTCGAATCCTTCGGCCGAGCCGAGCACCCGTCCGTTCAGTCCCGAAAGATGCGGTCCCGCCATGCCGGCCTTGGCGGTATCGAGACTGTGGCAGGACTGGCAGGTCTTGAACACGGTGGCCCCAGCCGGCTCCTGCGCTTGCGCCGCGCCGCCGGCAATCAGCGCAAACGCGATGAGCGCAGCCGAGGCCGCCCTCACGCCGGCTTCACCGTCTGGATGCGCACCAGCCGGTTGGTGCCGCTCTCGCCGCCCCAGGCCTCGCCGCTGCGCCCATCCATCTGGCGGACATTGGCGCCGGGCTTGTCGCTCGGGAAGCTGTTGAACTCCTCGGTCAGCGGGTCGAAGCGGACGATGCTGTTCAGTGCGAAATCGGTCAGCCAGACCTTGTCGGCATCGTCGACATAGACCGAATAGGTGCGCGGCTTGTTGCCTGGCAATTTCCAGCCCTTCCAACTGCCGCTTTCGCTGTCATAGGCGGAGACCTGGCCCGAATTCCACTCGCTGACCCAGATCCGGTTCTTCGAATCCGACCAGACGCGGCGCGCGCCCTGGCCCTCGGTCGGCGGGTCGATCACGGTGAAGCTGCCGCTCTGGGTATTGATCCGGGCGATGTAGTTGCCGGCGAGCGAGGCGAACCAGATCTCGCCCGCGGGCGTCCGGGTCATGCCGTAGGGCCCGGCGCCGCGCGGCGCGTCGAAAATGTCCATCTTGCCGGATGTGGGATCGAGCCGGCCGACGATGCCGTTCTGGCCGGTGAACCAGAGCATGCCGGCCTTGTCGAACACCGGCGTGTTGAGATTGGCGCGCTCGCGCCCGGCCGGCAGCTTGAACAGCTCGACCTTGTGGGTCTTGTCGTCGATGCGGGCGATGGCATTCTGGCCGCCCTCGGTCACCCAGGCTGCGCCGTCGGGCCCACGCACCACCCCATGCGGGGCAGCACCGTCGCCGAGCGCGATCACCTTGGTCTGGCTCGTGCGCGGATCGAAGCGCCCGAGCACGCCGTTGCGCTGGCCGCAGACCCAGATCGTGCCGTCGCCGGCATCGGTGACATCGCGCGAGCCCTTGATCTCCGGCACCTCGAAATAGGTAACGATGAACGGGCTGCCGGGCTGGGTTTGCCCGGTCGCCTGCGCGCTGCGCAGGATGAGGTTCGGCGCGGCGAGGCCGGCGATACCGAATTTCAGAAACGAACGGCGCAGCATCGGCGTCTCCTTTCTTAGTCGGCGGCGGATCATCCGCCTCCCGGCGAGAGGCGTAAACCGACAACATCATGAAACTGTGGCTGCGGCCGTGCGGTTCCCTTCGCTCGTGTTCAGCGCTGCCGCTGGACGCCTTCCGGCAGCGTCGAGATGCGCGCCATCTCGCCGCTGCGGAACGCTGCGGGATCGGCGAGATAGTCCAGCGCCATCGGCATGGCATCGACACCCCAGAAGATCTCGCCGTCGATCACAAGGCTCGGCACGCCGAAGACACCGGCGGCAACCGCGTCCTCGGTCGCCTGGCGCAGCCGGTCCTTCACCTCCTGCTCTCCGATCCGCGCCAAGGCATCGGGGCGGCCGGCGGCATCGGCGACCTTCTGCAGGACCTGTTGGTCGTTGGCGTCGCGTCCTTCGCCCCAGACGAGACGGAAGGCGGCAGTGACCGCCGCCTCGCTGCCGTCGAGCGCCGTCAGCAGCCGCAGCATCGCGAGCGGGTTGAACGGGTGAGCCGGCGGAAAGCGGAAGGGCACGCCCATCGCCTGCGCCAGATGCGTCGAGAGGCGGTAGGTATGGACGCGTTTCGGTGCGACCTCCGCCGGCCCGAGCTGGCCCCAGGCCTTGAGCACCCCGCCGAAGACGATCGGCTTCAGCACGACCGGCCGCTGCTCCCGGATCGCACCCAGCCGCGTCAGCGCCAGATGCGCGAAGGGCGAAATGATGTCGAAATACCAGAGGGCGGGCTGGGGCACAGATCGGCTCACTTGATCAGCCTGGCGGCGGCGCGGAACTGCGGGTGCTCGGCTGTGCGCAGCCACTCGAACACCACCATCTCGGTGGTGACGATCTCGGCGCCGCTCCGCTCCAGCCGGCGCAAGGCCGCCTCCTTGTTCTCCGGCGTGCGCGAACCGACCGCGTCCTGCACCACCAGCACGCGGCGCTTGTTCTCCAGCAGCGAGAGCGCGGTCTGGCCGACGCAGACATGCGCCTCGCAGCCGCAGAGGATGAGGTCCTCGTCGCCGGCGATGGCGTCGATGAAATCGGGCGCGCCGCAGGAGTCGAAGCTCATCTTGGCGATGGCGGGCGCGGCCTCGGCCAGCTCCGGCACCGTCGTTCCGAGCCCGGCCGGATTCTGCTCGGTCATCACGATCGGCACGTCCAGCAACCTCGCCGCCGCCACCAGCTTGCCGGCATTGGCGACGAGGCGCGGCCCGTCATGGATCGCCGGCATCAGGCGCGCCTGGAAATCGATGATGACGAGGCGAGAGCGCTTGGCGTTCATCAGGTGCATCGGCATCATCTCCGCAGGAGCCGGTCGAGCTCGGTTTCGACATGGCGCTCCATCAGCAGGCGCGGCGACGCGCCGAACATGCGGATGCGCCGCGTATGCGCCAGCAGCAGCACTCCGGAAGCATGGGCGAAGGCGTCGGTCATGATCAAGTCGGCCTGCGCGGCATCGGCACCGAGCGCCAGCGCCGCCGCGCGGATCGGTGCCAAGGTCGCTTCCAGCGCCTCATTCAGCGTCTTGTCGCGCTCGCGGCCGAGGCCGTGCGGGCGCATGCCGCCGCGGAACAGGTAGAAGCCGAGGTCGAGATCGCGCGGATTGGCGGCGTAGAAGTCGAAGAAGGCGAGGGCGGCCGCCGAGAAGCGTTCTGCCGGTGAGTCCACGGCTGCGACCGCGGCATCGACTGCGGCCTGCAACGCGGCGATCGACCGGCCGAGCACCTCGGCATAAAGCGCTTCCTTGGAGTCGAAATGGAAGTAGAGCGCTGCCGGCGTGTAGCCGGCCTCGGCGGCGATCGCCCGCAACGAGGCGCCGTCCAGCCCCTCGCGCTCGAACACGGTGCGCGCGGCGGCAATGATGCCCTCGCGCTTTGCGTCCGTCGCGGCATAGCGGCCGCGCTTGCGGCCTGCTGCTTCCTCGCCCACTCTCGAACGCCTCCAATCCTCTTGACGAAAATCTAACGCCGTTCAATTTTGACGGCAACAATCGATCGGGAGGAGGCTATCATGCTGATGGATGCCGCCGGCTATCGCGAATCCCTGCGCGCCTACCAACCGCGCGTCTTCGTCGGCGGGCAACGCGTCGAGAGTGTCGCCGACGAGAAATTGCTGCTGCCGGGGATCAACGGCATCGGCGTGACCTATGATCTCGCCCATGACGAGGCCTACCGGCCGATCATGACGGCGGTGCAGGGCTCCTCCGGCAAGACCGTCAACCGCATGCTCCATATCGACGCCTCGTCGAGCGACCTGCTCGGCAAGCTCGAAGCGGTCCGCCTGGTCTGCAAGATCTCCGGCTGCGCCCAGCGCTACCTGACGCATGACGCCTTCAACGGCATCCTGCAGGCGACGATAAGGGCCGATGCCAATCATGGCACCGATTACACGCAACGCTTCCTCGCCTACATGCATCGGATCCAGGACGAGGACCTGACCTGCGGCGTCGCCATGACCGACGCCAAGGGCGATCGCTCGCTGCGGCCCGGAATGCAAGCCAATCGCGATTCCTATGTTCATATCAAGGAGCGCCGACCGGACGGCATCGTCATCCGCGGCACCAAGGCGATCGTCACGGGCGCGCCTTACTTGCACGAATTCCTGGTCATGCCCTGCCGCACCCATGCCAAAGGCGACGAGGATTTCGCCCTCTGCTGCGCCGTGCCCTGCGATGCCGAGGGCATCACCATCGTCGCGCGTCCGGCCGGGCGGCCGGGTGATCCCGCCGCGAAGTTCTCGGCGAAATACGGCCAGTCGACCGGTGCGGTGATGTTCGACGACGTCTTCGTGCCCTGGGACCGGGTCTTCATGGCCGGCGAGACCGAGGAGGCCGGCTACCTCACCACCAGCTACGCCACCCATCATCGCCATAGCTGCATCGCCGCCCGGGCGGGTTTCGGCGACCTCCTGATCGGCGCCGGCGCGCTGATCGTCGAAGCCAACGGGCTCGATGCCGACAGGCACTCCCATGTCCGCGAGCAACTGGTCGAGCTGATCACCATCACCGAGAGCTTCTTCGCCTGCGGCGTCGCGGCTTCGGTCTATTGCAGCAAGGACGCTTCGGGCGTGGCGATGCCCGACGCAGTTTTCGCCAATATCGGCAAGCTGCTTCTCGCTACTAAGATCTATGACATGCACCGCATCGCTCATTACGTCTCGGGAGGCTTGATCGTGGCGCTGCCCGCCCCGGATGAGGACCATAACCCCGAGACCGCCGCCTCGCTCGCAGCCGTGCTCACCGGGCGGCCGGACATCCCCTATGAGCAGCGCGCCGAGGTCGCCCGCTTCATCGAGGACCTCACAGTGTCCAAGGAGGCTGGCTGGTATTCGGTGATCTCGCTGCATGGCGGCGGCTCGCCGGAAGCGATGAAGCGCGAGATCTGGCGCAACTATCCGCTGATGGAGAAGGTCGCGCTGGTCGAGAGCCTGCTCGACCGCGGCGTGCTCGCCGACGGCTCGCGGGTGTCGAAGCAGCCCGGCCGCTGCTGCGTCACCGGCTGCGAGGTGCCAGAGCGCGTCACGACGCAGGAGGCGGCGGAATGACCATTCACGCTCACGCCACCCATCAGGTCCTCAACCAGGCCCGTCCGGCGACCGGCTGGAACGCTTTCTCCGGCGATGCGGTGCTGCAGGGCATCGTCGCGCGCGGTGCGCCCTGGGTCGCGGAGAAGGCGGCGGCACTCGGCGCCCATGCGGGCGATGCCGAGATCCAGGACCTCGCCCGTCTTGCCAACCGGCACGGGCCGGAGCTCAGGACCCACGACCGCTACGGCAATCGCATCGACTGGATCGAATTTCATCCGGCCTGGCACGAGCTGATGCGCCTTGCCTTCGCCCATGAAGTCCCCTCGCTCGCCTGGACCACGAGCGAGCCGAACGGCCATCTCGCCCGCGCGGTGTTGTCCTATCTCTGGAACCAGGTCGAGCACGGGACGGGGTGTCCGACCGGCATGACCTATGCCGCCTTTCCCGGCCTCGCCCAGCCGGAGTTTTCGCTCTGGCGGGAGAAGATTACCTCGGGCCGCTACGACAGACGCCCGCTGCCGGTGGCGCTTAAAGAGGGCGCCAGCATCGGCTATGCGATGACCGAGAAGCAGGGCGGCTCCGACCTGCGCCAGACTCAGACCACCGCCCGCTTCCTCGAGGATACGCCCGAGGGCCGGGTCTATCTGATCACCGGGCACAAATGGTTCTTCTCGGTGCCGCAATCGGACGGGTTCTTTACCCTGGCGCGCACTGAGAGCGGCGTTTCCTGCCTGTTCTGCCCGGGCTTCCTGCCCGACGGCAGCCGCAACCGCCTGCAGATCCAGCGCCTCAAGGACAAGGCCGGCAACCGTTCGAACGCCTCCTCCGAAGTCGAATTCCGCGACTGCCTGGGCTGGCTCGTCGGTGAAGAGGGGGCGGGCATCAAGGAGATCATCTCCCATGCCCATCTGACCCGGCTCGACTTCGCCGTCGGCTCGGCCGGGCTGATGCGCCAGGCGCTGACGCTGGCGCTCAACCACACCCAGTCGCGTCGCGGCTTCGGCTCCGCGCTCGCCGAGCAGCCGATGATGACCAACATTCTCGCCGATCTCGCGATCGACTCGGAGGCCTCGACCCTGATGGCCTTCCGCGTCGCCGCTGCGACCGATGCGATGGAGACATCAGAGCAGGAGCGCCATCTCGCCCGCGTCACCACGCCACTGGCGAAGTTCTGGAACTGCAAGCGCGCCGCCGCCTTCGTCGTCGAGGCGCTGGAATGCCATGGCGGCAACGGCTTCATCGAGGAGAACCCGATGGCGCGGCTCTATCGCGAGGCGCCGCTCAATGCGATCTGGGAGGGCACCTCGAACATGATGTGCATGGACGTGCTGCGCGCCTTCAACCGCGAACCACGCACCAAGGAGGCCTTCATGGCCGAGGTGGGCCAGGCGCGCGGCGCCAACCGCGCCCTCGACCGCTGGCTCGACCGGCTCGGCGACGAAGCAGCGAAGCCCCGCAACGATGACGGCCATGGCCGCCGGCTCGCCAATCTGATGGCCTATGCGCTGCAGGCCTCGGAGCTGCGGAAGCACGCCGACGAGGCCGTGTTCGAGGCCTTCTGCCGCTCGCGGCTCGACGCCGACTGGGGCTATGTCTTCGGCACGCTCGACCCGTCGCCGGAGCTGGCCGGGATCGTCAGGCGGGCGACGGTGGCGCAGAGCTGAAGCGCGGCCATCGCCGCCCCTCAGGGCAGGTTTTCGCGCAGCACGATCTCGATGCCGGGCCGGGCCGTGCCCTCCGCCGCCGGTCGCCCGGCGCGCAAGTTTGCGAAGATCGCGACGCAACTCATCAGCGTCGCCAGCGGCTGCTGGGTGATCACCGCGTCCATGGTGCCGTCGACGAGCAGGCCGCGCGTCTCCGGCGTCAGCCCATGGCCGACGAAGACGACATCCTGCCGCCCAGCTTCCTTCAGCGCCCGGGCAATGCCTTCCGGCCCGCCACCGATATTGTAGATGCCCGCGAGATCCGGATGCTGGCCGAGCAGGGTCTTGGTCTGGCGGTAGTTCTTGGCCTCGTCGTCATGGCCCTCGCGCAGGCCGACCACCTTTATCTCCGGATAAAGCTCCTCGAACAGGTGCAGGAAGCCCATCTCGCGCTCCTCATGGGCGCGGTAGCTCAGGCTGCCGGCGATCATCGCCACCTTCGCCCGGCGCGGTCCGATGAAGCGGGCGATGAGTTGGCCGGCGGTGCGGCCGGCGGCGCGGTTGTCGAGCCCGACATAGGCGGCGCGAGCGGTGTTGGCGATGTCGGAGATCAGCGTGACGCTCGGCACCCCGCGCTCTGCGAGGGCATCGACCGCCTCGCGCACGGTCGGATGCTCCAGCGCCATGAAGGCGACGCCGTCGACCTCGCGGCCGATGCGTCGCAGTTCATGGGCGAGCAGCTCCGGCTTGAAGCTCTCGATATGCTCGACCCTGGCGCGCATGTTGAAGGACGCCAGCTGGTCCTGCGATCCCGCGATCAGCCGCCCGAGCATGCCGAGGAAACGGTTGTTCCCGGCCGGCAGCAGGAAGCCGAGGCGCAGGGGCCTGAGCGCGCTCGCCGGCAGCGCCCCCTCCATGACATAGCCGAGCTCGCCAGCGGCCTTCAGCACGCGCTGCACCGTCGCCGGCCTGACGCCCGGTCGCTGGTTCAGCACCCGGTCGACCGTCGCGGTCGAGACGCCCGCCAGGCGCGCGACATCCTCGACGCGCGCCATCTGGCGCCGGCGCGGTAGCGCGGTCTCCTCGTCCGGATTGCGGATCGGCGCATTCATCCCATCAAAAACCATCAGAAAATGAGCTTGAAGACCATCAGATGCGATTTCTATGCTGAGCGTCAAGCACTCAAGAGCGATCAAATCGCATCAAGTCCGCAGGGAGGACATCATGACCGGACCGAGCCGCCGCACGCTCATCAAGGGCCTAGCCGCCGCCCCCGCCGCATCGCTGATCGGCATGCCCATGATCGCGCGCGCCGCTGAGATCGAGCTGAAATACGGCAACAACCTGCCGCTTAGCCACCCGCTCAACATCCGCGCCCAGCAGGCGGCCGAGCGCGTCGCCAAGGAGACGAACGGGCGGGTCGAGATCAAGATCTTCCCGAACAACCAGCTCGGCGGCGACACCGACATGCTGAGCCAGGTCCGCAATGGCGGAATCACCTTCTTCACCCCGTCGGCACTGGTGATCGCGACCTTGGTGCCGGTCGCGGCGATCAACGCGGTCGGCTTCGCCTTCGCCGACTATGACCAGGTCTGGAAGGCGATGGACGGGCCGGTCGGCGCGCATGTCCGCGCCGCCATCGAGAAGGTCAATCTCTATGCCTTCGAGAAGATGTGGGACAATGGCTTCCGCCAGATGACCACCTCGGGCAAGGCGATCGAGCAGGCGGCCGACATGGCCTCGCTCAAGATCCGCGTGCCGGTCTCGCCGCTCTCGATCTCGATGTTCAAGGCGCTCGGCGCAGCGCCCGCCAGCCTGCAGTTCTCCGAGGTCTATTCGGCGCTGCAGACCAAAGTCGTCGATGCACAAGAGAACCCGCTACCGATCATCCAGGTCGCCAAGCTCTACGAGGTCCAGAAGAGCTGCGCGGTCTCGAACCATATCTGGGACGGCTTCTGGTTCATTGCCAATGGCCGCGCCTGGAAGGGTCTGCCGCCGGATATCCAGAAGATCGTGGCGTCCGCGATCAACGATGCCGGCGTCGCCCAGCGCGGCGACATCAAGAGCCTCAACGAAACCGTGCAGGCCGATCTGCAGTCGAAGGGGCTTGCCTTCAACAAGACCAACCCCGACAGCTTCCGGGCCAAGCTCCGCGACGGCGGATTCTACAGGGAATGGCAGGAGCGCTTCGGCGCCGAAGCCTGGGGCCTGCTCGAGGGAGCGGTCGGCAAACTCGCCTGAGCGAGCGAGCCGCAGCCGAATTCTCGGGGAAACGCCATGGACGCTCACGCCGCCACTTTGCCGCCGCCGGTCATGCCGGCGACCGGCCTCGGTCGCCTCGCCGACAGGCTCGACCGCGCCGTCGGCACGGTGGTCGAGCTTGTCGCGGCCGTGCTCGTCCTTGCCGAGATCGTCATCTTGGGAGCGGGCGTCACCGCCCGCTACGCCTTCCACGCGCCCTTGGTCTGGTCGGACGAGCTCGCCTCGATCCTGTTCCTCTGGCTTTCCATGCTCGGCGCGGTGGTGGCGTTGCGCCGCGGCGAGCATATGCGCATGACCGGGCTCGTCACCCGCGTCGGCCCGCAGGCGCGCCTCCTGCTCGAGGCGTTCGCCATCACCGCCGCGATCGCCTTCCTGGTGATGATCCTGCCGGATGCGCTGGAATATGCCGGGGACGAGCGCTTCATCGTCACGCCGGCGCTGGAGATCGCCAACTCCTGGCGCGCCGCGGCGCTGCCGATCGGCATCGTCCTGATGCTGTTCGCCGCCTTCTGCCGGCTGCTGCGCTTCGGCTCCTGGAAGACCGTCGCGCTGGCTCTCGGGATCACCGTGGCGCTGATCGGCCTGTTCTATCTCGCGGGGCCGGTGCTGAAGCCGCTCGGCAAGCTCAACCTGGTGGTCTTCTTCGTCGGCGTCGTCGCGGCGAACGTCTTCGCCGGGGTGCCGATCGCCTTCTCCTTCGCGCTCGCCACCTTCGGCTATCTTGCGCTGACCACGTCCACGCCGATGGTCGTCATGGTCGGCCGGCTCGACGAGGGCATGAGCCATCTCATCCTGCTCGCCGTGCCGCTGTTCATCTTCCTCGGCGCGTTGATCGAGATGACCGGCATGGCCCGCGCCATGATCCAGTTCCTGGCCTCGCTGCTCGGCCATGTCCGCGGCGGGCTTTCCTATGTGCTGGTCGGCGCGATGTATCTGGTCTCCGGCATCTCCGGTTCGAAGATCGCCGACATGGCGGCGATCGCCCCTGTCCTGTTCCCGGAGATGCAGAAGCGCGGCGCCAAGCCCGGCGACCTCGTCGCGCTGCTCTCGGCGACGGGCGCGCAGACCGAGACGATCCCGCCCTCGATCGTGCTGATCACGATCGGCTCGGTCACCGGCGTCTCGATCGCGGCCCTGTTCACCGGCGGCATGCTGCCGGCGGTCGTGCTCGGCATCGCGCTCTGCTTCGTGGTCTGGTGGCGCAACCGGGGCGAGGATCTCAGCCAGGTCACCAAATATTCGAAGCACGAGATCGGCAGGCTCTGCCTGATCGCGGCGCCCGCCATCGCACTGCCCTTCGTCATCCGCGCCGCCGTCGTCGAGGGCGTCGCTACCGCGACCGAGGTCTCGACCATCGGCATCGCCTATGCAGTGCTGGCCGGCATCCTGATCTACCGACAGTTCGACTGGCGCCGGCTCAAGCGCATGCTGGTCGACACGGCCTCGCTCACCGGCGCGATCATCTTCATCATCGGCTGCGCCACAGCGATGGCCTGGGGCCTGACGCAATCGGGCTTCTCGCAGGACCTCGCCAAGGTGATGGCGGCCGTCCCGGGCGGCACCTGGGGCTTCCTCGCCATCTCGATCGTCGCCTTCGTCATCCTCGGCAGCGTGCTCGAGGGCATTCCGGCGATCGTGCTGTTCGGCCCGCTGCTCTTCCCGATCGCCAAGCAGATCGGCGTGCACGAAGTCCACTATTCGATGGTCGTGATCTTCGCGATGGGCATCGGGCTTTTCGCCCCGCCCTTCGGCGTCGGCTATTACGGCGCCTGCGCGATCTCGAAGATCAATCCCGACGAGGGGCTGAAATACATCTGGGCCTATGTCGCGGCCCTTTTGGTCGGCCTCGTCATCGTCGCCGCCGTGCCGTGGTTCTCCATCGGCTTCCTCTAGTCATCGTTGCAGGAAAGCACCCGCCATGAGCCGTCATTTTGGCCAGATCCGTCAGGCCGGCTATGTCGTCCCCGATATCGAGGCGGCAATGGACTATTGGAGCCGGGTGCTCGGCGTCGGGCCGTTCTTCTACAACCCGAAGGTCCCGATCAGGAACTACCGCTACAAGGGCGAAGCCTACGAACCGCATAACTCTGTGGCGCTCGCCAATTCCGGCCCGCTGCAGATCGAGCTGATCCAGTGCCGCAACGCGGTGCCGTCCATGTACAAGGACTTCACCGATGCCGGCCATAGTGGCCTGCAGCATGTCGCCTACTGGACCTCGGACTACGATGCCGACCTGGAGCGGCTGTTGGCGGAAGGCTTCAAGCCGGTGATGTCCGGCGAAGTCGGCGAGCGCGGCCGCTTCATCTATTTCGACACGCACTACCATCCCGGCACGGTGATCGAGCTCTCGGAGGTCGCCGGCCCCAAGGGCGAGATGTTCCGATTGATCCGCGAGGCGGCGGAAACTTGGGACGGCGAGGACCCGGTGCGCCCCTTCCCCGACCTCAGCAAGCTTTGACGCTTTCGCCTAGGCTCTGCGGTCGTCCCGGACGACCGCAGGGAGACCCGGGACCCATGCCTGAGCCCCACCGATAGATGCTCAGGCATGGGTCCGGGATCGGCGCCGCCGAAGGCGGCTTTTCCGGGACGACCGCCATGGTGAGTATCGCGACATGTCCGCTGCCGACCGTTTCACGGCCACCTATCTGATCGAGACGCCGCTCGATCCGCGCAAGGTCGCGGAAATCATGGCCGGCGAGCAGTCGAGCGGCACCTTCACCCGCGTTGCCGGCGAGACCGACGAACTGCGCGACCGCACCCGCGCCGTCGTCATCTCGGTCGAGGACCTCGATAGCGCTGCCGAACCGAGCCTGCCCAATGCCTGGCTGGCGCGGAAAGGCGTCGAGGGGCCGTGGCGTCGCGCCCGGATCACGCTCTCCTTCCCGGTCGACAATGTCGGTCCCAACCTGCCGACGCTGGCTTCGATCGTCGCGGGCAACCTGTTCGATCTCGGCGAGGTCACCGGGCTCCGGCTCGAGAGCATGGCGCTCCCAGCCGCCTATCGCCGTCTCTTCCCGTTGCCGACACGGGGCATCGCCGGCACCCGCCGGGCGACCGGCGTCATGGATGGCCCGATGATCGGCTCGATCATCAAGCCCAATGTCGGCCTGCGTCCCTTCGAGACCGCCGAGCTCGTCGGGCGGCTCTGCGCCGCCGGGCTCGACTTCATCAAGGACGATGAGGTCTCGGCTGATCCCGTGCATGCGCCGCTGGCCCAGCGCGTGCCGGCGGTGATGGCCGCGGTGCGCCGCCATCAGGACCGCACCGGCAAGGCGGTGATGGTCGCCTTCAACATCACCGCCGAAACCGACCAGATGCGCCGCCATGCCGAGCTGGTCGAGCGCGAGGGTGGCACCTGTGTGATGGTCAGCCTGAACTGGTGCGGCTTTTCGGCGGTCGAGACGCTGCGTCGCTCGACCAGCCTTGCCCTGCACGGCCACCGTAACGGTTTTGGCGCGCTCTCGCGCCATCCATTGCTCGGCATCGGCTTCCAGGCCTACCAGACGCTTTGGCGGCTCGCCGGCGTCGACCACATGCATGTCCACGGCTTGCAGGGGAAGTTTGCACAGGAGGACGGGGAGGTCGTGACCTCCGCCAGGGATTGCGTGACGCCGCTGGCGGATGGCATCGACGATCGCGTGCTACCCGCCTTCTCCTCCGGGCAATGGGCCGGCACGGCGCAGCCGACCTGGGACGCGATCGGCCATGACGATCTGCTGTTCATGGCGGGAGGTGGCATCCTCGCCCATCCCGGCGGGCCGGCGGCCGGCGTCGCCAGCATCCGCCAGGCCTGGGCTGCGGTCGCGGCCGGCCTGCCGCTGGGCGAAGCGGCGAAGAGCCATGACGAACTCGCGCAGGCGCTCGCCTTCTTTGGCAAGAGCGGCGGCTGAGCATGGCTGAGGCGGCACCCTGCTACGGCTGGTATGGCGACGACTTCACCGGTGCGACCGACACGCTCGCGACGCTGGCGGAGGCCGGACAGCGCGCTCTGCTCTTCCTGCAAATCCCGACGGCCCAGCAGCTTGCGAGCGCCGGATCGCTCGACGCGGTCGGCATTGCGGGGGCGACACGAGCGATGGCGCCCGAGGCCATGGCGCGGGAGCTGGAAGAAGCGGGGCGCTTCTTCGCCACGCTCGGTATCGGCCTGCTGCACTACAAATGCTGCTCGACCTTCGACAGCGCTCCGGATGTCGGCAGCCTCGGCGCGGCGGCACGGGCCTTGCGGCCGCATTTTCCCAATCCATGTCTGCCGGTGATCGGCGGCCAGCCCAATCTCGGGCGCTACTGTCTGTTCGGCACTCTCTTCGCTGCGGCGGGCGCGGGCGGCGTCGTTCACCGAATCGACCGCCACCCGACGATGAGCGTCCATCCGGTGACGCCGATGGGCGAGGCGGATCTGCGGCGGCATCTCCAGGCGCAGGGGCTGGAGCGCGCCGCGCTCGTCGATTACCGCAGCCATGAAGGCGAGGGCGGGCGACGGGCCTTGGACGCTGCGCTCGCTGGAGCGCCCGAAGCCGTCCTTTTCGACGTCTCGCGCCCGTCCGACCTCGCCGCGATCGGCGCCCTGCTGCGCGAGCGCATGAGTGCGGGGCCGATGCTTGCAATCGGCGCCAGCTCGGTGGCACAGGCGATTGCCGGCTTCCCGCAGACCCCCAAGGCCGAGATGCCAAAGCTCGCTCGCTCCGCTTCCGGTGGCAATCTGCTCGCTCTGGTCGGCAGCTTGTCGCCTGTGACCCGCGCCCAGGTCGAGCTCGCCCAGGGCTATGAGCGGATCGCGATCGATCCGGCGCGACTCACTCGCGAACCCGCTTATCTGGAAGCGCTGCGCATCGAAGCCCTGGCCAGCTTGGAACAGAGCAACGTCATGCTGATCACCGACAAGCCGGCCGGCGTACCGGCCGAGACCGGGAAGGTCGCGGCCGCGACCGGAGCGCTGCTGCGAGCGATCATGAGCGACGCGCGGATCAAACGGCTGGTCGTCGCCGGCGGCGACACCTCGACGCTGGCGATCCGCGCGCTCGATCTCTGGGGCCTGTCCTATCGCTCGCCCTGCACGCCGGGCGCGCCGCTCTGCCGCGCCCATAGCGATGATCCCCGGCTCGATGGCCTCGATATCGTGCTGAAGGGCGGCCAGATGGGCACACCCGATTTCTTCAACCGCGTCGCAGAGACGGCCTGAGCCGGTCTCGGCCTACGGGCAGACGTAGCCGCCCTGGTTGTCGGGCACGCAGCGCGCGCCGTTGGGCAGGTTGAGGGCGCCGGAGCGATCGCGGCGGACATAGGCGCCGTTGGGCAGGGAAAAGCCGCCGCTCTGGTCGGTCTGGACGCGCGTTCCATCAGGCAGTTGCAGGCCACCAGCGCCGTCGCTGACGATGCGCTTGGTCATTACGGTGGTGCCGGGCGCGGGGCTGGGGGCCAGGCCGGGAGGCGGGGCGCCGAAGCGCTGCGGCTGCGAGCAACCTGCCACGATACCGGTAAGACCAATCGCCCCGGCCACAATAAACGCACGTTTCATCCCAATCCGCCTCCTCAATATCGCTTCATCAAATCCGCAGTCTCCGACAGGGCCGGGCTCCGGTCCAGCGCGCCGCCGCGCGCGTGGCAGGATCGTCCAGCGAATGTGCCGCTTTCATGACGATAGGGGTTGAACGTCAGCGCATGGCTGAGAGGATTGCCTGATCGCCCTCTCATCCGCGACAGTTCCAACCGGGACGGAACGGCGGAGCAGGACAGCGCATGGTCGACTGGACGAAGGGACGCGGCGAGGCACAGGCGATCGCCGAGCCATGGACGCGGCAAGGCGGACCGGGCGGGGCGATCGTGCTGTTCGACAGCGATGGCGTGCGCGAGAGCGCAAGCGGCGGCTTCGCGGTGATCGAGCACCGCCTCCCGTTCACGCCCGACACCCAGAATCGGTTGGCCTCGATCAGCAAGCATATCTGCGCGGCCCTTCTGTTGCGCGAGGGGGTATCGCTGGAGGAAACGCTCGCCAGCTTCATCCCTGAGCTACCCCGGGCACTTGGCGCCGTGCCGCTCGGCCGGGCGCTCGACATGACCGGCGCGCTGCCGGACATGATGGAGGCGCTCTGGCAGCAGGGAACGCCGTTCACCGCGAGTCTGTCCGCCTCCGAGATCTTCGCCGCTGCCTGCCGCCTGCCCGGGCTCAACGGCGAGCCAGGCAGCGAGATGGCCTACTCGAACACTGGTTGGCGCCTGGCGCAGGCGATCCTCGAACGTCGGACCAGCAAGGGCGCCGCGCAACTGGTCGAGGAGCTGATGGCGCCAGCCACGCTGCCGATCCGCTTCGTCTCCGACGAGAGCGAGGTCGTCCCCGGGCTCGCTACCGGCTACTGGCATGACGGGCAGGGCTGGCGGCGCGGCTTTTACGGCTTCAACTTCTCGGCGTCTGGCGGCATGGCCGGCAGCGCGGCCGGGCTGGCGCGCTGGGCGGCGGGGCTGATGGCCGGGCGCGAGCCGTATGCCGGGCTGCTCGACCGGCTCGCCGCGCCGCGCCAGTTCGTCGATGGCAGCCAGAGCGGCTACCGGCTCGGCCTAGTCGCGAGCCGGCTCGGCGGTACCCGGATTATCGGCCATGGCGGCTCGCTGACGGGCTATCGCAACCACATGCTGATGGCGCCGGAGCTGGGCGTCGGCGTCGTCGTGCTGACCAATCGCGAGGAGGATGCGCTCTGGCCGGCGCTGCGCGTGCTGACGGCGCTGCTCGGTGAGGCGCTGCCTGACGATCCCGAGCGTGTTCCAACCGGGCTATACGCGGCCGAGGACGGGCCGTTCTGGGCCGAGTTCGCTGCCGGCGCGATCAGCGTCATGGGCGGCTATGAGAAGCTGGTCTCGGATGGCGACGGCGGCCTGCGCAGCCTGCCGGCCTATCTCGACATTGCCCTGAAGGCCGATCCCGACGGCGCGTTCAGCGGCCGGATCGGCGGCGTGCCGCGCCGGCTGCTGCCGGTGCCGCCCGAGACGATGCTCGACGAGCGCCTCGTCGGGCGCTGGCGCGACGAGCGGCTCGAGGTCGAGATCACGATCAGTGCCGACGGCACCGCATCCTGGCCCTGGGCCGGGACGGTCGGCCTCACAACCCCGCTGACGCCGCTGCCCGGCGGGCGGGCGCTTGCCGACCTGAAGCATGGCCCGTGGCGGCATCGGCCTTGCCTCTGGCTGCAGCCGGACGGCAGCCTGCGGCTCGCCAGCCATCGTTCACGCATCCTGCATTTCCAACGTATCGAGGGAGGCCAGTCATGACCCGATCCCGCCTTGTCGCTGCTCTGTTCGGCACAACCGCGCTGCTGCTCGCCGCTGGCGCGCAGGCACAGCCGGCACCGAAAAACGTGCTGCGGGTGGCGCCGCATGCCGACCTCAAGACGCTCGATCCCGTCGCCGCCTCGATCGTCATCACCCGCATGCACGGGCTGATGATCTACGAGAGCCTGTTCGCCTGGGACGCCAATCTCCAGGCGAAGCCGCAGATGGTCGAGAGCTTCTCGACCTCGGACGACAAGCTCTCCTGGACCTTCACCTTGCGGCCGGGCCTGAAATTCCATGACGGCCAGTCGGTGACCACGCGCGACGTCATCGCCTCGCTGGCTCGCTGGATGAAGCGCGACACGATCGGCGGCAAGCTCGGCGAGTACACCGAAGGGATGGAGGCGAAGGACGAGCGAACCTTCGTGCTCAAGCTGAAGCGGCCCATGGCGCTGGTGCCGTTCGCGCTCGGCTCGGCGGTGGGCCAGATCCCGGTGATCATGCGCGAGGCGGATGCCGCGACCGACCCGATGAAGCCGGTGACCGAGACGATCGGTTCCGGCCCGTTCAGGTTCAACCGCGCCGAATGGCGCAGCGGCGCCAAGGTCGTCTACGACAAGAACCCCGATTATGTGCCGCGCTCGGAGCCGGCCGACGGGCTCGCCGGCGGGCGGATCGTCAAGGTCGACCGCGTCGAGTGGTTGATCATGCCGGACGCGGCGACGGCCGCGGCCGCGCTGCAGACCGGTGAGATCGACATCTGGGAGCAGCCGAGCCAGGATCTGATCCCGGTGGTCGCCGCGGCCAGGGACGTCAAGGTCGAACGCTATTCCAATCTCGCCAACCAGGTGATGCTGCGGCCCAACAGCCTGCATCCGCCCTTCGATAACCCCAAGGCGCGGCTCGCTCTTGCCTATGCCACCGACCAGGCCGAGTTTTTGGCCGGCGGCTTCGGCGACGAGGACTGGTGGAAGCGCTGCGCCGCTTATTTCATCTGCGGCGGGCCGAACGGCACGGAAGCCGGCACGGAGGGCTATTCCAAGCCCGATCTGGAGAAGGCGAAGCAATTGCTGGCGGAGGCCGGCTACAAGGGCGAGAAGCTCGTCCTGACCACCAGCAACGACATCGCCGCGATCGGCCGGATGGCCGAGGTCGCTGCCGCGCAGCTCAAGAAGGTCGGAATCAACGTCGACGTCCAGTTCTCCGACTGGGGCACCGTCACCACCCGCCAGCAGAACAAGAGCCCGCCGGACCAGGGCGGCTGGAACCTGTTCGTGACCTATGCCTCGGGCGCGACCATGCAGTCGCCGATGACCAATATCGGCACCAACATGGCCTGCGAGAAGGCCTGGGCCGGCTGGCCTTGCGATGCCGAAGCCGAGAAGCTGCGCGGCGCCGTGGTCGATGCGCCCGACGATGCCGCCCGCAAGGCGGCGGTCGAGGCATTGCACAAGCGCCTGGCCGAGGTGCAGCCCTATCGCGTGCTCGGCCAGTTCGAGCAGCCCTATGCCAGGCGCAGCTCGGTCTCGGGCGTGCTGGCGGCGCCGGTGATGCTGTTCTGGAACGTCGAGAAGAAGTGAGTGCCCAAGGTCGAAAGATCGGGCGTTAACCGGTTCCTGACCGATTGCGGGCGAGACTCGGGAGAACGATTCGCCTTCCTAGTCTCGTGAGACGCGTAATGGGTCAGGTCCTGATGGGTCAGGTTTTGCAGTTCCGCTTGAAGCCGCCGGCCGTCATGGGCGATGGCGATGCGCTCGACCTGATGTCGGCGATCGACTTCGCCTTGCGTGACCTCGCCGACATCACACCGCATATCCTGCATGAGCCGAGCCGCGAGCAGGCGCGGCAGTGCCGGCAGATGCTGCAGGACGCTTTCGACGCCGCACTGCAGGCCGGCTGAGCTCAGTCGCGCCTGACATCGACGACATAGCCCTCGTCGTTGACGACGACGCGGATACCATCGCCCTCATCGTCGATGCCCGAGACGATCCAGACCCCGCGGCGGCGGCTGACGTTCTCGACATCGACCACGCCGCGGCGGCGGGCGATGCGCACCGCGTCGCGCCGGCTGATGCCGTAGTCGCCGTCATCGTCGTCATAGGCGGGCGCCGGCGGCCGGGGCGCGCGCGGTGGCGGCGGAGCAAGATCGGGCGCCGGAGCGGGTCCCGGCCCCGGTCCAGGCCCGGGCGGGGGAACGGCTCGCGGCGGCGCGCCGATACCGCCGCTCAGAGCCTGAGCCATCACCGATCCCGTCGGAACGAGGCCGAGGCAGGCAGTTAGGACGAAGCGACGGGTCAGCATGGCCGATCTCCAGAAGAGGCTTGCCTTGCGTAAGCGGCGATTGGGTCGGAATCGGGACGGGATTGCGGGCGAAGCTGGCCTGTGACAGGCATCGCCAGAGCCAGTCCAGCAAGTGCGTGCAGCGGTTTCGCGTCCGCAATTGCGTGAGATTGCGGGACGAGAGGGAGATGCGGCGCATGCAAGCCTGGGCGATCGGCCTGATGACCGGAACGGTCCTCGACGGCAATATCGACATCGCCGCGATCCGCACCGATGGCACTGTTGTCGCCGAGTTCGGACCGTGGCGCCTCTCGCCCTATCGCCAGGAGGTCCGCGACCTGTTGGCTGAGGCGGTCCAGGCGGCGCTCGGCTGGCGCTTCGAGGGGCCGGAGCCGGCGATTTTCGCTGAGGCCGAGCGTGCTCTGACGCTGGCGCAAGGCGAAGCCGTCGCCGAGTTCCTTGCCTCTGAGGGCATCGCTTCGAGCGAAGTCGCAGCGATCGGCTTCCATGGTCAGACCGTGCTGCACCGCGCCCCGACCAGGGAGCGTAAGGGCGACACCCGTCAGCTCGGCGACGGGGCGCTCATGGCACGGCAGCTCGGTATCGACGTCGTCTACGATTTCCGCACCGCCGATGTCCGCGCCGGCGGCCAGGGCGCGCCGCTGGTCGCAAGCTATCATGCTGCGCTGATGGCCAGCATCGGGGCCGGGCAGGAGACGGCCGTGCTCAATCTCGGCGGTGTCGGCAATCTCAGCGCGTTCGCCGATGCCGAACGTGTCCTCGCTTTCGATACCGGGCCGGGCAATGCGCCGCTCAACGACTGGATCAAGCGGCACGGCAAGGGCGAGATGGACCGCGACGGCGCCTTCTCGCTTGCGGGCACTGTCGACGAGGCCCGGCTCGCGCTGCTGCTCGAGCACCGCTATCTCTTCGCGCCCTACCCGAAATCGCTCGATCGCTACGACTTCACCGCGGCCATGGCCGACGGCCTCACCTTTGAGAACGGGGCGGCGACGCTGACCGCCTTCACTGCCGGTGCCGTCGGGCGTGGGCTCGACTTGCTGCCGGTCAGGCCACGGAGGCTGATCGTTTGCGGCGGCGGGCGGCGCAACCCGGCGATCATGGCGGCGCTCAATGCCCGCACGGGCACGCAGGCGGTTCCGGCCGAGACGGTCGGCTGGCGCGGCGATGCGATCGAGGCGGAGTGCTTCGCCTTCCTGGCCATGCGCCGCAAGGCCGGCCTGCCGATCTCCTTCCCGCTCACCACCGGCGTCTCGGAGCCGATGACGGGCGGGCGGATCGCAAGAGCCGGGTCCGGCTTGGATTGAAGCAATCTGATCGCAACGCACTCCCGCGGACGTTGACGGCGCGCGCCAGCGAGGGTTCAAGGGCGGCATGAGCAAGTTCGCCTTCGAGCCCCTCGCCATCCCGGCCGTCGTGCTGATCAAGCCGAAGAAATTCGGCGATGCGCGCGGCTACTTCCTGGAAACCTATAGCGTCGAGGCCTTCGCGGCAGCCGGCATCGATGCTGTCTTCGTCCAGGACAACCAGTCGCTTTCGGTGACACCTGGCGTGGTGCGTGGCCTGCATTTCCAGGGGCCGCCGGCGCCGCAGGCCAAGCTGATCCGGGTGCTGAAGGGCGCGATCTTCGACGTTACCGTCGATATCCGCGTGGGCTCGCCGAGCTATGGCAGATGGTGCGCGACGACGCTCACCGCCGAAGG
Organism: Allobosea sp. FBZP-16; assembly: GCF_002831785.1. Taxonomy (NCBI): domain Bacteria; kingdom Pseudomonadati; phylum Pseudomonadota; class Alphaproteobacteria; order Hyphomicrobiales; family Alloboseaceae; genus Allobosea; species Allobosea sp. FBZP-16. The sequence continues at coordinate 52,982 of NZ_LNCQ01000052.1, read as the reverse complement.
CGCCGAGCAGCTCTTCGTGCCGCGTGGCTTCGCGCATGGCTTCTGCACGCTCGAGCCCAATACCGAGGTCGTCTACAAGGTCGACGGACCCTATGCGCCGGAGACCGAGGGCGGCATCGCCTGGAACGACCCTGATCTCGCGATCGATTGGCCGGTCGCAGCCGCCGAGGCGCAGCTCTCGGGCAAGGACGCCGCCCTGCCCGGCTTTGCCGGTTTTGCCAGCCCGTTCCGCTACGAGGCCCGGCCGTGAAGCGCTATCTCGTCACCGGCGGGGCCGGCTTCATCGGTTCGGCCGTGGTGCGCCACCTGATCCGGCAGACGCCGCACCAGGTGCTGGTCGTCGACAAGCTGACCTATGCGGGCAATCGCGACAATCTCGAACCTGTCTCGAACGATCCGCGGCTCACCTTCCTCCAGGCCGATATCGGCGACGTCGCGGCGATGCGGCAGGCCTTTGCCGAGTTCCGACCCGACATCGTCATGCACCTGGCGGCCGAGAGCCATGTCGACCGCTCGATCGATGGGCCGGCCGCCTTCATCGAGACCAATGTCGTCGGCTCCTTCGTGCTGTTGCAGGAGGCGCTGCGGCACTGGCGCGCGCTGCCGCCGGCCGAGCAGGCCAGCTTCCGCTTTCATCAGATCTCGACCGACGAGGTCTTCGGCTCGCTCGGCGAGGACGGGCTGTTCAGCGAGACCTCGCCATACCAGCCGAACTCGCCCTATTCGGCCTCGAAGGCAGCCTCCGATCAGCTGGTGCGAGCCTGGCACCACACTTACGGCCTGCCGGTCGTGCTCTCGAACTGCTCGAACAATTACGGGCCCTATCACTTCCCCGAGAAGCTGATCCCGCTGATGATCCTCAACGCGCTCGAGGGCAAGGACCTGCCGGTCTACGGCTCCGGCGCCCAGATCCGAGACTGGCTGCATGTCGAGGACCATGCCCGCGCACTCGCCCTGATCGCCGAAGGCGGGCGGGTCGGCGAGAGCTACAATGTCGGCGGCTCGGCCGAACGCAGCAATCTCGAGGTGGTCAAGGCGATCTGCGCGCTGATGGACGAGCTTGCGCCCGATGCAGCGCTCGGCTCGCGCGACAACCTGATCCGTTTCGTCGCCGACCGTCCCGGCCATGATCAGCGCTATGCGATCGATGCCAGCAAGATCGAGCGCGAGCTCGGCTGGCGGCCACAGGAGAGCTTCGAGAGCGGTTTGCGGAAGACGGTCGCCTGGTATCTGGAGAACCGCGACTGGTGGGGCCGGATCCGCTCCGGCGTCTATCGCGGCGAGCGGCTCGGCGCCGGTTGAAATCCCTTGCTGCTGGCGGCCGCTCGCAGCCCGGCCGCGACGGTCATCGAAAAACACGCGCCCCAAGCCCGTTCCCTGCCGGGAGCGGGCATCCCACCGACCCTATGCGCGTGGTCTTGCCTGCGCCGCCTCAGGCAGCGCAGCAGCTGTGAGCCTTCGGCCTGTCCTCGTATTCGTCGTGGCGCTTCACGAAGCTCAGCGTCGAGGTCTCGTTGCGGCCCTTCGGCGCGCGGTCGAGGATCATCAGCGTCGCCAGCATTTCCTCACCGCCGCGGGAATAGCCCGAATAGGTGTGGAACACCTCGCCCGCCTCGTTGCGGATGAAGGAGCTGAGGCCGGGCAATTCGTCATGGGCCTGCTCCGACGGTGTCTGTGTGAAGTTGTAGAGCACCGCGCCCTCGGCCAGCTCTTCCTGGGTGAAGGAGACGTGGTGGTCGAAGTTGAAATCGCCGCCGAAGGACGAGACCCAGGGCACGCTCCAGCCCATGCGCGTCTTGTAGGCCTCGATCTTGGCGAGCGGCGCCCGCGAGATCATCACCAGCGTGACGTCGTGGTTGTTGAGATGCGCCAGCGTACCGCCGAGATGATCGGCCATGAAGGAGCAGCCGGGGCATCCCGCCTCCCAGTCCGGCCCGAACATGAAATGGTAGACAACCAGCTGGCTGCGGCCGTCGAACAGCTCGGCCAGTGTCTTCTTGCCCGCGGGCGTGTCAAAGACGTAAGTCTTGTCGACCCTGACCCAGGGCAGGGCCAGCCGCTCGGCATTGATCTCGTCGCGCAGCCGCGTGAACTCCTTCTCGCGGGCGAGCAGGGCCTTGCGCGCATCCAGCCAGTCGGACCGGGAAACCACCTGATGCTCCATCATCGCCTCCTTGCAGCACCCAACCCTTCAGCCTATTCTTAATTAGTTGATATCAACATATCTGAACGATGTCAAAATCACTGGAAGCACCCATCGAATCCCTCGTCCCCTTCGCCACGACGCTGCATGTGCGCGACCATTGCCTGTGCCTGCACATCCAGCGCGCGGCGCGGACGCTGGCGCGATTGTTCGACGAGGCGCTGCGGCCGGTCGACCTGACCAATCAGCAATTCTCCCTCCTGATGTCGCTGAACCGGCCGGAGCCGCCGCCGCTCGGCCCGGTCGCGACTCTGCTCGGCATGGACCGGACGACGCTGACCGCGGCGCTGAAGCCGCTCGAGCGCCGTGGCCTCGTCGTCGTGACTACCGGCGAGAAGGACCGCCGCAGCCGGCTCCTGGCAATTACGCCGGAGGGAATTGCGCTGCTCGCGCGAGCCATGCCGATCTGGCAGCGCACGCATGACGAGGTCGATGCCCGTCTCGGCGACTTCGAACCGGCCAGGCTCAGGCAGGCGCTTCAGGCCGTGTCATAGCCGGGCCACATCACCTCGGCTCAATGGCGGGCCTTCCGACAGATGATCCCGACGCAAGGAGCAAGGCATGCCCCAGATGATCTTCGTCAACCTGCCGGTGAAGGACCTCGAGGCGTCGAAGGCGTTCTTCACGGCGCTCGGCTTTTCCTTCAATCCGCAATTCACGGACGAGACCGCCGCCTGCATGGTTATCAGCGACACGATCTTCGCGATGCTGCTAACCCATGAGAAATTCGCGAGCTTCTCGCCGAAGCCGATCGCCGATACCAGCCAGTCGCTGGAGGTCCTGATCGCGCTCTCCCGGGACAGTCGCGAGGCGGTCGATGCGATCGTCGCGGCGGCACTCGGGGCCGGCGGCACGACCTTCAGCGAGCCGAAGGATTACGGCTTCATGTACGCCCATGGCTTCCTGGATCTCGACGGCCATGTCTGGGAGGTGATGTGGATGGACGAGAGCGCGACGCAGCAATAACCCGTCTGGCAAGGCCCATCAAACAATCGGGGGCGCGGCATTGCTGCCGCGCCCCTTTTGCACGTCCGAGCCGGGAGGAGGGGGCTCAGCCGCGCTTAGGGGGAGACGCTGGCCAGCTCTTGATCAGCGTGTCGTAGTCGATCGTCTCGCCCTTCGGCTTCTCGTTGGCGAGCTTGCGCTGCGGCGCCAGCGTGCCGGCCTTCTCGGCCTTGGCGAACCACTCTTCCGCCGTGGTGCGCGGGTTGAGCTTCGGCCCGCAATCGCCTTGCACGCCGGAGCGTTCCAGGCGCTCCATCACGGAGTCCTGCGCCGCTGCCAGCGCATCCATCGCCGCCTGCGGCGTCTTGGCGCCGGAGGAGGCGTCGCCGATGTTCTGCCACCAGAGCTGGGCGAGGCGCGGATAGTCCGGGACGTTGTTGCCGGTCGGGGTCCACTGCACGCGCGCCGGCGAGCGGTAGAACTCGATCAGCCCCCCGAGCTGCGGAGCGCGTTCGGTGAAGCTCTTGTCCCAGATGTCGCTCTCGCGGATGAAGGTCAGGCCGACATGGCTCTTCTTCAGGCTGACCGTCTTCGAGACGATGAACTGCAGATAGAGCCAGGCCGCCTTGCGGCGCTCGACCGGGGTCGAGTTCAGCAGGGTCGCCGATCCCGCATCCTGGTAGCCGAGCTTCATCCCGTCCTTCCAGTAGGCACCCTTGGGCGAGGGCGCCATGCGCCATTTCGGCTTGCCGTCCGAGCTCATCACCGGCAGGCCGGGCTTGACCATGTCGGCGGTGAAGGCGGTGTACCAGAAGATCTGCTGGGCGATCGTGCCCTGCGCCGGCACCGGGCCGGATTCGCCGAAGGTCATGCCCTGCGCCTGCGGCGGGGCATATTTCTTCAGCCAGTCGACATATTTGGTGATCGAGTAGACCGCAGCCGGGCCGTTGGTGTCGCCGCCGCGTTCGACTGCGGAGCCGACCGGACGGCAGCCCTCCATGCGGATGCCCCATTCGTCGACGGGGAGGCCGTTCGGGATGCCCTTGTCGCCATTGCCGGCCATGGAGAGCCAGGCGTCGGTGAAGCGCCAGCCGAGCGAGGGGTCCTTCTTGCCATAATCCATATGGCCGAAGATCTTGGTGCCGTCGATCTCCTTGACGTCGTTGGTGAAGAACTCGGCGATGTCCTCATAGGCCGACCAGTTCACGGGCACGCCGAGATCGTAGCCGTATTTGGCCTTGAATTTCTCCTTGAGGTCGGCGCGCTGGAACCAGTCGTAGCGGAACCAGTAGAGGTTCGCGAACTGCTGCACCGGCAGCTGATAGAGCTTGCCGTCCGGCCCGGTGCCGAAGGACTTGCCGATGAAGTCGTCGATGTCGAGGTTCGGGTTGGTGACGTCCTTGCCTGGGCCGGCCATCCAGTCGGTCAGGTTGGTCGCCTGCTTGTAGCGGAAATGCGTGCCGATCAGGTCGGAATCGTTGATCCAGCCATCATAGATGTTCTTGCCGGACTGCATCTGCGTCTGGATCTTCTCGACCACGTCGCCTTCCTGGATCAGGTCGTGCGTCAGCTTGATTCCGGTGATCTCGCTGAAGGCCTTGGCCAGGGTCTTGGCCTCGTATTCATGCGTGGTGATCGTCTCCGAGACGATGTTGATCTCCATGCCGGCGAAGGGCTTCGCGGCATTGATGAACCATTCCATCTCCTTCATCTGCTCGTCCTTGGAGAGCGTCGAAGGCTGGAACTCGCTGTCGATCCATTTGCGTGCCTCTTCGGGGCCGGCGAGGGCCGGTCCGGCGGCGAGCGTCAGCGCGAACAGGCTGGCGCCGGCGAGGCAGGAGAGGTGTGTCTTGAGCGTCGTCATCGTTGTCCTCCGATGTTCCCTTTGGAATGCCGCCCGTTCTCCGGGTTCGGTCGTTTCTTGTTCTTGGGCTTGCCTCCTCAGACGAAGCGGAACACCGCCGCGGCATAGAGGAGTGCGAGGCCGGAAGCCCACCACAGCGGCTGGCCGACGATGCCGAGCCAGGCGAGGTGAATGAAGGCGCTGCCGAGCAGCGAAATGAAGAGCCGGTCGCCGCGCGTGGTGGCGATGCCGAGCACGCCGACGCGCTCGGTCTCGGGCCGGAAGATCGCGAGCAGCGTCAGGATCAGGAGCAGGCTGGCGATGCCGGCGAAGAAGACGCCGGTCTGCCAGGTCCAGGCCATCCAGTTAAGTTCCATCACACCCTCCCCAGGGCGAAGCCCTTGGCGATGTAGTTGCGGACGAACCAGATCACGAGCGCGCCGGGGATCAGCGTCAGCACGCCGGCTGCCGCGAGCACGCCCCAGTCCATGCCGGCGGCCGAGACTGTTCTGGTCATGGTCGCGGCGATCGGCTTGGCGCTGACGCTGGTCAGCGTGCGCGCCAGCAGCAATTCGACCCAGGAGAACATGAAGCAGAAGAAGGCGGCGACGCCGATGCCGGAGGCGATCAGCGGCATGAAGATCTTCACGAAGAAGCGCGGGAAGGAATAGCCGTCGATCGCCGCGGTCTCGTCGATCTCGCGCGGCACGCCGGACATGAAGCCTTCGAGAATCCAGACCGCCAGCGGCACGTTGAACAGGCAGTGGGCCAGCGCCACCGCGAGCGGCGTGTCGAATAGCCCGATCGCCGAATACAGGTTGAAGAAGGGCAGCGCGAACACCGCCGGCGGCGCCATCCGGTTCGACAGCAGCCAGAAGAACAGGTGCTTGTCGCCGAGGAAGCGGTAGCGCGAGAAGGCGTAGGCCGCCGGCAGCGCGAAGGCGAGCGAGAGAGCTGTGTTCAGCGCCACATATTGCAGCGAGTTGATGTAGCCGTTGTACCAGCTCGGATCGGTGAAGATTTTGGCGTAGTTGTCGAGAGTGAAGGTCCGCGGCCAGAGCGTCAGCGCGTTGGTGATTTCGGTGTTGGTCTTGAAGCTCATGTTGACGAGCCAGTAGATCGGCAACATCAGCGCAATGAGATAAAGGGCAAGGATCAGTCGGCCGCCGCGCATCAGCCCCTCCCCGCTTCGGAGTCGGCCCGCGCATCGGCTGTTGTCATCACCGTGTAGAACACCCAGCAGACCGCAAGGATGATCAGGTTGTAGACGATCGAGAGCGCCGCGGCCTTGCCGAGGTCGAACTGGCCGAGAGCGAGCTTGACCAGCTCGATCGAGAGGAAGGTCGTCGAATTGCCGGGGCCGCCGCCGGTGACGACGAAGGGCTCGGTGTAGATCATGAACGAGTCCATGAAGCGCAGCAGCACGGCGATCAGAAGCACGCGATTCATCTTCGGCAGCTGGATGGTGCGGAACACGGCCCAGCGCGAGGCACCGTCGATGCGCGCCGCCTGGTAATACGCGTCGGGGATCGACTTCAGGCCGGCATAGCAGAGCAGCGCCACCAGCGAGGTCCAGTGCCAGACATCCATTACGACGATGGTGAACCAGGCGGCGACCGGGTTGGCGACATAGTTGTAGTCGATGCCGAGGCCGTTCACCGCCGCGCCGAACAGGCCGATGTCGCCGCGCGCGAAGATCTGCCAGATCGTGCCGACCACGTTCCACGGGATCAGCAGCGGCAACGCCATCAGCACCAGCGTCGCCGAGACCGTCCAGCCTTCGCGCGGCATCGACAGCGCCACCAGGATGCCGAGCGGGATCTCGATGGCCAGAATGATCGCCGAGAAGGCGAGGTTGCGCCAGAGCGAGTCGTAGAAGCGCGAGCCGAGATCGCTCTTCGGGTCGAGCAGTTCGGCGAACCAGCCGACGCCGTTCCAGAAGAACTGGTTGTTGCCGAAGGAATCTTGGACGGAGTAGTTCACCACCGTCATCAACGGGATCACCGCCGAGAAAGCGACGATCAGCAGCACCGGCAGGACGAGCAGCCAGGCCTTCTGGTTGACCGGCTTCATGGCTGGCCTCCCGGCAGCGCTTGCCCCTTCACCAGATGGCCGTCGCTGTAGATGTGGATCTGGCCTGACTGCAGCGCGAGGATGGCCTGATCGCCGTCGAAGCTCGCGCCCTCCGGCACGCTCGCGGCAAGCTTGAGGCCATCGAGCTCGACGCGGGCAATGCGGGCGCGGCCGATATCATCGATGCGGGCGATCCTGACCGGCAGCCCTGCGCCGCGCGGGGCAAGCGTCGCGTATTCCGGCCGGATGCCGAGCTCGACCTTGCCGGCAAGGGCCGGATAGTGCCTCGCCAATGCGATCTCCTGCCCGGCGAGACTGGCCCGCGCGCCCTCAACCTTGCAGGGCAGCACGTTCATGCCGGGCGAACCAATGAAATGACCGACGAAGGTGTGGGCGGGGTGCTGGAACAGCTCCTCCGGCGTGCCGGTCTGCACGACGCCGCCATCATGCATCACCACCACCGTGTCGGCGAAGGTCAGCGCCTCCGTCTGGTCGTGGGTGACGTAGATCATGGTGAGGTCGAGCTTGCGGTGCAGCTCCTTCAGCATCGAGCGCAACTGCCATTTCAGATGCGGGTCGATGACGGTCAAAGGCTCGTCGAACAGGATCGCGGCGACGTCGGGCCGCACCAGCCCGCGCCCGAGCGAGATCTTCTGCTTGGCGTCGGCCCCGAGACGGCTCGCCTTGCGGTCGAGCGCCGATGTCAGATCGAGCAGGCCGGCGATCTCGGCGACGCGGGCCTCGATCTGTGCCTTCGGGACGCCGCGGTTCTTCAGCGGAAAGGCGAGGTTCTCGCGCACCGTCATCGTGTCGTAGACGACGGGGAACTGAAAGACCTGGGCGATGTTGCGCGCCTCGGTCGGCGCTTTCGTCACGTCCTTGTCGTCGAACAGGATGCGCCCGCGCGTCGGCACAACGAGGCCGGAGATGATGTTGAGCAGCGTGGTCTTGCCGCAGCCGGACGGGCCGAGCAGGGCATAGGCGCCGCCCTGGCGCCAGACATGGTCGACCTCGCGCAGCGCATAGTCCTGCGGCCCCTGCGGATCGGGCTTGTAGGAATGCGCCAGCTTGTCGAGCGTGATCCTGGCCATCTCACGCCGCCTTTGCCGGAGCTGCCGCCGCCAGCCTGCCGGCGGCGTCGAACAGGAAGATGCGGTCAGGGGCGAGCCAGGCGGTCACGGTCGTACCCGGCTCCAGGCGGCGCACGCCCGGCACCAGCGCGATCAGGCGGTGGTCGCCGACATCGAGATGGACGAAGGATTCCGAGCCGGTGATCTCGGAGACCGAGACGTTCGCTTGCAGTTCGATCGCCGCTGTCGGCAGCGCGTCGAGCGCGAGATGATGGGCACGGAAGCCGATCGTATAGGCGCCATCGGGCACGCCGGCGAAGGCGCCGCTCGCCGGGATGGTCTGGCCGGTCGAGAGCCTGACCTCGCTGCCCTGCTTGATCCCAGAGAGCGTGTTGAGCGGCGGGTCGGAGAAGACCTGCGCGGTCACAAGGTCATGCGGCTGGCGATAGACTTGCGCCGTCGGGCCGAACTGCGTCACCCGTCCTTGGAACAGGGTGGCGGTATTGCCGCCGAGCAGCAGGGCCTCGCTCGGCTCGGTGGTGGCGTAGACGAAGATCGCGCCGGATTCGGCGAAGATGCGCGGCAGTTCCTCGCGCAGCTCCTCGCGCAATTTGTAGTCGAGATTGGCGAGGGGCTCGTCGAGCAGCACGAGCTCGGCGCGCTTCACCAGGGCGCGGGCGATCGCGGTGCGCTGCTGCTGGCCGCCGGAGAGTTCGAGCGGCTTGCGCTGGAGATAGGGCTCGAGCCGCAGCAGCGCCGCCGCGCTCTTCACCCGAGCGTCGATCTCGCTCGCCGGCAGGCCGGCGACGCGCAGGGGCGAGGCGATGTTCTCGTAGACCGACAGCGCGGGGTAGTTGATGAACTGCTGGTAGACCATCGCGACATTCCGCTTCTGGACCGGCAGTCCGGTGACGTCGCGGCCCTCGACCAGGGCCTTGCCGCTGCTGGGTGCGTCGAGCCCGGCCATCAGGCGCATCAGAGAGGTCTTGCCGGCGAGCGTCGCGCCGAGCAGCACGTTGAGCGATCCCTTCTCCAGCGTCAGCGAGATGTCGGCGAGCAGGGTCTGCGCGCCGCGCGTCAGGCTGAGACTGTCGAGTGTCAGGCTCATCCGCGCGCCTCCATCCGGGCGGAAGCGGGTGGCGCAGCCTTCGCGGCCATATAATCGTCGAGCGCCCGGCGCTGTTCGGGCGAAAAGCGCAGGCCGAGCTTGCTGCGCCGAAACAGCACATCCTCGGCGCTGACCGCCCATTCCTGGTTCATCAGCCAGGCGACCTCGCGCTCGGTCAGGTCTGCGCCGAAGACCCGGCCGAGATCGGCCATCGCCTTGGCGCCTTCGAGCAGCGTCTCGGCACGGGTGCCGTAGGCCCGGGCGAGCCGGCGCGCCAGCTTGCGGTCGAGCCAGGGGCGGGCGGCGGCGATGCGCTCGACCAGCCCCTCGAAGCCCTCGACCGGGAAATCGCCGCCGGGCAGATGCGCTACGGCCGTCCAGGAGGGCGCGCGCAGCGCCGGTACGGCGGCGGACAATTTCTCGACCGCCGCCTCGGCAAGCCGCCGCGCGGTGGTGATCTTGCCGCCGAAGACCGAGAGCAGCGGCGCGGAGCCGGCCGGCTCGTCCAGCGTCAGCACATAGTCGCGCGTCGCCTCCTGGGCCTTGCTGGCGCCGTCGTCATAGAGGGGGCGCACGCCGGAATAGGTCCAGACCACGTCCTCGCGCTGGATCGGCTTGCGGAAATATTCGCTCGCCGCGGCGCAGAGATAGGCGATCTCGTCCTCGCTGGCGGCGACCTTGGCCGGATCGCCGTCATAATCCTTGTCTGTCGTGCCGATCAGGGTCAGATCGCCCTCATAGGGGATGGCGAAGATGATGCGGCCGTCGGCGTTCTGGAAGATGTAGCAGCGCTCGTGCTCGAACAGGCGCGGCACCACGATATGGCTGCCCTGGACCAGCCGCACCGAAGCCGGGCGGTTGCTGGCGACGATGCCGTTGAGCACGTCGGCGACCCAGGGGCCGCCGGCGTTGACCAGCACGCGCGCGCTGGTCTCGGCTCGTGTTCCGTCCGCGGCTTCCGTCGTCACGACCCAGAGATCGCCCTGGCGGCGCGCGCCGATGACCTTGGTCCGCGGCAGGATCCTGGCGCCGTGCTCGGCCGCATCGCGGGCGTTGAGCACGACGAGGCGGGCATCCTCGACCCAGCAATCGGAATATTCGAAGGCGCGGCCGAAGCGCGGCTGCAAGGGTTCGCCGGCCGCGTCGTGCCTGAGGTCGAGCGAACGGGTCGCCGGCAGCAGCTTGCGGCCGCCGAGATGGTCGTAGAGGAAGAGGCCGAGCCGCAGCATCCACCAGGGCCTGAGGCCTGCATGATGCGGCAAGACGAAGCGCAAGGGCCGGATGATGTGCGGCGCGGCGCGCCACATCACCTCGCGCTCGGTCAGCGCTTCGCGCACCAGCCGGAATTCGTAGTGCTCGAGATAGCGCAGGCCGCCATGGATCAGCTTGGTCGAGGCAGAGGAGGTCGCGCTGGCAAGATCGCCCTGCTCGAACAGCACGACCGAGGCGCCGCGCCCCGCCGCATCGCGCGCAATGCCGCAGCCGTTCACGCCGCCGCCGATGATGGCGATGTCGAACACCGGAGCCGTCACGCGATCCCTCCCGCAGGCACTCCTGCGAGTGCCTCTTCAACGCACGGTAGAGCGTGATTTTCTTGCGTGCAACGGGAAAACGAAAGCGAAAGCGAAAATCCTAGCTTTCACTTTCGGCATGAAGGGTTGCCCCATTTAGCGTTTCGGTTTCGACCACGCTGATGCCCTCGCTGCGGCAGAGCTCGCGCAAGGGCGGCGGGCCGAGCCGATCGGTGACGAAGACGTCGACATCGCGCAGATGGCCGATACGCACCGGGGCGGAACGCTCGAACTTGGTGCTGTCGGCGACGAGCAGGCATTGCCGGGCGTTCTCGATAATCGCTTGCGAGACGCGCACCTCGCGATAGTCGAAATCGAGCAGCGCCCCCTCCTCATCGATGGCGGAGGTGCCGATCACGGCATAGTCGACCTTGAACTGGCGTATGAGGTCGACGGCGGCGGCTCCGATCACGCCGCCATCGGAGCGCCGGACCGGTCCGCCGGCGACGATCACCTCGATATTCTCATGCGGGTAGAGCAGCGTCGCGACATGCAGGTTGTTGGTGATGACGAGCAGGCCGTGATGGTCGGAGAGCGCGCGCGCCACCTCCTCGGTCGTCGTGCCGATATTGATGAACAACGAGGCGTCGTTCGGGATCAGCGCCGCCGCGGCCTGGCCGATCGCCGCCTTCTCCTCGCGGGCGATGAAGCGGCGCGCCTCATAGGCGAGGTTCTCGACCCCGGACGCCACCACCGCCCCGCCATGCACGCGCGACATGATGCGCTGGTCGCAGAGCTGGTTGAGGTCCTTGCGGATGGTCTGGGCACTGACCTCGTAGCGCGCCGCGAGATCCTCGACATTGACCCGCCCCTGAGCCCGGGCCAGCGCCACGATCTCGCGCTGGCGTGGCGTGATGCTCTCCATGTCGGGCTCCTCGTGACGTGGCGCCAAGCTGACCGGGCTGCCCGACAGCGTCAACCGCTCATGGTTCGGCGGCTAAGGGATTCTGCGGACTCGACGCCGCCATGACTCCGGGCGCATGTCAAAAGACATGGGCGTTTGACAGGCACTGCGCTAGCGGTCGAATTGTAGCGTCTTCATCCCGACTCGAAAGCCCGCTTGTGCCGACACAGCTCAACAAGGATGCCCGTTTCCTGAGTGCCGTGCTGTCCGCGTCGGACGACTGCATCAAGGTCATCGGCCTCGACGGCACGCTCGAATTCATGAGCGAGGGCGGCCAACGCGTGATGGAAGTCCAGGATTTCGAGAAGATTCGGGGCTGTCCCTGGATTCAGTTCTGGCAGGGAGACGGTCATGCCGATGCTGAGGCGGCGCTCGCCGCGGCGCGGGCCGGCCGCAGCTACCGCTTCCAGGGCCCGGCCGATACTGCTGCGGGCAATCCGCGCTATTGGGACGTTCAGGTCTCGCCGATCGTCGGGCCGGACGGCAAGCCCGAAGCGATCCTCTCGGTTTCGCGCGACATCACGCAGATGCATGCCGGTGAGGAGCGCTATCGCCTGCTCGCCGGCGAGTTGAACCATCGCATCAAGAACCTGCTCGCCATGGTTTCCGGCATCGTCAACCAGTCGATGCGCGGCTCCAACGAGCCGCTGGACATGGTCAAGCGCCGCGTCTCCGACCGTTTGCAGGCGCTGGCGGCGGCGCAGGATGTGCTGATGATGGCGAGCCGCCACGGCGCCGATCTCAGGCAACTGGTCGAAGTCGTGCTGTCGCCGCATCGCTCCGGCGAGCGGCTCGCAGTCGACGGCCCCTCTGTGACGCTCTCCTCGAAATGCGCGCTGGCGATGGCGCTTGCTCTGCACGAACTCGGCACCAATGCGGTGAAATACGGGGCGCTCTCGCAGGATGGCGGCCATGTCGACGTTTCCTGGAGCAACCAGGGCGGCGCATTCCACTTCCGCTGGCAGGAAAGCGGCGGGCCACCGGTGACGGCGCCGCAGCGGCGCGGCTTCGGCTCGCAAATGATCGAGAAAGTGCTCGGCAGCTATCTGGGCGGCACCGCGAAGATCGATTTCGCGCCCGATGGCATCATACTTTCGCTCGATGCGCCGACCGCGGCGCTGTCGGAAAGCTAGCGAGCCGCGGCCCGAGGTCGCCCAGGTCCGCGCTTTGCCGACCGTGCCGGCCCGCACACCATCGACGCCAGCCGGGCCAAGGCCTTCACCTTGGTTTCGGCCAAGAACAACACTGGCGCCATGACCGAGGCTGCCGCCAACAATGCCGGCGCCCACAATCTCGTCCACATCTCCGGCCTCCTGCTGCTCGGCGGCGGCGTGCCGGTTAAGGCCGGTGACGAGGTCACCGCCACGGTCGGCGTCGGTGGCGCCCCGGGCGGCCATCTCGACGAGGAATGCGCCAATGCCGGCCTGCAGGCGCTCGCCGCCAAGCTGACGTGACCGGTCTTCTGTGAGGGGGCCTCGGGGCCGTTGCCGCAAGGCAGCGGCCCTGATCGTGTCAGGCGGCAGGTTTCGTCGCGACGGCACGCGTTGCCGCGCTCGGCATCGCCTTCAGCGTCGCAGCCCAGAACGCCAGCGCGATCGCGGCGATCGCCGCACCGAGTAGGCTGACGCCGGTCCAGCCGGCTTGCGCATAGACCAGCGTCGAACCCGACGATCCCAGCGCGCTGCCGATCGAGTAGAACACCATGTACCCGGCGGTCAGCCGGCTCTGCGCCTCCGGCCGCACGCGATAGATCATCGCCTGGTTGGTGACGTGCACCGCCTGCAGGCCGAAATCGAGGATCAGCACGCCGGCGATCAGGAACAGGATCGACTGCGGCAGAAGCCCGATCGGCAGCCAGGCGATGAGCATCAGCGCGAGCGCGATGCCGGTGAGGCGCTGGCCATGGCCGCGATCGGTCCAGGCTCCGGCCCGCGCCGCACCCAGCGCGCCGGCCGCCCCGGCGAGGCCGAACAGGCCGATCGCCGTATGCGACAGCGAGAAAGGTGGGGCCGCGAGCGGCAATACCAGGGGCGTCAGCAGCGTCGTGACGTCGGCGAAGATCAGCATGCCGATCACCGCCCGGATGCGCAGCACCTTCTCGTCGCGAAACAGGGTGAAGAGCGAGCCGATCAGGCGCGGATAGGAGAGCGGCGTCGATGCCTTTCGCTCGGGCGGCAAGGCCCTGGACAGGACGATGGCGATGATGAGCGTCGCTCCCGCCGAGAGCAGATAGACCGCTCGCCAGCCCGAGAGATCGGCCATCGCGCCGGCGATGGCGCGGGCAAGCAGGATGCCGAGCACGATACCGCTGGTGACCGAGCCGACGACCTGGCCGCGCTCTTCCGGCCTTGCGAGGCTCGCGGCATAGGCGACGAAGGCCTGCGTTACGACGGCGAGGAAGCCCATCGCCGCCATCGCCGCCAGCAGCATCGCGCCCGAGACCGAGACGGCGACGCAGATCAGCGCCGCGACCGAAAGCAGCGATTGCAGCACGACGAGCTTGCGGCGGTCGAGGAGGTCGCCGAGCGGCACCAGCAGGATCAGCCCGAGCCCGTAGCCGAGCTGCGTCGCTCCGATGACCAGGCCGACCATGGCCCGCGAGAGCCCGAGATCGTCGGCGATAATGTCGAGCAGCGGCTGCGCGAAATAGGCGTTGGCGACGGCGAGCCCGCTCGCCACTGCAAAGAGCAGGATCATGCCGGCTGAAAGCCGCACTGCCGGAGTAGGCGATGGGCGTGCGTCAACGCTCGCGGCGCCGGCCGGCGCCGCCTCAAGGTCCAGTCGCATGGTGAAGCTCCGCTAGATAAGTTTCATAATGAAACTTATTGTGGTGTAGTGGTATCGGTTTTATCTTGCAACTGAAAGATCGATCACGCAGCCTTGAGGAGAGCATCGCAGCGATGGTGAAGCGCCGCAGCCTGGTCAGCGATTATTGCCCGAGCGCCCGGGCGCTGGATGCGATCGGCGACTGGTGGTCGCTGCTGATCGTGCGCGACGCCTTCGACGGCATGACCCGCTTCGGCGAGTTCCAGAAGAGCCTCGGCATCGCCCGCAACATCCTCTCCGAGCGGCTGCGCACGCTGACGGCCCGCGGCATCCTCGAAGCCGTCCCGGCTGCGGCTGGAGGCGCGCGCCAGGAATACCGGCTGACCGCTAAGGGCCGCGATCTCTTCCCGGTGATGGTGGCGCTTCGGCAATGGGGCGAGCAGCACCTGTTCGCGCCCGGCGAGCGCCACTCCTCGCTGATCGAGCGCGACAGCGGCCGCAAGGTCACCCTGACCGTGCAGACCGACGATGGCCGCCCGATCGATGCCGATGGCGCGATGATCCTGAAGGTGCCGGAGTCGGAGAAGCAGCGTTCTCCATCCTAGAGCATTTTCGAGCGAAGTGGACACCGGTTCGCTTGAATAAAATGCAATAAAACAAGGACTTGGAGCAATTCCGCGATTCGAAGAGTTGCGGAATTGCTCTAGTCGAGCGAGGCCGGCTCCGCCTTGGGCAGCTTGGCGCGATAGAGCAGCTTCCAGGCGTCCGTCCCGAGCGCGAAATCCTTGCATTTGAGGTCGGCGAGCTTGCGGCCGGCTCTGGAGACGAGAATGCCGTCGCGGTCACCCTGGCCCCTGACGCTGATCGAGTAGAGCGTGTAGCGGGTCTCGCCGCGGCTGAAGCGGACGATATCGCCGGCGAATCCGGCATCGCCGACGACCGCGGTGCTGAAGGCCTGATCCGGCGGCATCGGCGCCTCCGGATGGATCAGCTCGATCGCGCCCTTGCGGCCGAAGCGATAGGCGAGGCTGCCCTGGCTCGGGCCGAGGTCTGGGGAAGCGCAGAGCGAGGCGATCTTGCTGCCGATCGCGCAGGAGAAGATCGCGACCTCGCTAGCCTGGCACAGCGAAGGGCGCGTATCGGCTCGGGCGGCGTTGCAGATGAGGGTGGCGAGGAGGGCGGCCGGAAGGCGCGAAAGCATTATTTCAGCCAGAGCCTGAGCGGAATCTTTCCGGCCTTGCCGCAATCGGCGAAGGCGACGCCGTCCTCGGTCAGGGTGCCGGTCACCGCGCAATTCTCTTCGCCGATCGCCAGCATCGCGGCATAGCGCCGGCCATCGCGCCGCAGGTTGAGCGTGCCGGTTTTCTCGGCGACCTCGCCCGGCCCGCACAAGGCGAGATGCTTCAGTTGGATCGGGCCGGCGAAATCGCGCTTGCGCTTGGAGGCGGAAGGCTCCGCCTCGGCGAGTGTCGCCGTCAGCGCCCATTCGCCGGCATAGCCATAGCGGCCGGTCAGCTCGAGCGCCGTGGCCGGCGTCGGCAGCATCGGCAGCAGGACAAGGAGCAGATGCGCGCGCATGGTCCCTCGCAACGGAAGGCGCCATGCTAGCCGCAGCCTGCGGCTCGCGCCAATCCAGGGCTGCACCCACTTCGCGGCGGCCTTGCGTCCCCGAACTCTGGCGCATGGCCAAGCCGAGCCTTATCCTCGGGCATTCCCCAAGCACAGGACGGACAGGTGCCGATGGACAAGCGGGTCGAGACGCCGCCGACGCAGGCACCGCTTTCTCATGCCGACATTCGGTCGATCCTGATCGGAATCATGCTCGCCATGTTCCTGGCGGCGCTCGACCAGACCATCGTCGCAACCGCGATGCCGACGATCGGCCGCGAGCTCGGAGACGTCGCCCACCTGCCCTGGGTCGTGACCGCCTATTTGCTGGCCTCGACCGCGGTGACGCCGCTCTACGGCAAGTTTGCCGACATCCATGGACGCCGTGTCACCTTGCTTGGCGGAATCGCCATCTTCGTACTTGGCTCTCTCGCCTGCGCGCTCGCGCCGTCGCTCTGGCTGCTGGTGGTCGCGCGGTTCGTGCAGGGGCTCGGCGGCGGCGGACTGATCGCCATGGCGCAGACCATCATCGCCGACATGGTCCCGCCCAAGGAGCGCGGCAAGTACCAGGTCTACATCGCCAGCGTGTTCTTCTCGTCCTCGTTGCTCGGCCCGGTGCTTGGCGGGGTGATCTCGGAGGCGCTGCATTGGTCGGTGATCTTCTGGATCAACCTGCCGCTGGGTCTCGGCGCCTACTGGATGACGCATACCGCGCTGAAACGCCTGCCGCGGCATGAGCGGCCGCACAAGCTCGACGTGCTCGGCGCGCTCTTGATGACCAGCGCGACGATGACCTTGCTGCTGGCGCTGTCCTGGGGCGGTACGCATTATCCCTGGGGCTCGCCGCCGATTCTCGGGCTGGTCGCCGGTTCGGTCCTGCTCTGGCTTTGCTTCGCCTGGCGCCTGCGCACCGCTGCCGAGCCGCTCATCCCGCTGGCGCTGCTCGCCAACCCCGTGGTTCGCGACGGCACCATCGCCGCCGGTTTCGGCATGGGCACGTTCATCGGCCTGACCATCTATCTGCCGCTCTACTTCGAGACCGTCGCCGGGCTCTCGGCAGCCAATTCCGGCATGGGCCTGCTTCCGCTGACCTGCGGCACGGTGCTTGGCGCCACGGCGTCCGGGCGGGCGATGACGCGGCTCAATCACTACAAGCGCGTGCCGGTGATCGGGCTTGCTCTGGCGCTCGTCGGCACCGCGATCCTGATCGCAACCGCCGGCCGCCTGCCGCTGATACCCTTTTCCCTGTTGCTCGGCCTGATCAGCATCTGCTTCGGCACGCTGCTGCCGGTCGCCACGGTCTCGATCCAGAACGCCGTCGCTCCGCACCAGCTCGGCACCGCGACCGGGACTGCGAACTTCTTCCGCCAGATCGGCGGAGCGCTGATCGTCGCGATCTTCGGCGCGATCGTGCTGGGGGGCATCGGCGCGAGCGGTGCCGGCCTTTCGGCCGAGACGCTCAAGGCCGGAGCGGTCGATCGCGAGACGATGATCCGTCTTTTCCAGTACGTTTTCGCCGCGACCTTCGCCGGATTCGCATTCGCGCTCATCTTCCTGCTACGCATGAAGGAGCTGCCGCTGCGGGGTTCTGCCCTCGCGGCTGCGAAGGAGGTGGCGGGCGAGTAGCGGAACGCCCGCATTCGTCGCGCGTTTGCCGCAAGCCCGTCACAGAGCGGCGGCAGCTTGTCTCGTCGCGTCAGAGGAGTGCGCCATGTCCGATCTCGTCGTCATCGTTTATCCGACCGAAGCCAGGGCCGAGGAAATGCGGCAGAAGCTCTTCGGCCTGCAGAAGGAATACCTGATCCAGATCAGCGACGCCGCGATCGCGGTGATGCACGAGGACGGCAAGGTCAAGCTCAACCAGTTGCTCAATACCACCGCGCTCGGAGCGGCTTCCGGCGGCTTCTGGGGCCTGCTGATCGGCGCGATCTTCCTGATGCCGATCTTCGGCGCGGCGATCGGCGCGGCTTCCGGTGCGCTCGGCGGGGCGCTGACCGATTACGGCGTCAATGACGGCTTCATGAAGGAGCTCGCCGCCAATCTGCAGCCGGGCAATGCCGCGCTCTTCGTGCTGATCCAGAAGATGACCGGCGACAAGGTGCTCGAGGCGATCAAGGGCACCGGCGGCGTCGTGCTCAAGACCTCGCTCGACCATTCGCAGGAGCAGGCCCTGCGCGATGCGCTTGCCGCCTCGCCGGCTGCGCAGCGGCAGGAGCTGGCGACCGGTTCGACCGAGCCGACGCCGAATCCGCTGCCGGGCGTCTGAGGCTTCTGCTCACCGCCGCTTGAAGCTCTGCTTGGCGATGGTGAGGGCGATGGCGCGGCCGGTCTCGGCCGAACCTGTCATGCTTTGCGCCTCGAGTTCGGCGCCGATGCCGGTGAGGCGCAGGCCCGCGGGATCGTCGGGCAGGCTCCAGCTCTGCGTGTCGGCATGGAAAGCCAGTGGCAGGTCGAAGCGGCCGCCTGCACTGGCCAGGAAGGCGTTGATCTGGCCGACCGTGCCGGCCTTGGTCTGGTCGAGCCTGACCCTGTAGAGCGCGCGCCGGCCGATCAGGTCGAGCTCGACCCCGACGAGGAGATGCTCGGCCGGGTGACGCGTGTAGATGCCGGTCGAGGAGACGCTGCGGCGATCGATCGTCGCCTCGGCCCGCATGCGGATGACGCCGCCCGCATCGGTGGCGAGCTGCTGCCCTGCACCGGGAGCGCTGATCTCGGCGTCCGAGCCGATCGCGACGCGCACGCCGAGGCCGGCCAGCGGCTTGCCGGCTTCGTCGACGAGCTTCAGCGTCAACGCGACCGGTTCGGCCTGCGCAGTTGTCGATGCCAACGAGAATAGTGAGAGGAAAGCGGCGCTCAGAAGCGTCTTCATCGGCTCCGCCCCGCCATCCTCAGTCGCGCAGCAATTCGTTGATGCCGGTCTTGGCGCGGGTCTGGGCGTCGACCGTCTTGACGATCACGGCGCAGTAGAGCGAGGGGCCGGGAGTGCCGTCGTTCAGCGGCTTGCCCGGCAGCGAGCCGGCCACGACGACCGAATAGGGCGGCACCTTACCGACATGAACCTGGCCGGTGGCGCGGTCGACGATCTTGGTGGTCGCCGAGATGAAGACGCCCATGGCGAGTACCGAACCTTCGCCGACGACGACGCCCTCGACCACCTCGGAGCGGGCGCCGATGAAGCAGTTGTCCTCGATGATCGTCGGGTTGGCCTGCAGCGGCTCGAGCACGCCGCCGATGCCGACGCCGCCCGAGAGGTGGACGTTCTTGCCGATCTGGGCGCAGGAGCCGACCGTCGCCCAGGTGTCGACCATGGTGCCGGAGTCGACATAGGCGCCGATGTTGACGAAGGACGGCATCAGGATGACGTTCGGTGCGAGATAGGAGCCCTTGCGCGCAGCCGCCGGCGGCACGACGCGGAAGCCGGCGGCGCGGAAGCGGTTTTCGCCCCAGCCTGCGAACTTCGAGGGCACCTTGTCCCAGAACACGCCCTCGCCGGGGCCGTGCGCCATGATCTCGTTGTCAGCGAGCCGGAAGGAGAGCAGCACCGCCTTCTTCAGCCACTGATTCGTCACCCACTCGCCGCCGACCTTCTCGGCGACGCGCGCCTGGCCGGAATCGAGCAGCTCGATCGCCTGCTCGACAGCATCGCGCACGGCGCCCTTGGTGTTGAGGCCGATCTCGGCCCGGTTCTCCCAGGCGGCGTCGATGGTGGCGGCGAGGTCGGTCAGGGACATGGAGCGGCTCTCTCTCGTCATGGCCGGCCTTGTGCCGACCATCCACGCCTTGCGGGCGCGGATGAAAAGGGGAAGACGTGGCGGCTCGGGACGGGCCCGGGCGTGACGGGGTGAGCGATGGCGGAAGCCCGCGGCGACGTCAAGGCAAAGCGGGGCCGCGGGCAATTCATCCATGCTACAATGCAAACAGGCTTAACGCTGTGGAGGCGGACGATGACCCGGACCCTGATTGCTCTTCTCGTCCTTGGTCTCACTGGAGCGGCGCAGGCGCAGGGGCGGCCCCAATCGCCGACGCTGAGTTGTGCAGCCAACCGACAAAGCGTCCTCGCCAATGGCGCTATGGTGCTCGGCACCGGCGGCTATACCTACGACCGCTTCGTGCGCGACCGCAGCTTCTGTCAGTTCGACGAGACGGTTTTTCCAGCGTGGGTGCCGGCCCGCGACACGCCGCAATGCTTCGTCGGCTACCGCTGCAAGAGCGCCTCGCCCTGGGACGATTGAGGCGAACTCAAAACCCCGTGCGCTGGCGGATCGCCGCCGCCAGCGTGCCGTCGTCGAGATAGTCGAGCTCGCCGCCGACCGGCACGCCATGGGCGAGCTTGGTCACCTTGATCTCGAGATGCGCCAAGAGGTCGGTGATGAAGTGCGCCGTGGTTTGGCCCTCGACCGTGGCGTTGAGCGCCAGGATCACTTCCTTCACCGCTGGTTCCGAGGCGCGCGCCACCAGCGCGTCGAGCGAGAGGTTCTCGGGCCGGATGCCGTCGAGCGCCGAAAGCACGCCGCCAAGCACGTGATAGCGCCCGCCGACCGCGCCCGAGCGCTCCAGCGCCCAGAGATCGGCGATATCGGCGACGACGACGATCAGGCTGTCGTCGCGGCGCGGATCGCGGCAGAGCCCGCAGGGATCGCTGGTGTCGACATTGCCGCAGGTCGAGCAGACGACGATGCGCTCGCGCGCCACCGCCATCGCCTCCGAGAGCGGGCCGAGCAACTGCTCGCGCTTCTTGACGAGGTGGAGCGCAGCGCGCCTCGCCGAGCGCGGACCCAGGCCCGGCAGTTTGGCCAGGAGCTGGATCAGGCGCTCGATCTCGGGGCCGGCGATGGTGCGGGACATGGGTGTTAAAGTGAGCTTTGCCGCTGCCGCGCTGTCATCCCGGCCTTAGCGAAGCGGAGAGCCGGGATCCATTCCTGGACCTCTGTCGGAAAGGCTCCGGAATGGATCCCGGGTCGATCTGCGATCGCCCGGGATGACTCGCGAAAATGGATCGTCAGAACAGCTTCGGCATGCCGGGCGGCAGCGGCAGTCCCTTGGTCATCTCGGCCATCCGCTCCTGCACGGCGCGCTCCGCCTTGTTGCGGGCGTCGTTGCTGGCGGAGATGACGAGGTCCTCGAGGATCTCCTCCTCGCCCTGGACCATCAGGCTCGGGTCGATCTTCACCGACTTCAGCACGTTCTTGGCGGTCATGACCAGCTTGACCAGGCCACCGCCGGCCGAACCCTCGAATTCGAGGGTATCGAGCTGGGCCTGCATCTCGGCCATCTTCTTCTGCATGTCCTGCGCCTGTTTCATCAGGCCCATCATGTCGCGCATGGCGGTGCTCCCTTCGCGGTCAGTTGTCGGTCAAGAATTCGATACCGTCGAAATCGGGCTCGCTGTCGTCGAAGAGCGGCTCGAATTCGGGCAGGTCCTCGTCGCCGCTCGTGGCGGTGGCGGACGCCTCGGCCTCAGCAGCACGGGGATCACGGACATCGACGATGCGCGCCCCCGGGAAGCGCTCCATCACGGCGCGCACGGTGGGGTGGTTGGCGGCATCGTTCTCGCGCTTGTCGCGGGCCGCCACCGCCTGCTCGCGCAGGGTCGCCGAACCCTCGGCATTGACGATGGCCACCAGCCAGGTCTGGCCGGTCCATTCCTTCAGCCGCTTCGACAGATCGTTGGCGAGCAGGCGGTTGCCGTGCTCCGCCAGTGCGAACTCGATCCGGCCCTGCTCGAAGCGCACCAGGCGGACATCGCGCTCCAGCGCCAGCTTCATGGTGATGTCGCGATGCCGCGAGGCGAGCGCGACGACCTCCTCGAAGCTCTGCGGTTGCGGCAGGGCGCTGGCCCGAACCTGGGCCGCCGGCGCCGCGGCGGGCATCGGGTTGGCGCTGGCCAGCACCGGCCGGGCCGCGAGCGCGGTCGCGCCGCCGCCCGCAGGTGGACGTGGGGCAGGAGAACCGTTTCCGCCTATGGCTCCGCTGCCGTCACGCAGCATGCGCAGCGCCTCGTCCGGCGTCGGTAGATCGGCGGCATGGGCGAGGCGCACCAGCGCCATCTCGGCCGCCATCACCGGCCGGTCGGCCTGGCGGACCTCGCCGACGGCCTTCAGCAGCATCTGCCAGGCCCGCGCCAGCACGCGGATCGACAAGCGCTGGGCGAAATCGGCGCCGCGCACCCGCTCGGCCTGGGACAGGCTGTTATCCTTGGCCGCCTCCGGCACGAGCTTGAGGCGGGTGACGAGATGGCTGAACTCGGCGAGGTCGGAGAGCACCACCGCCGGATCGGCGCCGGCGTCGTATTGTGCCCTGAGCTCGGTCAGGGCGCCGGCGATGTCGCCCTTCATCGTGAGCTCGAACAGGTCGATCACGCGTGCCCGGTCGGAGAGGCCGAGCATGCTGCGGACCTCGTCCAGCGTGATCTTGCCGCCGGCATGGGCGATCGCCTGGTCGAGGATCGAGAGCGAATCGCGCACCGAGCCCTCGGCGGCGCGCGCCACGGCGGCGAGCGCCTCCTCCTCGGCTTCGATCCCTTCCGCCCGGCAGATCTTGTCGAGATGCCCGACCAGCAGCGCCGCATCGACGCGGCGCAGGTCGAAGCGCTGGCAGCGCGACAGCACCGTGACCGGCACTTTCCGGATCTCGGTAGTGGCGAAGATGAACTTGGCGTGCGGCGGCGGCTCCTCCAGCGTTTTCAGGAAGGCGTTGAAGGCGCCTCCCGAGAGCATGTGGACCTCGTCGATGATGTAGACCTTGTAGCGCGCCGAGACCGGGGCGTAGCGCACCGCGTCGTTGATCTGGCGGACATTGTCGACACCGTTGTTCGAGGCGGCGTCGATCTCCATCACGTCGATGTGCCGGCCCTCGACGATCGCCTGGCAATGCACGCCGAATTGCGAGAGGTCGGTGGTCGGGGCGCCCGTGCCGTCGGCGTTCTGGTAGTTCAGGGCGCGCGCTAGGATGCGAGCCGTCGTGGTCTTGCCGACACCGCGCACGCCGGTCAGCATCCAGGCCTGCGGGATGCGGCCCGCGGCGAAGGCGTTGGTCAGCGTCCGGACCATGGCGTCCTGGCCGATCAGGTCGCCGAAATGCGCCGGCCGGTATTTGCGCGCCAGGACGCGATAACCCGCCGGCGCTGCGGCGGCCGGAGCTGGCACGGGGGCCATGCCGGGGAAACCCGGCTCGTCGGCGGGGACGGTCTCGTCGGTCATGCCCCTGCTTTCGCCAATCGCAACGTCCCGGTCAACGCCGCTCTGCCATAGCAGCGCGCGAACGCGTCAGGAATGTGAGGGAAGCCAAGGCTCGCGCATTCGCACGCAGCCAGATCCGCGCTGAAGGATTCGCGCGTGAAGTAGGAGGTTGGACGAAGACCCGTTCGGTCTCGTTACGGCTGCTTCCTTCCGGACCTGACCGGGTTGGCGAGTGAGACGTCCCTCGCCAACCTCCCGGGCGCTATATCGGCGCTTCGGCGCGCGAGCGCAAGTCCGAGGCAAACGAACCGAGGCAAAAAGCGCCGCTGCGACGGCACGGCGCAGCCGTTTCGGCATTGACTCAGGTCTCCCCATCCGCCATAAGCCCGCGACCTGCGCTGCCTACCGGGCGGCGCGGCCCTTTTTGCATGACAGGCCTGGCTGGCATTGGCTTTCCCGCGAAAGCTGCGCCCGCCCTGCCGAACAAGGCCCCGGAGACGGACCGTGAAGAGAACCTATCAACCCAGCAAGCTGGTGCGTAAGCGCCGTCACGGCTACCGCGCCCGCATGGCGACCACGGGTGGCCGCAAGGTCATTGCCGCTCGTCGCGCCCACGGCCGCAAGCGCCTGTCGGCCTGATGAGCCCAAAGGCGCGCGTTGTAGGCGCGCCTGTTCCGGAAGACTGGCCAACCGCCATGCGCCTCGCCCGTCTGACGCAACGCAAGGACTTTCTCGCGGCGGCCGAGCACGGCCGCTGTTTTCGTTCGTCCGCTTTCACCGTGCAGGTGCTCGACAAGCCGGGCCAGGATGATCTGCGTCTCGGCTTGACCGCTTCACGCAAGACCGGCAACGCCGTGGTGCGTAACCGCATCCGCCGCCGCCTGCGCGCTGCTGCTGCACTTGCGCTCGCAGAGCAGATCGGCAAACCCTGCGATCTCGTGATCGTCGCCCGGCCCGAGACCGTCCAGGCCGATTTTACCGCGATGGTCGCCGACCTTTCGGTCGCGTTCGACCGCGCCCGCCCAGCCAGTGGCGGCAAGCGCCGCTCCGCCCCCCGCAAAGCCTCTTAGGGCCCCTTCCGGGCCCGCGAGACTGCCTCCGAGACGGATGATGAAAGAAGACAACCGCAATCTGTTGCTGGCGATCACGCTCTCGGTCGTCGTGCTGCTCGGCTGGCAGTATTTCTACGGCCTGCCGCAGGCGGAAAAGCAGAAGCAGATCGCCCTGCAGAATCAGCAGACGCAGAGCCAGCAGGCGACGCAGCCCTCCGGCGCGCCGACCGCTTCCGGCACCGCTCCGGCTCCGGCCCAGGGCAGCGCCCCGGCGCAGCCCGGCCAGGCTCCGGTCACGGCTGCTCCTGCTGCGACCCGCGAGGCGGCGCTCGCCGCCGGGCCACGCATCAGGATCGACACGCCCAAGATCGCCGGCTCGCTCTCGCTGACCGGTGCGCGCATCGATGACGTCTCGCTCAAGGCCTATCACGAGACGGTCGATCCGAAGAGCCCGATCATCGTGCTGCTCTCGCCGGCCGGCGGGCCGAATGCCTATTACTCCGATTTCGGCTGGGTCGCCGGGCCGGGCGCCAATGTCGCGCTGCCGAACGCCAATACGGTCTGGACCGCCGACAGCCAGGTCCTGACTTCGGCCAAGCCGGTGGTGCTGACCTGGGACAACGGCCAGGGCCTGACCTTCAAGCGCACCATTGCGGTCGACGACAACGCCATGTTCTCGATCCGCGACGAGGTCGAGAACAAGGGCACGAGCGCCGTCTCGCTCTATCCCTATGGTCAGGTCGTGCGCGTCGGCAAGCCGGCGACGCTCGGCTACTACGTGCTGCACGAGGGCATGATCGGCTCGCTCGGCGAGCAGGGCCTTCAGGAATACACCTACGACGCCATCGACAAGGAACCGGCGCTCGGCTCGGCGGCGCATGGCAAGGTCTGGAAGGACGTGCTCGGCGGCTTCGTCGGCATCACCGACAAGTACTGGGCTGCGGCCGCGATTCCTGACCAGGGCAAGAAATACGAGGGCCGCTACTCCTCGGTCCAGACCGGTTCGGTCCGCACCTACCAGGCCGACTTCCTCGGCGAAGCCGTCAACGTCGCGCCCGGCGCCTCCGCCAGCGCCTCCTCGCGCCTGTTCGCCGGCGCCAAGGAAGTGGCGGCGATCGACGGCTACGAGAAGAACCAGGGGATCAAGCGCTTCGAGCTGATGATCGACTGGGGCTGGTTCTATTTCATCACGAAGCCGATGTTCTACGTGATGGACTGGGTCTACAAGCATGTCGGCAATTTCGGCATCGCCATCCTGGTCGTGACCGTCCTGCTGAAAGCCCTGTTCTTCCCGCTCGCCAGCAAGTCCTACGCCTCGATGGCGAAGATGAAGGCGGTTCAGCCCGAGATGATGGCGATCCGCGAGCGCTATGCTGACGACAAGATGAAGCAGCAGCAGGCGCTGATGGAGCTGTACAAGACGCAGAAGATCAATCCGCTCGCCGGCTGCTGGCCGGTGCTGGTGCAGATCCCGGTCTTCTTCGCGCTCTACAAGATCCTGTTCATCACCATCGAGATGCGGCACGCGCCGTTCTACGGCTGGATCAAGGACCTCGCCGCGCCCGATCCGACAAACCTCTTCAACCTGTTCGGCCTGCTGCCGTTCACGCCGCCGGCCATGCTCCATCTCGGTATCTGGCCGATCCTGATGGGGATCACGATGTTCGTGCAGATGAAGATGAATCCGGAGCCGCCGGATCCGGTCCAGAAGATGATGTTCACCTGGATGCCGGTGTTCTTCACCTTCCTGCTCGGCTCGTTCCCGGCCGGCCTGGTGATCTACTGGACCTGGAACAACCTGCTTTCGGTGACGCAGCAAGGCTTCATCATGAAGAAGCACGGCGTTAAGATCGAGCTCTGGGACAACATCAAGGCCATGTTCGGCAAGAAGCCGGCTGCCGCGGCTGCGACCCCGGCCGTGCCCGCGCCAGGCAAGCCGGCAAACAGCAACAAGAAGTGAAGTAGCCGGGCGAGAGCCTTGCATGTGAGAAAAATCGAACGCCGGACGCCTCTTGGGGCTCCGGCGTTTTGCTTTTTGCACCGCTTCGCGGCTTGTCCCCGATCATGGCGATGTGCTTAGTGCCGCGCCATGCCTCTTCCCGATCCGAAAACCCGCCATCCGATCGCCGGCTGGAAGGGCACCGCCTTCCTCAAGGCCATCGTCGATCATCCGCTCGTCGAGGTCGGCGACTACAGCTACTATGACGACTCGCGCGGGCCCGAGCATTTCCTCGCCCGCTGCGTGCGCTATCATTTCGACTTCATCGGCGACCGGCTGATCATCGGCAAATTCGTCGCGATCGCCCAGGCAGCCCAGTTCATCATGAATGGCGCCAACCATCCCATGGGCGGCTTCTCGACCTATCCGTTCGGCATGTTCGGCTTCGAGACCGTGCCGGACTTCACCCGCGACGGGCTGGGCCTGCGGGGCGACACCGTGATCGGCAACGATGTCTGGATCGGCCGCGAGGCGGTGATCATGCCGGGCGTCACGGTCGGCGACGGCGCCATCATCGGCACGCGGGCCCAGGTCTCCCGCGACGTGCCGCCTTACGCCGTCGTGGTCGGCAATCCCGGCCGCGTCGTGAAGACGCGCTTCCCGCCCGAGGTGGTCACGGCGCTGCTCGAGATCCGCTGGTGGGATTGGGGGCCGGACAAGATCGCGCGCAACCTGCCCCTGATCGCCGGCGCGGACATCGACGCGCTGCGCTCGGCCGTGTAGGCAAGGACCATGACCGCCAGCACAACCACGCCCTTTACCGCCGACGAGCTCGAATCCGCCCGGAAACTGTTCGAGGGTCCCTGGGATTTCGTCTGGGCCTCGACCAAGATCGACGACCTGCCACCCATGGTCGGGCAGGAGATCGCCTTCGCCGGCCGCTCCAATGTCGGCAAGTCGAGTCTGATCAACGCGCTGACCCGCCGCAACGCCCTGGCGCGGACCTCGCATACGCCGGGCCGCACCCAGCAGCTCAACTTCTTCCGCCAGGTCGATCATGATGAGCGCATCGATCACGTCGCAGGCGGGCGAGATCGCCCGACTGCGAAGAACGTGATCGACACTCAAAGTTCGGAGCATGGCTTCGGCGAAAAACCGGTTCCCACTTTTTCGCGCCATGCTCTGACCATCGTCGACATGCCCGGCTATGGCTATGCCGCCGTCGGCAAGGAGAAGGTCGCGGCCTGGACGAAGCTGATCCACGATTATCTGCGAGGGCGCGCCAATCTGATGCGCGTCTATGTGCTGATCGACGCCCGCCACGGTATCAAGGATGTCGACGGCGCCGTGCTGGAGACGCTCGACAAGGCC
This sequence comes from Allobosea sp. FBZP-16, assembly GCF_002831785.1. Lineage (NCBI taxonomy): Bacteria > Pseudomonadati > Pseudomonadota > Alphaproteobacteria > Hyphomicrobiales > Alloboseaceae > Allobosea > Allobosea sp. FBZP-16. The sequence goes on along the minus strand of NZ_LNCQ01000052.1, from coordinate 25,351 downwards.
GCCGTCAGCTATCAGGTCGTGCTGACCAAGGGCGATGCGCTGAAGCAGGCCGACCAGACCTTCATGGCCGAGGCGACCTATGACGAGATCAAGCGCCGCCCCGCCGCCTTCCCCGAGGTGCTGCTGACCTCCAGCGAGAAGGGCCTTGGCATTCCCGAGTTCCGGGCAGCGATCGCGCGGGCCCTGGCGGAGCGGGCGTAGCACGCAGCGATTCCCGGAGGGCGAATGTTCAAGGCTGTGACGGACAGCGCCACGGCGGCCGATGGCGGCTCGCTCGCCCTCTTCGTCGAGCGCCTGGACGGGACGATCGAGACCTTCGTGGTCGATCGCTCGCTCGCAAGCCGCGGAACGTCGTCCTACAACAAGGTTTCGTCCAGCTTGCGTGCGCTGACGCCTGCGGGCTGTGGTGATATCGCCGAGGCGCTCGATGCCTTGGCGGCCGAGACCCCGGGCATCCACCCGGTCGCCGAATTCGTCGGGGCGCTGAGGCAGCAGCGCTGACATCACGGCTCGCCGAAGCCATGTCGCATCGCTCCCGGGCGCCCCTTCATTGCGTCAATGCAATACCCGGCTTGTCCTGCCCTGGGGCGACAAGCGCCGCTGAAAACCCCATCTTGTGGCCAGGTGGCGATGCCGCCCGCAAGTTTGGAGCAGCCCCCATGTCCGCAGCCACAGAGACCTTGGCCCATCGCAACGAGGCACTCGACGCGCCCGTCCATATCGGCGCGGTGAGCTTGCGCGTGCGCGATCTCGCCGGGCTGACGGCGTTCTATCGCGATGCGATCGGGCTTTCGGTCCTCGAGCAGGATGCCGACCACGCCGTGCTCGGCGCCGGAGGCGAGCCACTGGTCAAGCTGGAAGCCGGCGCGCAGCACCCGTCCTCGGCCGCCGGCCTGTTCCATATGGCAATCCTGCTGCCCTCGCGCCGCGACCTCGGCAACTGGCTGCGGCACGCCGCCGAGACGCGCACCGGGCTGGAAGGTGCCTCGAACCATCTCGTCAGCGAGGCGCTCTACCTCTCCGATCCCGAGGGCAACGGCATCGAGATCTATCGCGACCGCAGCCGTCCGGAATGGCCGCGGCTCGATGGCGGCCGGATCAAGATGGCGACCGAGCGGCTCGATCTCGACGCGCTCCTGCGCGATGCCGAGCCGCAAGCCTATGCCGGCATGCCGGACGGTACCGTGATGGGCCATGTCCATCTGTGTGTCGGTGACGTCCAGCAGGCCGAGGGCTTCTATCGCGATGCACTCGGCTTCGAGGTGATGGTGCACTATCCCGGCGCGAGCTTCATGGCGACCGGCGGCTATCACCACCACATCGCCGCCAATACCTGGCACAGCCGCGGCGCCGGCCCTCGCCGGGACAATGAGGCGGGCTTGTCGAGTTTCGAGCTGGTCGCGCGCGATGCGGAAGCTCATGCCGCGCTCAGCCGGCGCATGGCGGCCGCTGGTGGCGATGACGGGTCGGTCGTCGATCCCTGGGGCAACCGGATCACGCTCCGGCCCTGAGAGGCTCAGCGCATCAGCAGATGGGTCCGGCGCGTCTCGCCGGCATCCGGCCGGAAGCCCATCGCTTCCCAGAAAGCGGAAGCGCCGGCATCGGCGGCGTTGAGCGAAAGCCGCGGCGCCAGCGCGAGCCCTTGCTGGATCAAGGCGCTCGCGAGGAGACGGCCGACGCCTTCACGTCGATTCGCCGGCCGGACATAGACATGGCGGATGCGCAGCAGATCGGGCGCCGGGTCATAAGGATCAGGCGTCACCGCTCCGATCGCCGCCAGCACGCCTTCGCGATACACCGCGAGCAGGGTGTTGCGCTCGTCGCCGGTCTGGTAGAGGCCAGCACCCCATTCCTCCAGGATGCCCTCGACGAAGCGGTAGCCTTCGGCCGCCGCCTCGTCCTGCAAGGCAGGCAGGTCGTCCGGCAGGGCTTCGCCGACCCGGACAATCTGTAGGTTCGTTGGGATCAAAGGCCTTCGAACAGGGCGCTGGAGATGTAGCGCTCGGCGAAGGACGGGATGATCACCACGATTGTCTTGCCGGCGTTCTCCGGCCGGGCGCCGACCTCCAGCGCCGCGGCAATCGCCGCGCCCGAGGAGATGCCGGCCGGGATGCCCTCGGCCTTGGCGAGCGCCCGCGACGTCTCGAACGCCGTCTGGTTGCCGACGGTGACGACCTCGTCGATGACGCTCCGGTCGAGGATGCCCGGCACGAAGCCGGCGCCGATGCCCTGGATCTTGTGCGGGCCGGCCTGGCCGCCCGACAGGACCGGTGAATCTTCCGGCTCGACCGCGACCATCTTCACCGCAGGCTTCTTGGCCTTCAGCACCTGGCCGACGCCGGTGATGGTGCCGCCGGTGCCGACGCCGGAGATGACGATGTCGACCGCGCCATTCGTGTCGTTCCAGATCTCCTCGGCGGTGGTCTTGCGGTGGATCGCCGGATTGGCCGGATTCTCGAACTGCTGCGGGATGATCGCGCCGGGAATCTCGTTCTTGAGCTCCTCGGCCTTGGTGATGGCGCCGCGCATACCGCCAGGGCCGGGAGTCAGCACCAGCTCGGCGCCGAGGAAGGACAGCATCTTGCGGCGCTCGAGCGACATCGTCTCGGGCATCACCAGGATCAGGCGGTAGCCGCGCGCGGCGGCGGCGAAGGCGAGCGCGATGCCGGTATTGCCCGAGGTCGGCTCGATCAGCGTGCCGCCAGGCTTGAGCGCGCCGGAAGCTTCGAGCGCGTCGATCATGGCGACGCCGATGCGGTCCTTCACGCTGGAGATCGGGTTGAAGAATTCGAGCTTGGCCAGGATCGTCGCCTTGACGCCGCGCTCGGCCGGCAGGCGGTTCAGGCGCACCAGCGGGGTATCGCCGATCGTATCGGTGATCGAATCGTAGACGCGGCCGCGGCCGGGGACATGGGCGGGCTTCTGGGCTGCATCGGCCATGGCGGCCTCCTTGCTGGTGACGAGCGGGTGATCCGAAGCGAGAACCTTTGGTCAGCGTAGCATCAAATCACAGAATCTGTCGAGAAATGGTAGATTAAACAGATCAGATTGTGAAATCCGTATCGATCGCTGGCTTCCCCGTCGCTGCGCGCCCTTCCGCCTCGCGGCAGAGATCGGCGACGGTGACGGCGTCGAGCTTGGCGAGCCAGGCTTCCATGGCCTGCTGCATCATCGGGTCGATGACCACATCGACCAGCGCGGATTGCGGCAGCGGCGGCAGGGCTTCGTCGGCATTGGCCTGCATGGCGGCGCGCACGATCTCGCCGGCGGTGATGCGGCGGCGCTCCTTGGCGAGCTCATAGCCGCCGCGTGGGCCGCGCACGCCCTTGAGGATGCCGACCCTGACCAGCGCCTGCAGCACGGTCTCTAAATGGCGCGGCGGCAGTTCGTGCCGGGCCGCCAGCGCCTTGGCCGCGACCGGGGTTGGGCGGGCGTGCAGGGCGATGTCGACAACCGCGGTGACGGCGAGCAGGCTGCGGCGCGAGAGCTGGATCATGCCTTGTCTCCGGCCGCTTGCCGCAGCGCCGGATCGCTTATCCCGGTCGAGCCGAAACCGCCGTCGCCGCGTTCGGTCTCGCTGAGTTCCCCGACCTCGGCGATGTCCGCCTGCAGCACGGCAGCGATGACGAGCTGTGCGATACGGTCGCCGTGCTGGATGGTGAAGGCCTCCCGGCCATGATTGATCAGGATGATGCCGACCTCGCCGCGATAGTCCGCGTCGATCGTGCCGGGTGTGTTGAGCAGGGTGACGCCATGGCGCAGCGCCAGACCGGAGCGCGGCCTTACTTGCCCTTCCGTTCCGTCAGGCAGTTCGAGCACGAGGCCGGTCGGCACGAGCAGCCGCGCTCCCGGCTCCAGCCGCAGCGGCCCGTCCGGCAGGGCGGCACGCAGGTCGAGCCCGGCGGCGCCGACCGTCTCATAGGCCGGCAGCGGCAGGCCCTGGGCGTGCGGCAGGCGCCTGATGCGGAGCGTCGCCATCGATCTCAGCCCTTATGCGCCAGCAGGTCGGCGAAATGCGCGACGAGACGCGTCGCCACATCCGCCTTGGGCAAGGTCGGCCAGGTCTCGACGCTGTCCGTTGTGACGAGGTGAACGGTATTGGCGTCGCCGCCCATCACCCCGGTGCCGCCGACATCGTTGGCGACGATCAGGTCGCAGCCCTTCTTCGCCAGCTTGGCGCGGGCGTAGTCGACGACGTTCTGCGTCTCCGCCGCGAAGCCGACGACCACGGCCGGCCGGTCGATCTCGCGCGCCGCGATGGTGGCGAGGATGTCGGGATTCTCGACCAGCGCGAGGCTGGGCGGACTCTTGCCGTCCTTCTTCATCTTCTGGCCGGCGGCATCGGCGGTCCGCCAGTCGGCGACGGCCGCGGCGAAGATTGCGATATCGGCTGGCAGCGCGCTTTCAGTCGCCGCCAGCATGTCGCGTGCGCTCTCGACATGGACGGTGTTGACACCGACGGGGTCGGGAATCGTCACCGGCCCGGAGATCAGCGTCACCTGTGCGCCCGCGGCCGCCGCGGCTGCCGCGATGGCGTGGCCCTGCTTGCCGGAGGAGCGGTTGGCGATATAGCGCACCGGGTCGATCGGCTCGTGCGTCGGGCCGGAGGTGACGAGCACGCGCCTGCCCGCAAGCGGCTTCGGCCCTGATGGCGCCCCGCCGGGCAGGCGGCCCAGAAAGCCGATCGACGGCGTCTGCCTGCTGTCGCCGGCGAGCGCCATCTCGATTGCGGCCAGAAGTTCGTGCGGCTCGGACATGCGACCGGGGCCGCTCTCGCCGCGCTCGGCCATGGCGCCGGAGTTGGGGCCGACGACGAGAACGCCGTCCTTCTGCAGCGTCGCCATGTTGCGCCGCGTCGCCGGATGCTGCCACATCCGCGGGTTCATCGCCGGTGCGATCAGGACGCGCTTGTCCGTTGCCAATAACGCGGTGGAAGCGAGATCGTCGGCATGCCCGTTCGCCATCTTGGCGATCAGGTCGGCGGTGGCGGGCGCGACGACCAGGAGATCGGTCGAGCGCGACAGGGCGATATGGCCGATATCGGCCTCGTCGGTCAGCGAGAACAGGTCGGTGAAGCATTTCTCGCCCGCGAGCGAGGACACCGCCAGCGGCGTGACGAACTGCTCGCCCGCCTTGGTCAGGATGCAGCGGCAGGCGATGCCGTGATCCTTCAGGCGCCGGATCAGCTCCAGGCACTTATAGGCGGCGATGCCGCCGCCGATGATCAGCAGGATGGAGCGGGAAGCGGACAAGGGCGTGGCTCCGGAAGGCAGGGCGCGCCGTTTGGTAACATCGGCCGGGCCGGGCTGTCATGTCTCGCCGTTCGAGGCCCCCGGCTGCGCATGGCCGCAGGACGGGCGCGTCGGCGACTGATGTTGCAACCGCACCATGCGCTCGGCTAGTTGTTTTTCGAGGCTCCCTTACGATCACCAGCGACGAAGGCATCCCGATGAAGAAGGTTTTTCCTGACGCCAAGGCGGCGCTCGCCGGCGTCGTCAAGGACGGCATGACCATCATGGCCGGCGGTTTCGGCCTCTGCGGCATTCCCGATACGCTGATCGAGGCGATCCGCGACTCCGGCGCCAAGGACCTGACCTTCATCTCCAACAATGCCGGCGTCGACGGCGCCGGCCTCGGCATCCTGCTCGAGACCAAGCAGATCAGGAAGATGATCAGCTCTTACGTCGGCGAGAACAAGCTCTTCGCCGAGCAGTATCTTTCCGGCCAGCTCGAGCTCGAATTCAACCCGCAGGGCACGCTGGCCGAGCGCATCCGGGCCGGCGGCGCCGGGATCCCGGCCTTCTTCACCAAGACCGGCGTCGGCACGCTGATCGCCGAGGGCAAGGAGGAGCGCGAGTTCGACGGCGAGCGCTACATCATGGAGCGCGGCCTCTTCGCCGATATCTCGATCGTCCATGCCTGGAAGGGCGATACCGAGGGCAACCTCGTCTACCGGAAGACGGCGCGCAACTTCAATCCGATGATGGCCAGCGCCTCGCGCATGACGATCGCCCAGGTCGAGCATCTTGTCCCGGCCGGCGAGATCGATCCCGACCAGATCCACACCCCCGGCATCTTCGTGACGCGCATCGTGCACGTCGCCAATCCGGTGAAGCGCATCGAGCAGCGCACCGTGCGCAAGCGCGAAACGGCTTGAGAAGGAGATCAGCACATGGCCTGGACCCGTGAACAGATCGCCGCTCGCGCCGCCAAGGAGCTGAAGGACGGCTTCTACGTCAATCTCGGCATCGGTATTCCGACGCTCGTCTCGAACTACATCCCCGATGGCATGAGCGTGCAGCTCCAGTCGGAGAACGGCATGCTCGGCATGGGCCCTTTCCCCTATGAGGGCGAGGAGGACCCGGACCTGATCAATGCCGGCAAGCAGACCATCACCGAATTGCCGACGACGAGCTATTTCTCCTCGTCCGACTCCTTCGGCATGATCCGCGGCGGCCATATCGATCTCTCCATCCTCGGCGCCATGCAGGTCGCTGAGAATGGCGACCTCGCCAACTGGATGATCCCCGGCAAGATGGTGAAGGGCATGGGCGGCGCCATGGACCTCGTCGCCGGCGTCAAGAAGGTCGTCGTGGTGATGGAGCACGTCGCCAAGAACAAGGACGGCTCGGAATCGCCGAAGCTGCTCAAGGCCTGCGACCTGCCGCTGACCGGCGCCGGCGTCGTCGACATGGTGATCACCGATCTCGGCGTCTTCACGATCGACGAGAATGGCGGCGGCATGACCCTGATCGAGCTTGCTGAGGGCGTTTCGCTCGACGAGATCAAGGCCAAGACGGAAGCGCCGTTCAAGGTCGCGCTCTGACCTCGCAAAGCCGCGCCAGCGCCTGCGCGAAGGCGCGGGCGGCCGGGCCCATCGCCTCGTCGAGGCGGTGGGCGAGATAGGCTTCGGCCGGGAGCTGCGCGTTCCGGCCGAGCGCCCTTGTCGCGACCCTGACCAGCCTGCCTTCGGCAAGGTCTCGCTCGATCAGCCAGCTCGGCAGCCGGCCCCAGCCGAGCCCGGCCAGGATCATCGCATGCTTGGTATCCTGCCCGGTGACGCGGCAGGTCTGCGGCGAGAGCACGCCGAAATCCTGCGCGCCCGAGATCGGCGTCGGGTCGATCTGCACGATCTGGAGATGTCCGGCGAGTTCGGAGCGCGACAGGACGCGCCCGTCGCCTGCCCGGGCGAGCGGATGTGCCGCCGCGACGACCGCAATCGCCTCGATGCTGGTCAGGGCCTCGATCGCGATGCGCGGGTCGCGGAAATTCTCGCCGACCGTGATGGCGAGAGCGCTGCGGCGCTCCAGAAGCGCCGCGATCGGCCCGCCGAGCGGTTCGATGGCGAGCCTGATGGAGACGGAGGGGTACTGCTCGCGCAGGCCGGCGAGGGCGGCGCCGATGAGGGGAATAGGGAACAGCACGTCGATCGTCAGCGACAGCTCGATCTCGACGCCCCGGCTCAGCCCATGGGCGCGGGCCTTCAAGGCGCCGACGCGCAGCAGGACCTCCCTGATGTCGGTGAGCAAGGCTTTGCCTTCCGCCGTCAGGGCCGGGCGATGGCCCGAGCGGTCGAACAGTTGCAGGCCGAGCTGCCCCTCCAGATTGGCGATGGCATGGCTGATGGCGGACTGGGCCCGCGACAGCCGCGTCGCGGCCGAGCGGAAGCTGCCGGCTTCGGCTACGGTCACGAAGGTGCGCATCTGGTCGAGGGTGAGTGCATCCAGCATGATCGATTTCCTTGATCGACTCGATGCCAATTATCTCACTTTTCGAGATCGACTGAAAACGACATCTCCGGGCGACGCCGTAATGCCATCCAAGGAACCGAGCATGGCCGACTATCCCGCAGAGATCATCGTCGCGAGATCGCGCTCATGACGGCTGCGGTCGCAACAGAGGACGCCAGGACCGACTGGCTCGCTGTTTCCGTGGTCGTCGCCAGCGGTATCGTCGCGGCGCTGCAGGTCGGCAAGGCGGCGATCGCGATGCCGCTGGTCCAGGCCGAGTTCGGGCTCGATCTCGGCACGCTCGGCTGGCTCGCCTCGATCTTCGCCGTGCTCGGCATGCTCGGCGGCATCCCGGTCGGCACGCTCGCCATCGCGTTCGGCGCCCGGCGCGTTCTGCTGCTCGGCCTGCTGGCGATCGCGCTCGGCGCTTTCCTGGGCGCGGCGGCGCCGCGCTTCCCGATGCTGCTCGCCTCACGCGTCGTCGAAGGGCTCGGCTTCCTGCTGATCACCATTGCCGCCCCCGCAATCCTCCAGCGCGTTGCCAGCCCTGCCCAGCGCGACATCGCCATGGCGCTGTGGAGCTGCTTCATGCCGACCGGCATCGCGCTCGCCATGCTCGCGGGGCTCTGGCTCACCGACTGGCGGATGATATGGCAGGTTACCGGTGCGCTCGCGGTCGCCGCGATGGTCCTGACCGTGCTGACGGTGCCGAACAGCAGCGGCGGCACGCGGCCATCCTGGACGGCTCTTGCCGGCGACGCCGGCGCGGTGCTGAGCGCGCGTGGGCCAGTGCTCCTGGGCTTCATCTTCGCGCTCTACGCGCTGATGTTCTTCGCCCTGTTCAATTTCCTGCCGGTGCTGCTGATGCAGCGCATGCAGGTCTCGCTAGCGACGGCGGGCCTGCTCGGCGCCCTCGCCAGCGCCGTCAACATCATCGGCAACCTCGCTGCCGGCCTGTTGCTCGCGCGCGGCGTCTCGCGCGTCAGCCTGATCGTGGCCGCAAGCCTCGTCATGGGGCTGTCTGCCATCGGCATCTTCCTCGGCCTGCTGCCGGATTCCGCGACCTTCCTGCTTTGCGTCCTGTTCTCGATGGTCGGCGGGATCATTCCAGCGACCCTGCTGTCGTCTGCGCCGGTGCTGGCGCCGGCGGCCGGATTGACACCTGTCGTCATCGGCCTGCTGATGCAGGGCAGCAACCTTGGCCAGGTCGTCGGGCCCGTCGCCATCGGCAGTGTCATCGAAGCGTTCGGTTGGCCTTCGGCGGCCGGGCTCGTCGGCGGTGCGGCGGTGATCGCCGTCCTGACCGCCCTCGGCCTGCGCGGTGCGCCCGGGCGGAAGGTCTAATCGCGTCCGGTGAGTCGCTGGTCGCGCTCCCAGCCGGCGCGGACCAGCTCCGGCACCTCCTGCTCCTCCTCGGGATAGCCGAGACAGAGATAGCCGATCAGCTTCCAGTCAGGCGGCGCGCCGACGATTGCTGCGATCTCAGCGGGGTCGAGGATCGAGACCCAGCCGAGGCCGAGCCCATGGGCGCGGGCGGCGAGCCAGAACTGCGTGATCGCCGCCACGACCGAATAGTCCAGCATCTCCGGCATGGTCCGGCGGCCGAGGCCATGACCCTGCGCCGTGGCGTGGTCGCAGAACACCGCGAACTGCACCGGCGCCTCGCGCAGGCCTTCGAGCTTCAGGCGGGCATAGAGCGCGGCGCGCTCGCCCTCATACGCGGCCAGCGCATCGGCATTGCAGCGGGAGAAGCTGGCCTGCACCGCGGCACGCTGCTCGGCATCTGCGACCGTCAGCCAGCGCCAGGGCTGCGAATGGCCGACCGAGGGCGAAAGCTGCATCAGTTCGCACAGCCTGGTCAGGAGCTCCTCCGACACCGGCTCGCGGCGAAAACGCCTGACATCCCGGCGCCAGGCGAAGAGCTCGCCGAGCTTGTCGCGGAAGCCGTCATCGAAGACCGGTGGCATGAGCCTGCCTCCGCCTCTCAGCCCTCATCCTGAGGAGCCGCGTAGCGGCGTCTCGAAGGATGCTCCAGAGTGCGCTGGAAGCATCCTTCGAGACGCGCTCTGCGAGCGCTCCTCAGGATGAGGGCTGAGGTTGTCCGCCGGTGGCTCATATGTCCCGCATCGCGATGGCGTGGAAGAACGAGCCCGAGACGAGGCCGCGGCGGCTGCCGGCTGGCGCGGGCGCCGAGCCGTGCGGATCGGTGACCTCCGCGAAGGCCGGGTCCTCGCCCTGCGAGATCACGGTCGCATAGTGGAATTCGTGGCCGCTGAGCTGCGTGCCGGCGCGGCCGAGCGGCCCGTCCGTGGCGAGCACGGCGTTGCGATAGCCGAGGTTCATCTTGCGCCTGGCGAAGCTGGTCTCGACCGAGAGCAGCCCTGCCATGGCATGGCTGGTGCCGTCGGCATCGATCAGGCTCCTGCCCAGCACCATATAGCCGCCGCACTCGCCATGGACAGGGCGGGTGCGGGCGAAATCGCGCAGGCCATCGAGAAAGTGCGAGGCGGCAGCGAGCCGGCCGACATGCAGTTCGGGATAGCCGCCCGGCAGCCAGCACGCGTCGCAGCCCTCCGGTGGCGGTTCGTCCGCGAGCGGCGAGAACGGCACGAGCTCGGCGCCCTGCGCCCGCCAGCCGGCCTCGACATGCGGGTAGACGAAGCTGAAGGCGGCGTCGCGGGCGATGGCGAGGCGCTTGCCCGGGACCGGCAGCGGCGACACCTGCCGCCCGGAAGTCGGCAAGACGGTCGCACCCGCAGCCGCGGCCACCTCATCGAGATCGACCGCCGCCGCGACAGCTTCGGCCAGCGCATCGAGCCGCTGGCGCAGGTCCTCGGTCTCGCCGGCCTGGACCAGGCCGAGATGACGCTCGGGCAGGATCAGGCTCGCCTCGCGCGGTAAGGCGCCGAGAACCGGCAAGCCGATACGCTCCATGCCGGCAGCAGCGAGCCTTCGGTGGCGCTCGCTTGCGACCTTGTTGAGGATCACCCCGGCGACGCGAATGCGCTTGTCGTAGAGCATGCAGCCGAGCGCAACCGCTCCGGCCGATTGCGCCTGTCCGGAGACGTCGATGACCAGCACGACCGGCCAGCCGAGCAGCGCCGCGATGTCGGCGCCAGTGCCGGTATGCCCGTCAGGGCCGGGCACACCGTCGAACAGTCCCATCGAGCCTTCGGCGACGATGATGTCGGCCGCCCCGGCTGCCTCGTTGGCGATCTGGCCGAGCAGGGCATCCGGCATCGCATAGCTGTCGAGATTGGCGCTGGGGGCGCCCGTCGCGGCGGCGTGGAAGGCTGGATCGATGTAATCCGGCCCGCATTTCAGCCCACGGACCTTGAGGCCGCGCTGGGACAGTGCTCGCTGCAGGCCGAGCGTGATCGTGGTCTTGCCGGAGCCGGAACGCGGCGCGGCGATGAGCAGGCCCCGCGCGGTCATTCCTGGCCTCCACGCGGCCGGAAGCGGCGGTCATAGCCGGTGGAGTACAGCGCGCTCTCAGAAAAATCCTCGGCAGCCAGCGTCGGGCCAACCAGGATCAGCGCGGTCCGCTCCAGCTCGGCTGCCCGCACCTGATCGGCGATGTCGGAGAGGCGACCGCGCAGGATGTGTTCCTCCGGCCAGGAGGCGCGGAAGACGATCGCGACCGGGCAGTCCGCGCCGTAGAAGGGCATGAGTTCCGCGACGACCTGCTCGATCACATGGATCGAGAGGTGGATTGCCAGCGTCGTGCCGGAGGCTGCGAAAGTCGTCAGCTTTTCGGTCTCCGGCATCGCCGAGGCGCGGCCGGAGGTGCGGGTCAGCACCAGCGATTGCGCGACGCCCGGCAGCGTCAATTCGCGCTTGAGTGCCGCCGCCGCGGCGGCGAAGGCCGGTACGCCCGGCGTGATCTCGTAGGGGATGCCGAGCTGATCGAGCCGGCGCATCTGCTCGCCCGTCGCGCTCCAGATCGAGATGTCGCCGGAATGCAGACGGGCGACGTCCTTGCCTTCGTGATGGGCGGCCTCGATCTCGGCGATGATCGCGTCGAGGTCGAGCGGGGCGGTGTCCACGATCCGCGCGCCCGGCGGGCACCAGCCAAGCATCGCCTTGGGGATCAGCGAGCCCGCATAGAGGCAGACCGGGCAGGCGCCGATCAGGTCGCGCCCGCGCAGGGTGATGAGGTCGACCGCGCCGGGGCCGGCGCCGATGAAATGGACGGTCACGCGGCGCTCCGGGCGAGCGCGCAGGTGACGCGGGCGGTGGCGATGCGCGGCTGGATCAGGGTCGCGCCTGGTCCGGCCGCGGCCAGCGCAGCCGCCTCCGCCACCGAGCCGACGCCGTAGAGCCCGGAAATCCGGGTCGAGCGCGTCGCGCAGGCGGCCTCGAAGCCGGCTAGTGCTTCGTCGGGGATGGCGACGAGGGAGAGGTCATGCGCCTGTGCCACTGCCGCCAGCCCCGGCTCGTCCCGGCGCGAGGCAAGGGTAGCGAGGCGCTTGAGCGCATCCGCCGGCAGGTTGGCGGCGGCCAGCGTCTGCGTCAGGCAGGCCTCGATATCGGCCTCCGATGTGCCCGGGCGCAGGCCGATGCCGGCGGTGACGTCGCTCACGGCTTCACCACCCGCCATTGCGTCACCGCCATCGCGGCGCGCCAGCCATGCATCGTCCCGATCGGATCGAGATGCGAGACGCCGATGCGGCGCAGATTCCCGCCATGAACCGAGAATAGCCCGGCGAGCCTGGCTTCGCCCTCGATCGTCACGGCATTGGCGACCAGCCGTCCGCGCGGCTTCAGCGCCGCGAAGGCGGCCTCGAACACGCCGGGATCGGTCAGCCCGCCGCCGATGAAGACGGCGTCAGGCGAGGCTTTTCCGGCAAAGCTCTCCGGTGCCTTGCCCTCGACGACCTCGAGCGGCGGCGCGCCGAGCGCGAGCCGGTTGCGGGCGATGCGGGCGGCGCGCTCCGGCCGCTCCTCGAAGGCGATGGCGCGGTTGTGTCGATGGCGCAGGCTCCATTCGATGCCGATCGAGCCTGAGCCGGCGCCGATGTCCCAGAGCAGTTCGCCGGCGCGCGGGGCCAGCGCCGAGAGCGTGATCGCCCGGATATCGGCCTTGGTCAGCTGGCCGTCATGCTCGAACCAGTCGTCGGAGAGACCGGTTGCCAGCGGCAGGATGCGGGCGTCCCGGCTGGCGACCACCTCGATCGCCAGCAGGTTGAGCGGCACGATGCCATCCAGAGCGAAGGCGTCGGCGCGAGTCTGCCGGATGCGTTCGTTCGGTCCGCCGATCGTTTCCAGCACGGTGATCGTGCTTTCGCCGAAGCCGCGAGCGCTCATGAGCTGCGCGACGGCGAGCGGCGTCGAATCGTCCCAGGACAGGGCCAGGACCCGCGCGCCCGGCTGGAGAAAAGGGATGATCCTCTGAAGGGCACGGCCGTGCAGCGAGACCAGCCCGCATTCCTCCTGCGGCCAGCGCATCCGCGTGCAGGCCAGCGAGAAGGAGGAGAGCTGCGGGATGACGCGCATCTCCGCCGCCGGCACCGCCTTGGTCAGCCCGGCGCCGATGCCGTAATGGAACGGATCGCTGGTCGCGAGCACGCAGACATTCCGGCCCTTTTCGGCCAGAATCGCCGGCAGCGCATTGCGGAAAGGCTGTGGCCAGGGCCTGGCTTCACCGGGCACGTCGCCGATCAGCTTGAGGTGGCGCTCGCCGCCGAAGACGATCTCGGCGCTCTCCAGCGCCGCCAGCGCCTCGGCGCAGAGGCCGGCACGGCCATCCTCGCCGAGCCCGACCAGCGAAAGCCAGGGGCCGGGCGGTACGCTCGACAGTCTGGTCGTTTCAGGCGAAAACTGTTCCATGACGGTCCTCATCCTCGGCGGCACCAGCGAAGCGGCTGCGCTCGATCAGCTCCTGGCTGAACAGGCACCCGAGATTCGCGCCGTGATCTCGCTCGCGGGCCATACCGCCGACCCGCGCCCTCTGTCCTTGCCGACCCGCACCGGCGGCTTTGGCGGCATTGCCGGTCTCCGGCAGTATCTTCTCGACGAGGGCGTCGTCGCCGTCATCGACGCGACCCACCCCTTCGCCGCGATCATGCCTTATCATGCCGAGGCAGCCTGCAAGGCGGAAGGCGTGCCGCTGCTGGCGATCAGGCGGGAATCCTGGAAGCCGCAGAACGGCGATCGTTGGAAATGCGTGCCCGACATCGACGCTGCGGTCGAAGCGCTGGGCGATGAGCCGCGCCGCGTCTTCCTGACCATTGGCCGGCTCGAACTGCCTCACTTTTTCGCCGCTCCGCAGCACGAATATCTGATCCGCGTGATCGAGCCGGTGGGCGATCTGCCTTTGCCGCATGCCAAGGTGCTGCAGCAGCGCGGGCCGTTCGAGGCCGATGCCGAAGAAAAGCTGATGCGGGAGGAGGGCATCGAGATCCTCGTCAGCAAGAATGCCGGCGGGCCGATGACGCTGGGCAAGCTCGTCGCGGCGCGGCGGCTCGGACTTCCCGTGGTGATGGTCGAGCGGCCGCCCAAGCCCGATGTCGAGACCGTCGAGCATATCGATCAGGTCCTGCCCTGGCTGGTGACGCAGGGACTCTTCGTCACCGAGCGCGGCGTATAGACGATCGGGTTCTCGCCCTCGCGGGCGATCAGCCGCGTCGCGCTGGCGCCGATCATCACCAGGGTCGCCATGTCGGCTGTCCCGGCCGCCGCAATCGCCTCCGCCAGCGTCAGGATGCGCAGGCTTTCGTCGGGCCGTCCGACGGCGCGGGCGAAGATCACCGGCGTCTCCGCCGCGCGGATCGTCGCCGCCATTTCCAGCGCCTTTCCGAGTTGCCAGGGCCGCGCCTTCGAGATCGGATTGTAGAGGGCGATCACGAAATCGGCGGTGAGTGCGGCCGTGAGCCGGGCGGTGACGACCTCCCAGGGCTTGAGATTGTCGGAGAGCGAGATCGCGCAGAAATCGCCGCCGAGTGGCGCGCCAACCTTGGCCGCGGCCGCCAGCATGGCGGTGATGCCGGGCTCGACCGTGATCTGGAGCTTGCGCCAGTCCGGCTCGCCGGCTTCCAGGGCCTCGAACACGGCCGCCGCCATGGCGAAAACGCCGGGATCGCCGCCGGAAACCACCGCAACCGCCTTGCCTTCCGCCGCCAGCGCCAGCGCATGCCGGGCGCGCTCGACCTCGAGGCGGTTGTCGGAGGCATGCTTGGTCTGGCCCTCACGCGCCGGCACGCGGTCGAGATAGAGCCCGTAGCCGACAAGATCGCTGGCGGCTTCGAGCGCCGCCAGCGCCGAGGGCGTGAGGTAGCGCGCCTCGCCGGGGCCGAGGCCGATGATGGCGAGCGAGCCGCTCATAGCCGCCGCCCTTCGCCGGGGACGAGGATCATCGAGAAATAGGGCGCCTCGTCGTCGGCCTTCTCGGCGAGGCGGGTCACCACCTGCCCGGCCATGGTGGCGCGCTCGACATAGATGGCGCGGTTGATCAGACCGGCCGCCTGCAGCGCGCGGCGCACTTTTGGCAGGTTGCGGCCGAGCTTCATGATCACGGCGGCATCGGTGTCGGCGAGCCGGCGTGTCAGTTCGCCCTCGGCCAGCGTGCCCGGCACGACCGTCATCACGTCGTCGCCCCAGCTGATCGGCGCGTCGGCGCGGGACCAGGCGCCGGCCATGCCGGTGACGCCCGGGACCACCTCGGTCGGAAAGCGATGGGCGAGGCGCCGCCACAGATGCATGAAGGAGCCGTAGAAGAACGGGTCGCCGTCACAGAGCACGGCGATGCTGCGGCCATCAGCCATCTCGCCGGCGAGCTGCTCGGCCGCTTGGTCGTAGAAGGCGGCGATCGGGCCGGTATAGCCCTCGTCCTCGACCGGCACCTCGATCGTCACCGGGAAGGCGAGTTCGATCTCGCGGGCCGGGTCGGGCGCGATGATGGCATCCGCAGTGATCCGGGCATTGCCGCGCCGGCCGCGCTTGCAGAAATGCACGAGACGGTCGGCCTTCAGAATGATGTCGCGGGCGCGCACCGTCATGTAGTCGGGATCGCCGGGGCCGAGGCCGACGCCGAAGAGGAGGGTGTGGGGTGCCTCGACGCTCACGCCGCTCATTCCTTCACCTGTGCCAGCGCGTTGACGGCCGCCGCTGCCATGGCCGAGCCGCCGCGACGCCCATGCACCACGAGAAAGGGCACGCGCCCGTCCTGCGTCAGCGCCTCCTTCGATTCCGCCGCGCCGACGAAGCCGACTGGAATGCCGATCACCGCCGCCGGCTTCGGCGCGCCCTCATCGAGCATGTCGAGCAGGCGGAACAGCGAGGTCGGCGCGTTGCCGATCACGACGACGGAGCCTGCCAGATGCGGGCGCCACAGCTCCATCGCCGCGGCCGAGCGCGTCGTGCCCATCGCCTCGGCCAGTTTCGGCACGGAAGCGTCGGGCAGCGTGCAGATCACCTCGTTCCTGGCCGGCAGGCGGGCGCGGGTGACGCCGTCGGCGACCATCCGGGCATCGCAGAGGATCGGCGCGCCCTTCGCCAGCGCAGCCTCGGCCGCCTCGGCGAAATCCGGCGACATCGCCACGTCCTTGGGCAGGTCGGTCATGCCGCAGGCATGGATCATGCGGACGACAACGCGCTCGGCCGTGCCGGAAAAGCGCGACAGGTCGGATTCGGCCCGGATGATGGCGAAGGAGCGCTCATAGATCGCGGCTCCGTCGCGGATATAGGCGTGACGCGTGCTCAAACTCGAAAGACCTGCTTCTGATGGCGCGCCGCTTCCAGGCGCGCGCGGATGTCCTGACCCGGTTCGAGCCGGCGCACAAGTTCCCCAAGCGAAAGATGAGCGATGGCGATGCCGTCAGTGCCGCCTGCGAGGATCACGTCATAGCGCCCGTCGCGTCCGACCAAAGTGAGGTCGGCGCTGCCGGGATGGGCGCAGGACTTGGCGCAGCCGGAGACATGGAGGCTGAGGCCGTCGGTGAGGAGCGGCGCGATCGCTTGTGCGAGGACCGCGGCATCGGCCAGCGCAGGTGCTTCGCCGCGGGCGCAGGCAGGGGACCCGGTGCAGGCCGAGACCGCAAGGCGCGGATCGTCCGCTTGGACGATCAGGCCCTCATTGTGGAAGGACGCCCGCAGGTTGGTCGCTGCGTCAGCCGAGAGGCCGCAGAAGGCGAAGCCGCGCCAGGGCGATGGTCTGATCTCGTGGATGCCAGTGTCGCGGGCGAGTTTGCCCATACGGTGCAAGCCAGCAACGTCGGTCCGGCCGAAGGGCAATCCCGCAAGCACGGTGACCCTGTCATTCCGCTCGGCGACGAGGCCGACCGGTGATGGCTTCGGCCGGGTCGCAGGGGCCCGCATCGATTCGAGTCCGGACGAGGTCGCCAGCATGTTCACCGCGTCTGCCGCAAGATCGCGCATGCGGCGGATTCGCCCCGCGCTCTGCCCGCTGACGGCGGCGAAAGCACCGAGTAAACGGGTCACCAGTGCCGGCGCCTTATCCATTGCAACCGGACCGCACCAATGCCCGCCCGGCAGCCCGAACGCGACTGCGTCGGTCGAAACCGCCCGCAGCCTGAGATCGGCGGCGAAGGCATCGAGCGCCAGCGCGCCGCCGCCATCGACGATGATCGAGAACTTTGCCGGCAGGCCCGAAACGCTGCGCCCGGCGCGCTCGACCGCCGCAGCCAGCGCGGCCGCGTCGAGCACTTCGTCGGCCGCCCGGCCGGCGAGCGGCGAGGTGAGCACCAACCGGTTCGGGCCATCGCCCTCGGCCTCGTCGACGAGGCCCGCCGTCAGCAGGTCGTCGACCAGCGCCGGATGCGCCTCCTCGCGGATGCCGCGCAGTTGCAGGTTGCCACGGCCGGAAATCTCGATCTGGCCGTTGCCATGCCGGCTCGCCAGCTCGGCGATGTATGCGAGCTGGTCCGGCGTCAGCGCATTGCGCGGCGGATGCAGGCGCACCAGCAACCCGTCGCCTGTCAGCATCGGCCGCAAGGTGCCGGGGCACCAGCCGCGCCGCATCGTCTCGCGGGCCGGGGCGCTCATTCAGCCGCCTCCCGGCCTGAGAGCATCGCCGCCGAGTTCGAGCGGCTTGTCCAGAGTCCGCGCTCCTGCGCCTCGGCGAGACGCGAGCGGATCGAGGCGGCGGCCGGCGCATTCGCCTGCTCCAGCGCCTGCCAGATGGCGGGATCGCCGCAATAGGCCTGGAAGACCGCGTCGAACAGGCCGTTGGAGACCGCGTCGGTAGCGGCCGCATAGACGAAGAGCGCATCGACCGCCTCGGCCAATTCGGCCGCGCCGCGCCAGCCATGGGCGAGATGGCTCGCGATCCAGCGGGGATGGCAGAGCCGGCCATGGACGATGCGCGAGACGTCCTCGGCCAGCGTGCGCGCCCTCGGCATGTCGGGGTCCGACGTGTCGAGGCTGTAGAGCGCCGCCTTGCCGCCTTCAGCTTGCATGGCCGCGACGAAACCGCCGATCACGTCGGCGGCGCTGGTCGCTTCCAGGATGTCGCGCCCGGCCGTGTCGCTGACATGGATGAAGGCCTGCGCCTCTGCGACCCGGCTCGCAAACCGGGCGTCGGGCGACGCTGCGCCGTCCGGCCCGCCATAGGCGTGGCTCGTCGCGGCAAGATAGGCCTCGCCGAGTTCCGCACGCGTTTGCCAGTCGCCGTCGAGCGCGCGGTCAGCCATGGCGGCACCATAGCGGCCGGGCGCGGCGCCGAAGATGCGCGCGCCTGCCTCGCCGCGGCGGTGGGCGGCGGCCGGTTCGTTCCACTCGTCCGGTTCGTCAAGGGATGCGACGGCGCGCGCTGCCGCATCGAGCAGGGCGATCTGCGCCGGAAAGGTGTCGCGGAAGGCGCCGGAGATGCGGATGGTGACGTCGGCGCGCGGCGCGGCAAGCTTGGCCTGCGGGGTGATCGAGAAGCCGGTGACCCGGGTCGAGCCATGGTCCCAGAGCGGTTCGGCACCCATCAGGTGCAGGGCATGGGCGATGTCCTCGCCGCCCGAGCGCAGCGTCGGCGAGGCCCAGAGATCGATCACGATCCGGCGCGGATAATCGCCCTCGTCCTGGAGATGGCGGGCGATCACGGCCTCGGCCGCCTTCGCCCCGAGCCTGGCAGCCGAGCGGGTCGGCAAGGCGCGCGGGTCGAGCGTAGAGAGGTTGCGCCCGCTCGGCAGCACGTCGGGCCGGCCGCGATGCGGTGCGCCGGCAGGTCCCGGCGGCACGAAGCCGGCATCGAGCGCCTTCAGCAGGTTGCGACGCTCATTCTCCGCCGATGCTGGATCGGCTTCGGAGGAACCGAAGACATGCAAGCCGTCGCGGAAGGCGGTCTCGGCGAGGTCGCAGAGATGGGCGTCGAGTGCCGCGAGCGCGCTCGCCATGTCCTGACCCTGTGTGACGCCGCTTGCGGCGGCGAGGCCGGTGCGCTCGGCGCGGTCGAGGATCTCGCGCGCGACCAATTCGGCCCGGCGCGGATCGAGCACTTGCGCCTGCGAGTATTCCTCCACGAGGTCGCGCAGCAGCGCGGCCTCGCCGGCCGCGTCATGACTCGCCAGTGGCGGCGGCAGATGGCCGAGCGTCAGCGCCGAGAGCCGGCGCTTGGCCGGCGCCGCCTCGCCGGGATCGTCGACGACATAGGGGTAGATTACCGGCAGCGAGCCGACCGCGAGCCGCGGCCAGCAGGTAGCCGAGAGCGCCACCGCCTTGCCCGGCAGCCATTCGGTCGTGCCATGCGTGCCGAGATGGACCAGCGCATCGGCGCGCAGCACCTCGCGGAGGCCGAGATAGAAGGCGAGATAGGCGTGGCCCGGCGGCGCATCGGGGTCGTGATAGCGCGCCTTGCGGTCGGGCGAGGCGTCGCGCGCCGGCTGCAACGCGATGGCGAGCTTGCCGAAGCGGACGAGCCGGAAGCGGAAGGCCTCGCCGTCGCAGGCTGGGTCGGTCTCGGGCTGGCCGTGGCTGGCGAGCAAAGTCTCGCGCGCGGCGGCCGGGATGGTCGCGAGCCAGGCGCGGTAGCTGGCGAGCGGGACGGAGAAGTCGGCTGGGCCCTCGGTGAGGGCCTGCATGAGATTCGAGCCGTGATGGCAATTCGCGAGGTCATCCCGGGTCTCCCTCCGATCGCCCGGGATGACCGCGTCTAGGGAGGGATCAACGTCGTATCCAGCTCCATCCAGCAACTCCCGGATCGCGAGCGCGCTCGCCGGCGTGTCGAGGCCGACGGCGAAGCCGGCGCGGCCGCCACGGGCGGGATAGTCAGACATCACCAGCGCAAGCTGTCGCTTGGGGCGCGGCTTGCGGCCGAGTGCCACCCAGCTGGCCGCGAGGTCGGCCAGCGCTGCGATGCCCTCGGCATCCGGTGTGAGCCGCCGCAGCATTAGGCCGGTCGCCGGATCGGCGATCTCCTCCTTGAAGGCAACGGGAATGGCGCCGAGCCGGCCGTCGAATTCCGGCAGGGCCGCCTGCATGGCGAGGTCGGCGGCGGAAAGCCCGCGCGGAGACGCCTCCCAGGCCGCGCGCGCGCTGCCGACCGGCACGGCCTGCAGGATCGGACAGTCGGCGGTGTCGAGCACGAAGCCGTCGCCATCGCGGGCCGAGAAGGCGGTGGTGGTGACGATCAGCGCTGGCTTGCGGGTGGCGATCAGCGTGGCGAGCTCGCCGGCGACGCTCGCGTCCTTGAGGCTGGTCAAGGCGAGCGGGAGCGGGCCGAGCCCGCGCTCGGCCAGGGTTGCCGCGATCGCCTCGACCATCGCCGTGTCGCCGGCGGCAACGCCGGAGCGGTAGACGAGGATCGGGACGAGCGGGGCGTCTGTCGGGATAGTCGCGAGCGCCTCCCGCCAGGGAAGAGGCGTGGCGTTGGGGCCGAGGGCGAAGAGCGTGGGGAGTAGGACGGGAGACAGATCGGCCGCGTCGCGCGACCCCTCATCCGTCTCGGCTGCGCCGAGCCACCTTCTCCCGCAAGGGGAGAAGGGCGAGGCGGCCGTGTCAGCTCCCTTCTCCCCCTGCGGGAGAAGGTCCCGGCAGGGGGATGAGGGGTCGCGCTGTCCTTCGAGATAGGCATCTACTCTTCCCAGCAGCCGCCGCATGTTCTCGGCGCCGCCGCCGGCATGAAAATAGCCGAGCAGGTCCGCTGCGAACTCCGGCTGCACCGTGCCATATCCGGCGAGCCGCTCGTCCTCCCGGTCATCGCCTGGCAGCACCGCCAGCGCGACGTCATGCTGCCGGCAGGCGCTCGCGATCTGCTCGACGCCGTAGCGGAGATAGTCGAGCCCGCCGAGGCAGCGCAGCAGCACGAAACGCGAGCCGGCGAGGGTCTTCTCGATCAGCAGGTCGATCGAGAGCGGATGCTTGAAGCGCCGCAGCGGCACCAGACGGAGGCCCAGCCGGCTACCGGGGGCGGCCGCCGCCAGCGCCGAGAGGTCGCTGTCGCTGAAGGAGAGGACGATGAGGTCTCCCGGCGGCAAGGCGAGGTCGACGGCGTCTTCGCCGTCGTCGAGCCTCACCTCGCTGGTCGGGAGGAGATGCATGGCATCAGCCGGCGAGCGCGGCCTCGACTGCGGCGCGATCGAAGCCCTTGAGGCCGATCACCACGAGCCGGCCGTCGCGCGCTTCACCGGCGCCCCAGGCCCGGTCGTAATGGTGGCCGACGCGCCGGCCGACGCCCTGCACGACGAGCCGCATCGGCTTGCCGGGAATGCCGGCAAAACCCTTAAGGCGCAGTACGCCCTCGGCCTCGGCCGCCTTGGCGACGCGGGCGACGAGCTCTTCCGGCGAACCGGCCTGCGGCAGCGGCAGTGCCACGCTGTCGAAATCGTCATGGTCATGATCCTCGCCCTCGCCGTGATGCGAGGGCCGGGCGGCGAGGTCGGACTCGGCCGCAGCGCCGAGACCGATGATCAGCGCCGGCTCGACCTTGCCATGGGCGGTTTCGACCACCTTGATCGCCTTGGGCAAATGCTGGGCGATCTCGGCCTTGACCCGTTCGCGCCCTGCGGCGTCGACGAGGTCGCTCTTGTTGAGCAGGATCAGGTCGGCGCAGAGGATCTGATCCTCGAATACCTCCTCCAGCGGGTTGTCATGGTCGACGGCCTGGTCCTGCGCCGCCTGCGCCTTCAGCGCCTCGGGATCGTCGGCGAACTGGCCCTCGGCCACCGCCGGCCCGTCGACCACGGCGATGACGCCGTCGACGGTGACGCGGGAACGGATCGCCGGCCAGTTGAAGGCCTTGACCAGCGGCTTGGGCAGGGCAAGGCCCGAGGTCTCGATCAGGATGTGCTGCGGCGGGTTTTCCCGGTTCAGCAGCTTTTCCA
Source organism: Allobosea sp. FBZP-16 (assembly GCF_002831785.1). Taxonomy (NCBI): domain Bacteria; kingdom Pseudomonadati; phylum Pseudomonadota; class Alphaproteobacteria; order Hyphomicrobiales; family Alloboseaceae; genus Allobosea; species Allobosea sp. FBZP-16. The sequence continues at coordinate 3,354 of NZ_LNCQ01000052.1, read as the reverse complement.
GCGCCGGGACGAAATCATCGGCGACCGTGCAGCAGATGCAGCCATTCGGCAATTCGACGATGTCGTCCTGCGTGCAGCCCTCGATGCCGCAGCCGGCGATGAAGGAGCCGTCGAAGCCGAGATCGCCAAACTCGTTGACGAGAACGGCGAGGCGCTTGCCGCCGGCATTCTCCAGGAGATGGCGGACCAGGGTGGTCTTACCGGCGCCGAGGAAGCCGGTGATGATCGTGCACGGCACCTTGCCGAGCGTCGTGGTCTGAGGAGCGTTCATTCGTTTGATCCTTGTGTGCGCGGCAGCGGAGGCACGCGCGCGACCACGCCCTTGCGGAACGAGGCGGGTCTTTCCTTCCAGGGAACGATGCCGTTGGCGCTGGCGGCAAATTTCTCCGCCCCGCTGACGATCTCGTCGAGATGAAGACCGGCGTCGAGATCGCCGATCAGATAGGTCCATTTGCCCTCCGCCGCGAGCGCGATCGTGCAGGGCCGCTTGCAGACCGAGAGGCATTCGACCGGCACGACGGCGATGCCACTGCCCGCCAGGCGCTCGTCCAGTACGGCTGCGAGCGCGATGCCCGGCTGGTCATAACCCTCCGGCAGGTCCTCGCGTTGGCGCCGGCAGGTGGTGCAGACATGGATGGTGCAGCCCGGCTGCTGCCGAACTTGCGTCGCGAGGGCGAGATCGCCTTCGAGCATGACAACGCCTCCTTGGGCTGGCGCGGCCGTCGCCGGCCGCACGAGGCGTCAGGCCGCTACGGGAGCGGCGCTGCGGCGCGTGGCCCAGGGCCAGAGCACGCCGACGGCAAAGCCGGTGACGAGCCACAGCGCGGCCTGGATGGCGAGCGAGAGCGCGGCGAAATGTGCGGCGATCTCGGCCGGCACCTTGCTTTCCGGCGCGGCCGGATGCGGGGCACCGATCAGATGCGGCAGCAGCAAGGCGAGGACGGCGAGTGCTCGGGCCCAGGAAGCCTCGACGCGCAGGAAGACGAAGAGCGCGCCGGCGGTGACCATCGCCGTCAGCAGCCACCAGAGCTGGCGCTGCTGCAGTTCGGCTGCGGCGGAGCCCGGCAGTTCCGGCGCCAGCCCCATTGCCGGGGCGAGCCCGAAAGCGAAGAAGCCGCACACCGCCCAGGCCAATGCGCGGCGCTGGTCGATCTGCTCGTTCGCCGCGATCATCCCGGCGAGAAGCAGCGCCGCGAAGCCGATCGCGGTGCCGATCGTCACCAGGCTGGTGAAGGCCGTGCGCTGCAAGCCGTCCTGCGGCTTCCAGTCATGCTCGCCGGCATGGTCTGGGCCTGCCTTTGGGTCGTTGTGAGCGAGCTGGATGCGGGCTTCGCCTGAGAAGGCGGCCTGCATCGGTGCGCCCTGCGCGCGCAACGCCGCCTCGTAGGTCTCGGCCTTGAGGATCAGCGGGGTGGTGGTGACGTGCTGGAGCGCCGAGATCAGCAGCCCAGCCAGAAGCCCGGCCAGGATGCTGACCGTGAGAACACGCGTGACCATGTGGTTCCCCTCAATGACAGGGGAAGGCGAGGCCGTGACGGGTGTCGTGCGCCGCGTTGTGGACAGTGGACGAGGCGGCGAAGCCGACGGTGTAGATCAGCACGAAGCCGAGGATCAGCGCAGCGGCGACGGCTTTCGCTCGCTCCGAAACGCTGGCCTGGCTGGTGACGGTAGCCGTATTCATCTGGTTCTCCTTGGCCACCCCACCGGCAGCCGGCTGGACGACATCGAATGACGGCAGGTCTCCTGGCTCACGGCTTGGTGTCCTGCTCCGCCTTCCCGGGAAACCCAGTGGCCGATGGCGCAGGACGCGCCGCTTACAGTTGCGGGGGCAGCCGCGGCCTTTCACCGCGTTCCCTTTTCACCTCGTCGTCGAGGCACCGTCACGGATGATCATTAGCCACAGGCGCGGTGCTGTGCAATGCACGACGTCTCTCCGAAAGCGAATGCCAGACATGACCCTTCCCCTGCTCACCCTCGTCCTCGGCGGCGCCCGTTCCGGCAAGAGCCGTCATGCCGAGGCGCTGATCGAGGCGCTGCCGGCACCCTGGACCTACATCGCGACCGCGCAGGCCTATGACGACGAGATGCGCGCCCGCATCGCCGAGCACCGCGCCAGGCGCTCGCGCGACTGGCAGACGGTCGATGCGCCTGTCGCGCTGCCCGAGGCGATTCGCAATGCGCGGGCCGGGCAGCCCATCCTGGTCGATTGCCTGACGCTCTGGCTGACCAATCTGCTGCTCGCCGAACGCGACATCGCGATCGCCACCGGCGAGCTCGTCGCGGCCTGCCGCGAGGCGAGCGCACCGGTGGTGCTGGTCTCGAACGAGGTCGGCCTCGGCATCGTGCCGGACAATGCGCTCGCCCGCCGCTTCCGCGACGAGGCCGGCCGGCTGCATCAGCGGCTTGCGGCTCAGGCCGCGCGCGTGGTCTTCATGGTCGCCGGATTGCCGATGCAGGTGAAGTAGAAGCGCGACGTGACGATGACCAACGAAGCTGAGGACGCTGCCCGCCACAAGGCGAAGATGGCAAAGCGCAAGGCGGTGCAGGACGCCGAGGTCGCCGGCAAGACGCTGGAAAAGGGCCTGCTGATCGTCAACACCGGCCCGGGCAAGGGCAAGTCGACCGCCGCCTTCGGCCTGATCCTGCGGGCGCTCGGCCATGGCTGGCGCATCGGTGTCGTCCAGTTCATCAAGGGCGCCTGGTCGACCGGCGAACGCAAGGCGCTGGACGCCTTCGGCGATCAGGTCTCCTGGCATTCGATGGGCGAGGGCTTCACCTGGGAGACGCAGGACAAGGCCCGCGACATCGCCGCCGCGGCGCGCGCCTTCGACAAGGCGAAGGAATTGATGGCCGACGACGGGATCCGGCTGTTGGTGCTCGACGAACTCAACATCGCGCTGCGCTACGACTACCTGCCGCTCGCCGAGGTCGTGGCGGCCTTGCAGGCCCGCCGGCCCGACCTCCACATCGTCGTCACCGGGCGAAACGCCAAGGCGGAGCTGATCGAAGCGGCTGACCTCGTCACCGAGATGACGCTGGTGAAGCATCACTTCGCCGCCGGGGTGAAGGCGCAGGAGGGGATCGAGTTCTAGAGGGCGAGCGCGGCCACGCTTGCAACTGCCGCCAACCCCCAGAGCAGCAGGCAGGAGCGTCGGTAGAGGGCGAGCGCCCGCCTTATGTCCGCCGCCGTCGCTTCCGCCCTGCCATCGCCCATCCAGCCATCCTCGACCCTGACCGCCCCGTAGACGCGCGGGCCGGCGAGACGAAGCCCGAGCGCACCTGCCATCGCCGCCTCCGGCCAGCCGGCATTGGGCGAGCGGTGGCGGCGGGCATCGCGACGCACGGCGCGCCAGG